>NZ_JASEYI010000030.1:0-36870 GCF_035064085.1 Enterobacter sp. R-1.6.2
TTGAATGGGTTCATGTGCAGCTCCATCAGCAAAAGGGGATGATAAGTTTATCACCACCGACTATTTGCAACAGTGCCGTTTGGTTTACCCTGCCAGAGAGGAAAATACGGCAATTGGGCAAACAGCGTGCCACACCTCACTGATTAGGGTGTGGTTAACACTTCATTAATTAAACAGTCATTACTCTTACTTAACTGTGTGATATACCTATTTAGGGTTTGAAACATTAGAGTTTGAAATAGGTAAGGTCTGAGCAATGACTGAGCAAACGTCCCCCGCACAACTTGATCTCGATAGCGCGGCTCAGCCCCCCAGAGTTTATATCCGGGGGGACTGGGTGTTGGCGCATTACTGCGTTTTGGAGCCGCGCGTTGCGCAATTGCGCGCTAATATGCCCAGTGGGGGGGTATTTGATCTCAACCAACTGGGGGCGTTAGATACCGCCGGTGCAACGTTGTTAGCTCTGCTTCTGGGTGAGGACCGTGTAGCAAATTTACGCGAACTTGCGCCTAAATTGCCAGAAGAGCGGAGGATATTACTTGAAACGGTAAGCCATGTATTGCCTGACTTAACCCCTGAGTTGTCTGAAAAACCCACACGGTTTTGGCTTGAGATGCTGGCTAATACCGGCCGTTCGGTAGATAACTTATGGCAAGATATTAAGTCACTATTGGGCTTTATTGGTCTGGCGCTGGAAACCTTGCTGGGAACACTTTTTCGCCCCTCCCGCTGGCGCATTACCTCATTAATTGCCAATATTCAACAGATTGGCCTCAATGCTGTGCCGATCATTATGTTGCTCACCTTTTTGGTGGGGGCAGTTATCGCCTTTCTCGGTGCAACCGTACTCACTACTTTCGGCGCGGGCATTTTTACCGTCGATTTGGTGGTATTTTCTTTTCTACGTGAATTTGCGGTACTGCTTACCGCGATCCTGATGGCAGGGCGAACAGCCAGTGCTTTTACCGCTGAAATTGGCTTGATGAAAGCCAATGAAGAGATTGATGCTATCCAAACACTGGGCTTGAATCCGGTCGAACTGTTGGTGCTACCGCGCGTCTTGGCACTATTGATCTCTCTGCCGATGCTAACCTTTATTGGCATGGTTTGCGGTATTTTCGGTGGCATGGTGGTGTGTGCCTTAACACTGGATATCTCTCCCACTATGTTTTTGTCGATTATGCAAAACAGTAATGGGTTGCAGCATTTTCTGGTGGGAATAAGTAAAGCCCCTATTTTTGCTTTCCTGATTGCTATTATTGGCTGTCTGGAGGGGTTCAAAGTAACCGGTAGTGCTGAATCAGTCGGGGTTCATACCACCACCAGTGTGGTGCATTCGATCTTTGTGGTGATTTTGCTTGATGCCGTGGCAGCGCTATTTTTCATGGAAATGGGGTGGTGAGCCAAATGACGCAAGATGCAATCATTCAAATTCGCGATCTGGTTAACTGCTTTGGCGTACAGTGCGTGCATCAAGGGTTGAATCTTGATGTTAAGCGCGGCGAAGTTCTTGGCGTGGTTGGTGGCTCGGGTACCGGTAAATCTGTTCTGTTACGCAGTATTGTTGGGTTACGTCGTCCGACTGACGGGAAAATTCATGTTTTTGGCAAGGATTTAATGGCACTGTCAGGTCAATCCCGCGCCATGGTCGAGCGCCGATTCGGCGTATTATTTCAACGAGGCGCACTGTTCAGTTCTCTAACCGTGACCGAGAACGTGGCATTACCATTAATAGAAAACGCCGGATTACCCCGGTCTGAGGCTGAGCGATTGGCTCAGGTTAAACTGGCACTGGCTGGGCTACCGCCGGGCACTGGCAGTAAGTATCCAGCATCTCTGTCGGGTGGTATGGTCAAGCGTGTTGCGCTAGCCCGTGCCTTAGCACTGGACCCGGATATTCTGTTTCTTGATGAACCGACTGCGGGTCTTGATCCCATTGGTGCGGCGGCGTTTGACAGTTTGATCCGCACCCTGCGGGATGCCCTCAATCTAACGGTATTCTTGGTGACCCACGATCTGGATACGCTGTATACACTGTGTGATCGTGTGGCGGTGCTTTCGCAGAAAAAAGTGCTGGTGGTTGATACTCTGGATAAAGTTGCAGCGACTGATGATGGCTGGATTCAGGCGTATTTTCATGGCCCACGTGGCCGGGCTGCTTATCAGGCAGCGGCAATTAACAGTGGAGAGAGGTTGTAATATGGAAACCCGTGCTCATCATGTCGTTATTGGTTTGTTCACTCTTATTGTGGTGAGTGCCGCGCTGCTGTTTTGCCTATGGCTGACAAATTCCGGTTCTGATCGCCAGTTCAGATTGTACGATATCGTTTTCAATGAGCCTGTGAGTGGCCTGTCACAGGGTAGCACCGTTCAGTACAGCGGGATTCGAGTCGGTGAGGTGACGCAATTACGCCTGGACCGAGACAATCCGAATAAGGTTTGGGCACGTATTCGCGTTTCTGCATCTACTCCGATACGCGAAGATACCCAAGCTCGTCTCACCGTCGCGGGTATTACCGGCACCTCAAATATTCAATTCAGCAGTGGCAGCCAGACCAGCCCGTTGCTGGAGGGCAAAGATGACGAGGTTCCTATCATTATTGCTACCCCTTCGCCGATGAGCCAGTTACTGGCTAACGGTGAGAATTTCATGACCAATGCGAATGAAGTGTTGGTGCGTTTGAACCAGTTGCTGGCACCGGATAACCAGCAGCGCCTAGTAACGACACTGGATAATCTCGCGCTGGTCACCCAAACTGTGGCTGATCAACGTGGTGATCTCCGTACCCTGTTGCAGCAGTTGGCGCAGGCCAGTAAACAGGCTAATGAGACACTGACTCAAACCAATCGCCTGCTGCGTAATGCTAACGGCTTAATGGATGGGCAGGGGAAACAACTGGTCAGTGATGCCGCCAAAACCATGGCATCGTTGCAAAATACCAGTACCATCCTCAATAAATTGGTGAGTGAAAATAAAACCTCACTCAATAACGGGATGCAAGGGATGAATGAGCTGGGGCCGGCAGTAGATGAGCTGCGCAGAACATTAGCGACATTACGTGCCGCCGTTTCTCGTTTGGAAGAAAACCCAGCGGCCTTGTTGCGCGGCCGTGAAAGAACACAGGAGTTTACGCCTTAATGCTCTCTTTTAATGTGATGCGCTATGCAGGCCGCCGCGTGTGGCTATTGATGATATCCGGGGGGGCGATACTGCTCTCTGCCTGCACCATTTTACCTTCGGCCCCTGTATCACAAGTTTATCTTCTGCCGGTGCCACCTGCAGTCAGTGTGCCACACGCGCAGACAGTAAACTGGTCATTACGGGTTTCACAACCGGCGACGAACCAGTTTCTTAATAGCTCACGCATAGCGGTGCAGCCTCAGGGCCAGGAGATTGCGGTTTATAAAAACTCCCGTTGGAGTGATTCGGCGCCGATTTTGGTGCGCAATCGTCTTATTCAGGCGTTCCGTAGCGATGGGCGAATCCGTGCAGTCAGTAGCGACGATGATAGCTTGCAGGCTGATGTGGAGTTGAGTGGTGATCTGTCCGCGTTCCAAGGGGTATACCATGTTGGTAGCAGCGAAGTGCTGATCCGTTTTGATGCTCGGCTGGTAAGAATTTCAGATCGTAGGATTATTGCGACTCGCCAGTTTGACATTCGCCAACCGATAAAAGGTAACGAGATGAACGAGGTGGTTCAGGCCTTTGGCCTGGCCAGTGACCAGTTAGCCACTCAAGTGCTCAACTGGACGATGCAGCAATCCCCTGCGCAGGGTTGATATCTAAACCAGCACCGGTTGGTTTTATCTGAGGCGAGTTGGCAGTAGCTAACTCGCCTTTTTTATCGTCTAGTTTAATGATTCAAGGCGAATAATTGCGTCTAAGGGGAAAATATTCTCTTTATTGTTTTGTGATTAGTATCTCATTGAGTAAGGGATTAATGGTGTTTGAGTTATCTATTTCATTGTTTTTAATATGTTTTTATTTAAATTGTTCTGTGGTTATCTTTTTTGTTAAAGAGAACAATATTCTCCAAGCATTAAAAACAACAAGAAAATAGGAAAAGTATTTCTCCCCGTAAAACCCTAAGATAAAAATAATCCAAATCACTGATTAATTACTTCAAATGCAAAAAATAACACATCAACAATTACTCGATTGGTTGAAAAAGGAAGTGAAACTTTCATTAGGTTGTACTGAGCCTATTGCTATTGCGTATGCTGCCGCAGTGGCTGCTAAATATCTCAACGCACCGATATTAAAAATAACGGGGAATATATCGGAGAATCTGTATAAAAATGCGATGGGAGTCACTATTCCGGGAACAAGCTATTGCGGAGTCACTCTTGCGGCGGCAATAGGGGCTATTGGTGGTAACGCGGATGCCGATTTAGAAGTATTAAAAGATATTACTGCGACACAAATTACCGAAGCCTATATATTTAATGAATCAGGTAACGTGTGTCTAAACGCAGTAGATGCTACGGATTTTATTTTTATCGATATTACGCTATATAGTCTTAGTGATCAGTGCCGGGTAGTGATTCAAGGTAGCCATACTAATGTCACTGAAGTTTATATTAATAATATAAAGCAAATATTAGTCCGAGACCTAATTGCCGCCAATGATAGTGGGGTACTACCCGAATTTTCCCTTAACGACGCATTTAAATTTGTAACCGATGTCGCCGCTAAAGACATCATGTTTATGCTGAAAAGTGCTGAGATTAATACCGCGCTTTCTGACGAGGGGCAAAGGAAGAACTATGGTTTGAACGTGAGTGGCGCGTTGTCGCAAGCCAGAAAAAATGGCTTTATCAGCACTGACTTACTGAGTCAAATGTTGATCAACACCACTGCGGCATCAGATGCCCGTATGGGCGGCGCACCCTTACCCGCGATGTCAAATTATGGCTCTGGTAATCAGGGGATTACCGTGACAATGCCGGTAGTGACACTTGCCCGACATCTTAATACAGATGATGAAACACTGGCCCGGGCATTAGCGTTGGCCCATCTAGCCGCAATCTCAATTCATATGCGTTATACCCGATTGTCTGCATTGTGTGCGGCGTCAACGGCAGCAATGGGGGCGGCGGCAGGTATGAGTTGGTTATTGACCCAAGATTTTCAAACTATCTCCTACGCGGTCAGTAATATGATCAGTGATATTAGTGGCATTATTTGCGATGGTGCATCAAATAGTTGTGCCATGAAAGTGTCTACCGCTACCGCCTGTGCATTTAAGTCGGTGTTGATGGCGCAACAAAATAGTGTTGCAGGGGAGCGTGATGGCATTGTTTCCTGCGATGTTGAAGGTTCTATCAATAATTTATGTAAATTAGTGTTATCGCCAATGAGGCAAACAGATAAAGAAATTATCAGTATAATGACACGTAAATAAATATTACGGTTTAACCGCGTGGCCTAACGTCATTATTAATAATGATCGGCGGGCTATCGTTAAAATTTAAAGGGACAAATAATGAGCAAATCAAAATCGATCGCGACTCTGGTTATCCATGCCGGAGATCAAGTTGACCGGGGCAATAATGCTATTTTTCCACCGATTACTACCGCCAGTTCCTTCATTCAGCCAAATTTAGGCGAAGAAGGGGAGTTTTGTTATTCCCGTTGCAGTAACCCGACAAGATATGCATATGAAACCGCCTTGGCTGAGTTGGAAGGAGGTATCTATGCTACGGCAACCGCTTCCGGTATGGCAGCAACTGCACTTATATTGGAATTGCTACCTAAGGATTCCCATGTATTAGTAATGAAAGGGGTCTATGGCGGTACTTATCGGTTGTTTGAACGTCTGCGTAAACAAACTTCAGGTACGACATTCAGTTATGTCGATCTTAATGATCTGGCGTCAGTAGAGCGCCATATTCAAGAGAATACAGGTCTAATCTGGATCGAAACGCCCACTAACCCACTGTTGGAATTAGTTGATATTGAAGCAGTATGCCAGGTTGCCAAAAGCAGGGGCATAATGAGCTGCGGGTGATGCTGCCAACTTACTGATTTAGTGTATGATGGTGTTTTTGAGGTGCTCCAGTGGCTTCTGTTTCTATCAGCTGTCCCTCCTGTTCAGCTACTGACGGGGTGGTGCGTAACGGCAAAAGCACCGCCGGACATCAGCGCTATCTCTGCTCTCACTGCCGTAAAACATGGCAACTGCAGTTCACTTACACCGCTTCTCAACCCGGTACGCACCAGAAAATCATTGATATGGCCATGAATGGCGTTGGATGCCGGGCAACCGCCCGCATTATGGGCGTTGGCCTCAACACGATTTTCCGCCATTTAAAAAACTCAGGCCGCAGTCGGTAACCTCGCGCATACAGCCGGGCAGTGACGTCATCGTCTGCGCGGAAATGGACGAACAGTGGGGATACGTCGGGGCTAAATCGCGCCAGCGCTGGCTGTTTTACGCGTATGACAGGCTCCGGAAGACGGTTGTGGCGCACGTATTCGGTGAACGCACTCTGGCCACACTGGAGCGTCTTCTGAGCCTGCTGTCGGCCTTTGAGGTCGTGGTATGGATGACGGATGGCTGGCCGCTGTATGAATCCCGCCTGAAGGGAAAGCTGCACGTTATCAGCAAGCGTTACACTCAGCGCATTGAGCGACATAACCTGAATCTGAGACAACATCTGGCAAGGCTGGGACGGAAGTCACTGTCGTTCTCAAAATCGGTGGAGCTGCATGACAAGGTCATCGGGCATTATCTGAACATAAAACACTATCATTAAGTTGGAGTCATTACCTAACTTAAGGGCGTTTTATTTTTGTGTGCTTATTTACCATCCGTTTCATCATCTACTTTCTGAGTCATGATTGGAGGCGGCGCTTCATTATCAATTTTCCTACGGCCTTCATCGCTGAAGAAGATTTTCCAGATAAAGTGCCCGACAAAAAGGATTCCGCATCCTATAATCAGCGCCCAGTCGAAAGTGTCAAATGGTCTGTTAAAATAATCAAACATATAGTTCTCCAGGGTAGAGTTCGTGACTAAGCCCGTTAAACGTTGTGTGGATAATTGCTCCACCAGACCGGGCAATGCAATTCATTGTTTTTTTCAGACCATCCGGCATCTATGAGTAATCTCTTCACAAAAAATGGCTGGTTTCTGAAGATATCTGTAGAAATTGATGTAGCTTTAATGACACTTCCTTTTTCACCAGGTTTTGTTGGTTTCTCGTAACGCGTTATACCGATATGCTGTAGACGTGACCTAATCGCGCCATCTGTCCTATTCATTTTCTTGGCAATCACTTCTATTGAACGATGCTCAGATAGAAGTGTAATTAAAAACTTATAGTTTCCACATACCCATTTGGCTGGTTTTTGTGGTTCTCTTTGGTTCCGTTCAGGCACTGATCTTTCCTTAATTTGTTGTGGTTTTTCACTATCACAATCAATGTCAGTTCTGGCCGGGTAATTTGAAATGGTTTTATCTGGTACGGTTTCATAGATAATTTCATTAAGCACTATATGCTTGCTCCACCAATCTGGGGCGGTAAGGTCGAATCCATCAATGTGCCAGCCGAATTCGATTAGTGGCAGGACATCAAGAAAACGTTTTTTTGATAATTTCGCAGAACTTATTTTTTTATTTAACCATATAACCGTACTAGATGAATCGTCTTCAGCGCCCACGGTAATCATTCCAAGCTCTATAAGTTGCTGAAGAGTGGATTGATGGCTTCTTAAGGTAAGCTCGGCAAGTGCCGTTTTACTGATACCATGTTGTATCGCCTTAAGTAAGACCCGAGTATCGTCAGGAGTCCACGGTTTACCGGTAATGAGGTGTGAAGATGTTTTCTTATGTAGCTGATCAGTATCCTCATCTTCGGGTACTAACAGGCTTGTGTTTCTTGTTCGCCACCATTCTGGAGAGTACAGAACATTTTCACCATTTATGCAGTGTGCTACCCATCCATTATCTAGCAGGGTTTTAAGAGTTATACCTGAAGCTGGTTCAGCCGGTGGCACTCTGATTGAAGAGTTAGGCTTGAGGGTAATTTCGTTAGGCTCGGAGAGATTTTCTCTTATGAGAAGGTATAAATCCAACTCGATACATCTTAACTGGATTATCCTTTCATTGTATCCAAGAATGGACGTAAGCGCTGCAAATGAGTAACCATCCTTAAGCCCTTTTATAAGCTTCAGATCTTCAGCTGGTGACCATGACGGTAATTTCTTCTTCATTCACTTGCCTTAGAGTGAACTAAATATTTCTGATATTACTTGTAAATCAATAATTCTTGAATCGAGAATGGGGGCGTTTTGAGGTGTATAAATCGCACTTAGACTCGACCATTTAGTATCCGTGGTTGAAGAGCTCCTCAACTCCAGCATTTACGACATCCTGGTTTCCAGGGATGTAACGTGGCCAGCCTTCTACCTCTTTGATGTTCTTAACGATAACTCCTTCGAAGCCAAATTGATCTGCCGATATATCAACAATATGGAATTCATCGTTGTTGGAGATCTCACACCAGTAATGACCGAACCCGCCATACATAGTGAATAACCCGCCGTCAGATTTCCCATCGCCACCTCTAATCACAGCTGATAACCCTTTGCTATGTGCCAGACGAGCTAATAGCAGACTGGCAAATAGGCATGTGCCCGTTGTGTCATCGGTATCACAGTCAGCGAGGATACCGTTCAGTAATGCCCGTGCTTCAGTCGCAACATCATTAATGAGGTTTTTCATCAGGGTTACTTATCGCAAATCGGTTTCAGGGGATTCTGCCAGACAGGCCGTAGCGTGACAATTTTTTATGACCCCAATAGGGGGCGAAATTAACGGGTCTTAGAATTTCGTCACCGATGAATGTTGCGTTAATCTTTTTTTATATAAAGAGGAGCTAACCATGAATAAAATGAAGTACAGTGCAGTATTGAATGAATGGAATTTTAAGTATGATTCTGCTGAAAGATTCGGTGACTCACACTTTCTTTATATCCATAATTTCATGAACGATCAGAGCCAGTTACTTGGTATTATCATAGCTGATTTTTTGAAGGTTCCTCAGATAGAACTTCTTCCTATTCAGACCGCCATAGATAACCTTGTAAGGTTATTAAAGGTTCAGACATCCAGGTCGTTAACGTCTGATGAGGGTGTTGATCTTGCTCAATTCCTCACTCAGTATGAATCGCCACGGGTTTAACAGACACCTCAGAGTCATTTAAGATGGCTTAAAGAGAGGTGCCCATGAGCAGTAAGCGTTATCCCGAAGAGTTTAAAATTGAAGCAGTCAAACAGGTTGTTGATCGCGGTTATTCTGTTGCCAGCGTTGCAACACGTCTCGATATCACCACCCACAGCCTTTATGCCTGGATAAAGAAGTACGGTCCGGATTCTTCCACTAATAAAGAACAGTCAGATGCTCAGGCCGAGATCCGCCGTCTCCAGAAAGAGCTGAAACGGGTTACCGACGAACGGGACATATTAAAAAAAGCCGCTGTAGATTCAATCTGTCAACGCAACACCCCTTTCAATTATCTCTTTAGGTGTTTTGAACTTCAGTGTCTTTCTCGGTCTGTTGTTTAGCTGAGCTGCAACCTGATCCAGCTCATATTGAGTATATTGGGCAAGGCATGTCTTTTTGGGAAAGTACTGTCGGATTAGCCCATTAGTGTTTTCGTTTGTTCCCCGCTGCCAGGGGCTCTGAGGATCGCAGAAGTAAACTTTAACTCCTGTGCTGCCAGTAAATTCCAGATGTCTGGCCAGCTCCATTCCTCTGTCCCATGTCAGTGATCGCCGGAGTTCAGGTGGTAAGCTCAGGAATTTATCTGTAAGAGCCTGATTCACTGATAAAGCGTCTTTGCCCCTGAGTCTCAGGATGATCGTATAACGTGATTTTCGGTCTACAAGTGTGGCTATATGGGAGTTTTTTGTACCCGAGACTAAATCGCCTTCCCAGTGTCCCAGAGAGCGTCTGTTATCGATATGCCGGGAACGTTCGTGGATTGGCGTTCCGTTCACTATGTTGATAGTGCCTCTTTCACCTTTGCGAGTATGGCGCCTGCCATGACGGAGGCTGTGCGATCGGCGCAGGTGCTGTACGTTCAGGTGGTGTAGCGCTTCACGACTACGAAAGTAAAGCGTCTTATAAATTGTCTCAGGTGATATTCGTAGTGTTTTTTGACGCGGCTTCGTTCGCCTTAACCATCCTGATATTTGCTCTGGGGACCACTTCATCTCAAGCTTTTCCAGAACAAGCTCTCGCAACGGCATATTCTGATCCAGTAAGCACGGTTTTGGTCTTTTAGCCATCCTGTTGGCCCGGTTATTCGCATCAACGGCTTTGTAATAGCGCCTACCACGATTACGCTGAACTTCACGTGAGATTGTTGAAGGGCTACGATTCAGCATTGTAGCGATGGCTCGAATGCTCATTTTAGCTGACAGACCGGCTCGTATTTCCTCGCGCTCAGACAGCGTCAGGTGAGCAACAGCTCGCTTGCGCTCATTGGGTTTTATGCCGCCAGTATCTCTTAACATCGTGAAGATGGTCCCTGGTTTCGAACCCAGGATATTAGCTATCTCACTGAAGCCTTTTCCGTTCTTCCACAGTTCAAAAACAGATGTTTTTTCCTTTGCTGTAAATGTTCGTCTCATTCAACAATCCTCCGCAACTACATGTTTTCACATGACTGTTGCGTTGACCAATTGAATCTACAGCGGCGTACTTCGCAAAGCTGTCCGACTGAGGTACGCCTTTATCCGTGACAACTCCTGTTGCTGGCCTGTTCGCCTGCTCTGTCGGGTGCTGGATGTTCATCCCAGTGGTTTTTACGCCTGGCTTCAGCAGCCGCATTCACAACGCCATCAGGCAGACCTGAGACTGACAGGACAGATTAAACAGTTCTGGCTGGAATCGGGATGCGTCTATGGTTATCGTAAAATCCATCTGGATCTGCGGGACAGCGGGCAACAGTGCGGAGTGAACAGAGTCTGGCGACTGATGAAACGTGTCGGGATAAAGGCTCAGGTCGGATACCGGAGCCCGCGGGCACGTAAAGGCGAGGCCAGTATCGTGTCGCCCAACAGGCTCCAGCGACAGTTCAATCCGGATGCTCCGAATGAGCGTTGGGTAACGGATATAACCTACATCAGAACCCACGAAGGCTGGCTGTATCTTGCCGTGGTTGTTGATCTGTTCTCACGCAAAATTATCGGCTGGTCCATGCAATCCCGGATGGCAAAGGACATTGTCCTGAACGCACTGCTGATGGCTGTATGGCGGCGTAATCCCCAAAAACAGGTGCTGGTTCATTCGGATCAGGGCAGTCAGTACACAAGCCATGAGTGGCAGTCGTTCCTGAAATCACACGGCCTGGAGGGCAGCATGAGCCGTCGCGGTAACTGCCATGATAATGCGGTTGCAGAAAGCTTTTTCCAATTGTTGAAACGCGAACGGATAAAGAAAAAGATCTACGGAACGCGGGAAGAAGCCCGCAGCGATATTTTTGATTACATCGAAATGTTTTATAACAGTAAGCGTCGGCATGGTTCTAGCGATCAGATTTCACCGACAGAATATGAAAACCAGTATTATCAACGGCTCGGAAGTGTCTAGATTATCCGTGGCGATTCAACTATCATCTTTTAATGAACCAACTTGAGTCAGTAGAAAAGCAAATATTTTCTAAGATTGGTGCTTGGAAAAAGACATCTTTGCTTTGAGTGTCAGTGAAGAAAAACTTTATGAACAAACTTAATCCTCCTGCTTTATGTAATTCTTTTTTTACCAGGGATTTCTAGGAGAATCTTAGTCCATAACCCATCTGTCATAAAATCAATTATCGAGTCTGATATCATGGCTTTATTTGCAATTCTTTGAGCAGTGTAAATTGCCTGACTTTTATCTTCGATAAAGATGCCATGAGGCACTAGACTAACATTATCTTCGGTTTTCCTTGCCCACATGCGGAGGCGGTAATCTATTATGTATTCGTCATACTCTATCCACAGATGAGGTCGAATTATCTGGCCAGTTCCAGCCAACGTTACTTCTCCAACGATGCGCTGGTGCGGTATACAGAATCTATCTAGCAGGCAACTTACAACCATAGTATGACCATCACATTCGAGTGGAAGTACATCATATTTATGTAACAGCTCGCAGACATAAGCAACTTCAGGGGTTATGAACATTTACGGCCTCATATTAGACGGGGAGGGTGCTTAATTGGTCATTAAGCCTAAGTGATGATGGAGCCCAGTAGCCGGAACCGCACATCCACCGTTCACCAGGAAATGAAAAACCCTCTCTGATAAGAAACTCCCTAAGTTCGGTGCTGATGACATTCTCAACCTTTAAGATGTAGTTATTTGTCTCAGCTGCTTCTTTTAATTTCGAGAGTAACTGTCTGAAAAATCCTTTGCCTGGGGTCTTCACTGAAATGGTTGCGACTACCAGTACCGACGAACCGAGGTATGACATTTTTCCCGTCCGGGCACGGATGTATAACTCATCTACTAACTGAAGACCTTGAACCTTCATTGATTTTGAATGAAAGATGCTTTTTTTTGCTTCAACCATTAAGTGAGTGAATGATTGAAGGATCTTATTGATGTCTCTGTCATGACAACTCATATAATCACCAAATTAAATCAGCATAATAAATTGCACAGTGTATAGCGTAACTTTTCAATAAAGTTGATGCTTTGAAATAAAAGCAACAATACATAATCTTTGTGTCTTATTGGCTAAGGTTGTTATGTAATTATCAGAGGTTTTTAATCCTTTCTAAAGATGCTAGATATGCTTCATAGTTATCTCCAAATTTTTTCTTTGCCCGTCTTACTCTCATCTTTTCTGCCAGTTCACTCTTATGCTCGGTCTGGTATTTTTTATTGTTTTGGAGTTTTACACCTGCACCGGAACCGGCAGCATAATTTCTGTTTTTATCGCTAATGCACAACTTGCATTTACTTTTAAGGCCAAACTTACCCTTAAGTTCCTTACCGAATTCTTCGAAGGGTTTAACCTGATTGCATCCTTTACAGCGTTTGCACCCAGAGGGGAGATCTTCATTAGCCATGTCTAGTTCCAGTGGTTAAAGGTAATGAACTGCATTTTACTGCAAACAGGCACTTCCAACCATAAAATCGACTACTTAACCATAATTCAACATAAGGTTCATTAAGCGCACCAAGGTAAGGTGTTGATTGTTAAGGGTTTATCAGGGGGTTCTCTTGACTTGTTGGTATCCTCGGACTCAGGCTGTTACGTATCCTGTGACTAACTGAGCCCCGTCCGTGGTGACCAGTTAACAGATTCTCCAAGGAACCTTGTTAACGCTGCTTTAGCATACTGAGGCTTTGAGTAGTATCTGGGAAACCAGCCATCATAAGTTTGTGTGCCATTGCGCCGGTATTCTGGCCTGACTGACAGCTTACATCCATTACCATCAGTAGAAATACAAAAAGTGTACCCATCAACAGAATCAGAAGTAAGCAGAATGGATGTCATTGGGGATACCTCATTATTGAACTAACCAGAAACTACAATGGTGATCCGACATGGTTTCCTCGATTTTACCGACTGAGCTGTCATATAGCGATACCTTTTATTCTTAGGTTCTCTTGCAGTATTGGCTATCGATTGTCACAATTTAGTCTGGTGGCACTGGTTCATTTTTCGGGTGGTTTGTTACTTTTTCCGTTGGTGTTCCAGGGCTACCGACCTCTGCATGTACGTATACATCCCTCTTTCTCGTTTACCCCGCCAGATTTCAATCCGATAGAATCGTTCCTGTTTTACTCACTCGTAATTCACTTTTCATAGTCATTTTGTGGACATTAAACGTGCGCTACAGGTGCGCATTCCTTGCTTCAGGATGGCTTACTATCTAAAATGGCAGAGATTTTTGATACTTTTGAACATTTTAATGAGGTATATACCATGATGAACATCGCTTGTGATGACGGCTCAACGAACGTAAAACTTGCCTGGATTGAGAATGGTGAAATCAAAACTCATGTTTCGCAGAACGCCTTCCGCGAAGGCTGGGCTACTCCACTCGCATTTGGTGGTAAAACTATCTACAACTATCTCATTGATGGGCGGAAATTTACTCACGACATTGGTTCAACATCTGCAATTACAACAACGCATACCTCTTTCCAGTTCGACGCTGTAAGTCGCGTAGCAATTCATCATGCCCTTTTGACTTCCGGTCTTGAGCCACAGGATGTTGAACTTACAGTGACACTGCCGGTGGCCATGTTCTTCACGAGCGATGCGCAGTTGAACGAAGCTAATATTGAAAAGAAAAAGGCCAACGTTATGGGCCCAATAACCCTGAATAATGGCGAAACTTTTCATGTTGTAAAAGTTAACGTAATGCCTGAATCAGTACCTGCGGCTGAATATCTGATTGATCCTAAAACAACCACGCAGCTTACACGAACCCTGGTTGTCGATCTGGGGGGAACAACCCTAGACCTGGCCATCATTCAGGGGGCAATGGAGGGCATATCTGATATCTTTGGCAACAGCGATGTTGGCGTTTCACGAGTGACAAAAGCTGTTATGGCTGCGCTCCAGGATGCCCAGTCTCCAAGTAGTTATGCCATTGCGGATATCATCATTAAAAACCGTCATGATAGAGCGTTGATTGCTTCTGCGGTCAATGATCACTCTAAAATTGATGCCATCATTGACGTTATCGATTCTGAGTCGAAAAATCTGGCCGAAGCTGTTGCAGCTGATATACGTCGTCAGAACAGCGTCCACAAAATCATACTGGCCGGGGGCGGTGCTGAGCTCATCCATTCTCATATTGTCGAACTATTCCCTAAGCTGGATGTCATCAAAGCGCCTGACGCGCAGCTCGCGCTCGTCAAAGCAATGGCAAGCGTCTAAACGAGGTTATGTGATGGAAGAAGATAAACGTTTACTCGTCTGGCTCCGCCCCGGCAATAATCCAGAAGACGGTAAAGCTCTTGATATTATGGAGCGCTTACCCCGCCGATCCCGGGGGGAATTTTACCGTAAGGCACTGGTAATTGCGTCTGCCTTGCATGAGCTCGACCCTCGGTTAATAAATTTGCTGGCCGCACAAACCACGACATCGTTTAATGCCGAAACGCTGAGCAACATTCTGTCGCAAACGCTGGGCATTGCCGTTGAACGGAATTCTTCACCAGTGGAAACCCAGGCCACAGGTATCCGAGCAACAACCATCATTGATTCGGATAAGCCTGCTGAGCAGAAAGAACCAATTCCTAAACCCTCCCTGATGATGCAAACCCTCAAACGTTGAATCCGAACCGGCTACTAGTAGCCGGTTTACTCACCTTGCTCGGTTAACAAGCTGAGATAGATCCGCAACCCCTTATCCAGTGACTCTCTAATGGCATCTGCTGCTGCCCCTGCATCCCTGTTTGAA
Organism: Enterobacter sp. R-1.6.2; assembly: GCF_035064085.1. NCBI lineage: Bacteria > Pseudomonadati > Pseudomonadota > Gammaproteobacteria > Enterobacterales > Enterobacteriaceae > Enterobacter > Enterobacter sp. R-1.6.2. The sequence goes on from NZ_JASEYI010000030.1 coordinate 15,425, forward strand.
AGAGCGAGTTCAAGCGACGAGAAAAATATTGGCCATTTATCCTCCGAGTCAGATTCGAACGTGTAACTCAGAGTTGGCCACAGGTTAATCCACAGTTGGGTTACAATTTTGAAAAACTCAGGCAGACCGGCGTATATGTAAAGCTTCAGCCGCAGAGTGAGGTTTAGCTGGTGCGCCAGATAAACATCCCTACGTTCATATGCGGAACGCAGCTTTTGGCACAAAGACAGGCATTCTTCAAAGCCATTGGCATCCATTTTCAGTACGGCCTTTTCTGCCAGTTCTGGCTCAATCAATCGCCTCATAATGAACCCTGTTCCATGGCTCCAGATGACAAACATGATCTCATATCAGGGACTTGTTCGCACCTTCCCTAAAGCACTCGTATTGACCGTGGCGGCTACCACATTCTGTCTGATGACCAGCCCGGCGTTCGCGGTTGAGGAAACCACGCCGCAGAATATGACCTGTCAGGAATTTATGGATATGAACCCAAAAAGCATGACCCCGGTGGCCTTCTGGGTAGTGAATCGCAACACCGACTTTAGCGGCGGCGACTATGTTGACTGGCATGAAGTCGAGACCGTTTCGGTACCGAAAATGCTGCAGGAGTGCCACAAGAACCCCGCCGCTAAACTTGGCGATCTCAGCGCGGTCATCAAAAAATAACCCCCCCGGCATCAGGCCGGGGAAACCCGCCGCGCTGCGGCGGGTCCCGCTTTACTCATCGATACCGCATTCGCACGGCAGAAAGCGGCCGATAAGCTTGCGATACAAAAACGCCCCGATAATCGCCCCCACCACCGGCGCCAGCAGCGGCACCAGAAAGTAAGGGATCGCCAGCACACCGGTAAAGGCGATCGAGCCCCACCCGGCCAGACTGGTAAACAGTTTTGGGCCGAAGTCGCGCGCCGGATTCAGCGCAAAGCCGGTTAGCGGCCCCATCGACGCGCCGATCACGGCGATCAGCAAGCCAATCAGCAACGGCGCCAGCGGCCCGCGCGGAATTCCGTTGCCGTCGTCGGTCAGGGCCATGATCATCGCCATCAGGATTGCCGTGATGGTGGTCTCAACGGCAAACGCTTGTATAAAAGTGATATGTGGATGCGGGTACGTGGAAAAGACCCCGGCCAGGTTAAGGCTGGCGGCAGTGCCGCGCACGATATGCTGACTCTGTTCAAGATCGAGAAACAGCTGGCGATAGAGCCCATACACCAGCGCGGCGGCGCAGAAGGCCCCGGCCGTCTGGGCAACAATAAACGGCAGCACCTTGCGGCGTTCAAAACAGGCGAACAGCCACAGGGCAATGGTCACCGCCGGATTAAGGTGCGCGCCGGAGACACCGGCCGTCAGGTAGATGGCCATGGCGACGCCAAGGCCCCAGATAATACTGATCTCCCACTGACCAAAGCTGGCCCCGGCGACCCGCAGCGCAGCGACGCAGCCCGCGCCGAAGAAAATGAGCAATCCGGTGCCAAGAAACTCGGCCACGCACTGCCCGGTTAAGGTAGAAGTCTGGTTCATTATCGGCATCCTGAAATAGCACGTTAAAGAGAGAGGCTGGCGCGAGCGCCCGTTTAATTCGCCTGACCGGCCAGTAGCAGCCCGGTGGCGACCGCATTGCGCGGCCCTTCTGTTCCCCGAATATTGCCCTGCCCGGCGACTACGCCATAGTGCGACAAGGCTTCCGTGATAAGCTGCGGGATCTCAAAGTCCAGCGATGAGCCGCCCACCAGCACCACAAAGGCGATATCGCGAATGGAACCGCCGGGTGAGACCTGGCGCAGCGCGCGCAGGCAGTTGGTGACAAACACTTTCTCTTTCGCCTGCCGGCGCACGAGACGAATTTTTTCCAGCGGGCTGGCGTTATCGATCGGCACCAGTTCGCCCTCCTTGATGTACACCACTTTGGCGAACACCGCCGGGCTGAGGGCTTCCCGAAAGAACTCCACCGCGCCATTCTCGTGACGAATACTGAACAGGCTTTCCACTTTGGCCAGCGGGTATTTTTTTATCGCTTCCGCCAGCGAAAGATCCTCGAGGCCCAGCTCGGTTTTAATCAACAGGCTGACCATATTCCCCGCCCCGGCGAGATGGACCGCCGTTATCTGCCCCTCCGCGTTGACGATCGCCGCATCCGTCGAGCCGGCGCCGAGATCGAGGATCGCCAGCGGCGCCGCACAGCCGGGAGTGGTTAACGCCCCGGCGATGGCCATGTTGGCCTCCACGCCGCCCACCACCACCTCGGTCTGCAGTCGGGCGCTCAGTTCGCGGGCGATAACCTGCATTTGCAGACGGTCCGCTTTCACCATCGCCGCCATCCCGACGGCATTTTCCATGGCGCACTCGCCGGCCATCCCGCCCTGCACCTTGCGCGGAATAAACGTATCCACCGCCAGCAGATCCTGGATGTATATCGCGCTCATCTCATGGCCGGTCAGGGACGCCATTACCTTTCGCACCCGCTCCAGCATGCCGCCTGCGTGCGTGCCTGCTTCACCACGAATATCACACACGGGCGCGCAGGCGCTCATCGCCTGCATAATGGCCTGCGCGCCTTGCGCTACGTCGGCTTCACCGCCACGCTTTTCACCACGGATAAAGATCTTACCCGCCGGGATCACTCTTGATCGCACATCTCCCTGCGGGGTTTTCAGCACCACAGCGGAACGGTTGCCAATCAGCGCTCTGGCGATGGGGACAATAGTTTGTGTTTCCTCAGGGGTCAGGGCAAAGAAGGTTGCGATACCGTAAGGATTCGACAGCACCCGCACCACCTGTCCCGGGGCCGCCACTTCCACCGCCGCCAGCACGCCTTCCGGCACCTTCTCCAGTAGAGTGACTTCATCAACCACCGGTATTGGCCGATGCAGGCGATTATTCACCAGCACGCCATCATCTTTTTTCAGGATGGCCGCCACCACGTTGACGCCGCGATCCAGCGCTTCATTGATAAACCAAACCGCCTCAAGGAAATCCATCTCCTCACCCACCAACGGTATCCAGCCCTGGGCAAATCGATCCTCGCTCAACGCCGCCAACTTCTCCACGGCGATGGTGGTTCCCATGCCCACGCCAACGCCGCCGGGCGTTTGCGGGTTATGACCAATCATCGTTGATTCGGTAATGATGGTTTCAGTGATGGTTTCCATCGCCACATCGCCAATCACCGGTGCGGCCTCGTTGATGCAGATTTTTGCCACGTCCTGCAGCGACCACGGCGTTTTATCCAGCGCCTGCTGCAGGGACGCGACCACCCCGGCGATATTCTCCCGCGTGCCTTTCATCCCGGTCGTGGCGACAATCCCGCTGCCGATAAACCGGCCATCCTGCGCCAACGCCACTTCAGTGGTGGCGTTGCCGATATCGATCCCTGCAATTAACGGCATGCTGCCTCCGTCACTGACTGCCTTTACGCAGCTTATTTCTCTGCTGGTATACCTCTGCCGACTCGCGGACAAACCCGGCGTTCACCGTGGCGTGCCAGGTGTGTTCCAGTTCATCGGCAATGGCCTGCAACTCGGCGAACGAAGAACGAAACGGCCTCAGTGCGTTGTAGATCTCCAGAATGCGGGCATCCGGGATCGCAATCAGTTCTGCCGCACGACGAAAATTGCGCGCCACGGCATGACGCTGCATCTGCTCGGCAATCTGCGCCTGGTACTCCAGCGTTTGCTGAGAAATACGCACATCCTGCGGCCCTACGCGGCCCGCCAGCACATTCTCAAGGGTAATGTCGGTTAGCGGCTTGCCGCCAGGCGTCCGGATTTTCTCCGGGCAGCGGGTGGCTAATGGGTAATCCTGCGCGGTCATGATGTTGTCGTTCATGGTCATTCCCTTACCAGTGCAATATGCAACGTGACAGGCGCAGCATCCTGCACCACGTGTTTGGTTTCTTTGATGTGAAACAGCGCGGCCTTGGCCATAAATTTAGGGCGCACCATCTGGTCATTGACCACTGGCACCGGCGAAGGCGACTCTTTGCGTGCATAGCGTGCGGCGTTTTTACCAATCTGACGATAGGTTTCCAGCGTCAGCAGCGGAGCCTGAGAAAACAGTTCCAGGTTACTTAGCGGCAGCAGATCGCGCTGATGAATCACCGTGGTTCCTTTCGACTGGATACCAATCCCAATGCCTGAGCCGCTGAGATTTGCCGCATCCCATGCCATAAAAGAAACATCTGAGGTGCGCAGGATCCTCACTACTCGCGCATGCAGCCCCTCTTCTTCGATGCCAGCAACCAGCTCTTTCAAAATCGCGTTGTGCGGCATATCAATCAAGGTTTTATGCTGATACTTATCAAAGGCCGGGCCGACGCCTATCACGACTTCATCCACGCGTTCGTCCGCTTTAGCCGCCTCGCCTTCGCTCACCTGTAAGATGAAAACCGGCTTACGTTCAGTTGTGCATTCCACTGTGTACCGCCTTATTCGATCGAGCCGGGCTGAACCACGCCCGCAATATTTTTAATTTCCGCCCAGCGTTCGGCACTGATGCGATAGCCGGTACCAGGTCCCTGATAATCATTGATGTCGTTGACGGCGCTGACGACGTCGAACTGGCGATCCAGAATAGCCGACGTTTGCAGGTAATCACCGGTAACACGCTGTCTCAGCATATTGAGGATGTTACTGGCGATATCTTCGAAACCGCTACGGCTTAGTGCGCCGACGATATCCAGCCCGGTGATATTGCGCTTCATCATCTCTTCCACGGCGGCCAGATCTTCCACCACATTGCGCGCGGGCATATCTTTGCTGCCGTGAGCATAAGTAGCAGCTTCGACTTCTTCATCGCTAATCAGCGGCAGGCCCAGTTCGCGGAACACTGCCTGAATGGCGCGTGCCGCCTTGTTGCGGATGGCGATGGTTTCTTCTTCGGTTACAGGACGCAGACCACCATCAACCATCAGATCGCGTTGCAGAATGTTGTAATCATCGAAGTCTTCCGCGTCGAAGTTCGACCCGGCAAACATGTTGTCGTAGTTCGGTACGGCGCTATAGCCGGAGAAGATAAAGTCGGTGCCGGGAAGCATTTGCATCAGGGTACGGGCGGTACGGCGAATATCAGAGTGGGAAAAGGTCTGGTCATTGGCGGAGGCCACTTCAAGGTCGAGCATTGAGGCAATCAGGTTTTCCGCCAGCACCGCGCGGATCCCCGACGGCACCGCGCCGGTCATGCCAATACAGCTGACCGCACCGTTTTGCAGCCCCTGTACGCCCGCGCCTTTGGTGATAAAGATGCAGCGCGACTCCAGATAGAGCATCGATTTACTCTCGGAATAGCCCATCAGCGCTTCCGAACCGGTGCCAGAGGTGTAACGCATTTTCAGTCCGCGAGACGCATAGGCCGAGGCGAGAAACGCTTTGGACCACGGCGTATCATCGCCGTCGGTAAACACAGACTCTGTACCGTATACCGACACGGTTTCGGCGTAGCTGGTTAACCCGCGCATCCCCAGCTCCAGCTCAGTCGCCTCCTCAACGGAACATTGCGTCAGCACGCCGGGGCGACCGCACTGGGAACCGACCAGCAGCGCCAGGGCGTTAAACGGCGCATAGCGGGCGATCCCGACCGTCGTTTCCTGTTCTGAAAAACCACGGATCCCCGCTTCAGCCGCATCGGCGGCAATCTGTACCGGGTTGTCTTTCAGGTTGGTGACATGGCACTGGTTGGACGGCGTGCGTCTGGCGCGCATTTTTTGCAGCGCCATCATCATTTCCACCACGTTCATTTGCGCCATCACCTCCACCGCTTTCGCCGGGGTGATAGCGGTGGTAATAGCAACAATCTCTTCCCGGCTGACGTGGATATCCACCAGCATTCTGGCGATCTCCAGCGCGTCGAGCCGCATTGCCCGTTCAGTTTCAGCCACGTTAATCGCGTAGTCGGCAATAAAACGGTCAATCATGTCGAACTCGGCGCGGCTCTTGCCGTCCAGCTCAACAATACGACCATTCTCTACCTTCACCGACGAAGCCGGATCGTAGGGGCTTTCCATGGCGATCAGTCCCTCTTCAGGCCATTCGCCAATCAGCCCATCCTGATTTACAGGGCGCTTCGCAAGCACTTCGAATCGTTTTGATCTTCTCATAGTTTATGGACTCAAAAGATAAAAAATAGGGACGCCGGGCCGTATTGCCGGGGACACACCTCCCGGCATTCGCCTTTCATCAGCAATGGCCGAACTCTAAATGAGCACAGCAATAAAAAAATAAAATTAATTTCGTTCCAATTTGGCACGTAATAAAAATTCATCGTTCCATATTGAAACGGTTCTCAGGAATATTCGTAGCGAATTGTGACGAAGTTAAATGATCATTATCAATAAACACTAATACACAAAATTAAATTAATACTTTTTAAATTTTCACCCTATTGACTTAATAACGCGCGGCGAGAAAATAAAGCCAAACCCAATGATAAAAAATAGCTGTATCGCGATATTTTCGTGACATCAGCCCTACAACATTTTCAGGAGAGACTGTGAATAAGAGCCAACCAATCGCCACCATTACGCTGGCGGCGGCGAAAAAAATGGCGCAGGCCGTCGAGGCTAAAGCGCTTGAGATCAACGTGCCGGTGGTCTTTTCCGTGGTGGATCGCGGCGGCAACACGCTGCTGATGCAACGCATGGACGACGCGTTCGTCACCAGCTGTGATATTTCTCTTAATAAAGCGTATACCGCCTGCTGTCTGCGGCAGGGGACCCATGAAATTACCGACGCGGTACAACCGGGTGCGTCACTATATGGTTTACAGCTAACGAATCAACAGCGGATCGTTATTTTTGGTGGCGGCTTACCTGTCATGTTAAACGATAAATTAATCGGTGCTGTCGGCGTAAGTGGCGGTACTGTCGAACAAGACATGTTATTAGCGCAAACCGCACTGAATTGTTTCTCTGAATTATAATTTAAATCTAAGAAGGTAAATTATGAGCTATCGTATGTTTGATTACCTGGTGCCAAATGTGAACTTTTTTGGCCCGAATGCTATTTCCGTCGTGGGCGAACGCTGCAAACTGTTGGGCGGTAAAAAAGCGCTGCTGGTGACTGATAAAGGTCTGCGAGCCATTAAGGACGGCGCGGTTGATAAAACCCTCGAACATCTGCGTGAAGCCGGTATTGACGTGGTGGTGTTTGACGGCGTCGAGCCAAACCCTAAAGACACCAACGTGCGCGACGGCCTGGACGTTTTTCGTAAAGAGCAATGCGATATCATCGTTACCGTCGGCGGTGGTAGCCCGCATGACTGCGGTAAAGGCATCGGTATCGCGGCGACGCACGAAGGCGATCTCTATAGCTATGCCGGGATTGAAACCCTGACCAATCCGCTGCCGCCGATCGTCGCGGTGAATACCACCGCCGGTACCGCCAGCGAAGTCACCCGTCACTGCGTGCTGACCAATACCAAAACCAAAGTGAAGTTTGTGATTGTCAGTTGGCGCAACCTGCCGTCGGTTTCCATTAATGACCCACTGCTGATGCTCGGCAAACCTGCGCCACTGACTGCGGCAACAGGAATGGACGCCCTGACCCACGCCGTTGAGGCCTATATTTCAAAAGATGCCAACCCGGTTACCGACGCCGCCGCTATCCAGGCAATTCGTCTGATCGCCCGCAACTTACGCCAGGCCGTAGCACTGGGCAGCAACCTGAAAGCTCGCGAGAATATGGCCTATGCCTCTTTGCTGGCGGGTATGGCCTTCAACAACGCCAACCTTGGCTACGTTCACGCGATGGCGCATCAGCTTGGCGGTCTGTACGACATGCCGCACGGCGTAGCAAATGCCGTCCTGCTGCCGCACGTGGCGCGCTATAACCTGATCGCTAATCCGGAGAAATTTGCCGACATCGCGGAGTTTATGGGTGAGAACACTGACGGTCTGTCCACCATGGATGCTGCCGAGCTGGCGATTCGCGCCATCGCTCGCCTGTCAGCCGATATCGGTATTCCGCAGCATCTGCGCGAGCTGGGCGTCAAAGAAGCCGATTTCCCGTATATGGCGGAAATGGCGCTGAAAGACGGCAATGCCTTCTCCAACCCGCGTAAAGGTAACGAGAAAGAAATTGCCGGGATCTTCCGTCAGGCATTCTGATCAATAAGGGGGCGCAATGTCACTTTCATCACCGGGCGTACATCTGTTTTATCACTCACGCTGGCAGGATACGCGCGTGCTTGATGAACTATGCTGGGGGCTGGAAGAGCAAGGCGTCCCTTGCCGGACAATCTGTTGCGACGAGCATGACTGCGCGCTGGCCCTCAGCAAGCTGGCGGCTAAAAGCTCAACGCTACGCGTGGGTCTCGGCCTCAGCGCCAGTGGTGATATTGCCCTAACCCACGCCCAGCTACCCGAGGATCGGGCGCTGGTCTGCGGGCATATCGCCGCTGGGATAGCCAGCATCCGCACGCTCGGCGCCAATGCGGGCCAACTGGTCAAAGTGCTTCCCTTCAGCGAGATAAAATAAATGTATCGCATCTATACCCGAACCGGTGATAAAGGCACGACCGCGCTATTTGGCGGCAGCCGTATCGACAAAGACGACATCCGCGTTAACGCCTATGGTACGGTGGATGAACTGATTTCCCAGCTTGGCGTCTGCTATGCCAGCTCGCGCCAGGCAGAATTACGCCAGGATCTGCATGCCATCCAGAAGATGCTGTTTGTGCTGGGGGCGGAACTCGCCAGCGATGAGAAAGGTCTCGCCCGCTTAACGCAGACGATTAACGCCGAGGATATTCAGGCGCTGGAGCAACTTATTGATCGCAATATGGCGCAGAGCGGCCCCCTGAAAGAATTTGTCATTCCGGGGAAAAATCTGGCATCGGCACAACTACACGTGGCGCGCACCCTGGCACGGCGGCTGGAGCGGATCCTCATCGCGATGGACAAAAAGCTGACGTTACGCGATGAACCCAGGCGTTATATCAACCGGCTGTCGGATGCGCTGTTCTCCATGGCCAGAATCGAAGAAACTACTCCAGATGTTTGCGCTTAAACTGGCTGGCGTCGATGTCGTACTGCTTCATCTTACGCCACAAGGTGGTGCGACCAATATTCAGCAGTTGCGACATCTCCTGTACTCGCCCACTGGTGACACGGGCGGCATGGATAATCGCCTCTTTTTCGATAGCGGTAAACGTCAGGCTGGCTGGCAGCAGGGAAGACGCGGTCTCCAGACCGGGACGCTCGGCAAACAGATAATCAGGTAAATTACTCAGCCGGATATGCCCGTTATCGCTACTGATAGCGATGTTTTCGATAATGCTGTTCAGCTCGAAATCATTGCCCGGCCACGAATAAGCCACCAGTTGTGCCAGCGCGTCGTCGTCGATCTTCAGGCTGGATGAGAAGCGTTTTTTCAGGCTATTCAGTCGCGTATAAATCAGCGAGGGAATACTGTTACGCCGCGCCCGTAGCGGCGGGATAACAATCTCAAAAGAGTGCAGCGCGTAATACAGTTGGCGGCTAAAGCGGTTTTGCTCCACCAGATTAGCGAGATCAACCGTAGTGGTGGCGATCACTTTCACATCCACCGGAATCAGCCGACGGGCATCAAGACGGGTTAATACTCCCTGCTTAATCACCTGTAACAGCGCGGATTGCAGCTCCGGTGCCAGATATTCAATTTTCTCCAGAAACAGCGTGCCGCCGTTCGCCAGCTCAAGGCGGCTCAACCGACCATTTTCATCATCGGTAGGCGCACTGCCCATAAAATCCTGCCCCAGCACGCTGTTGGCATACAGCTGACAGTTCACGGCAATATACGGTCCGCTGGCGCGTTCGCTTTCATTGTGAATGGCCTGGCTCAGCAGCTCTTTCCCTACGCCCTCTTCCCCACACAGCAGGATCGGGAAACTCCCCCTTGCCGCCTGGCGACCAAAATGGATCAAGCGTCGGGTTTCCGGATCGTCCGTCGACATCTGCTCAAAGGTGTGGCTCACCTTACCAAGCTGGCTGGTCATCAGCTGACGCATTTGCTCCACCGGGTGCAGCAGCAGGATAAAGCTGTTGCCCTGCTCCTCAACAATCGGCTTCAGGGTGATAACAGCATCAACAAACTGGTGCTGGCTTTCAAAAGTGACTTCGACGTGATTCAGACCGCGGGCATGTTTAATTGCCCGACGCAGCAGCATGGGCATATTGAGCAGGTCGTGAATGTTTTTGCCCTGGCTGGCCTGCGCGTCGAGATGCAAAAGCAGCGCCGCGCGCGCATTGAGGAACTGCAACACCCCCTGCTCATTCCAGGCCATCACGCCATCATCCATGCTCTCCAGCAGCCCGTACATCTGGTTCAGATGGCGGTTGGATTCTGCCAGCAGGCTGTCGGTCAGCAATGAATTGCCGACTTCTCTGGCAATCGCCAGCGTCAGGGATAAATCAGAAACGGACTCATGTTCTACCAGACAGCACAATGAGATGGAGCCAAACAGATGCCCATGGTTATCGAACACCGGCGTCGAGCAGAACGACCACGGATGCAACGCCTGTTTAAAGTGCTGAGCGCCAGAGGTTTTTGTCGGCTGCCCCGGCATCGTCGCCAGCGACAGCGCACAACTGCCGATAATGCTTTCCGCGCAATAGCTGCCGTCGCGAAATCCAAGCTCCGCCAGCTGTTCTATCGTCTGCGGATCGCCGCAACGGCTGAGAATACAGGCTGATTCATCCAGAATCAGCAGTGCGCACGGACGACCGTCCATAAACTCCCAGGCATCTTCCAGCGCGGCCTGCGCAATCGTCAGCAGCGCCGTCTTGCGACGACAAATCGACTCAAAGGTCAGCCCTTGCGCCTGATGCGGCGCCTGCCAGGTTTCCCGCTGCATAAACTTGCTGCAACGATGCCAGGACTGGGCGAGAACCGAAGAGACTTCCTGCCCGATGCTATGCGTGTGCGCCGTCATATCCCTTTCCGCTGTTTTGCCATAGACAACCCCTCCGGCAGAGACTGTCAGAGGGGGAGAAGATGCTGGGTAAATTTACCTGTGCCCGATTAACGCGCCAGCCACTGCTGTCCCAGCAGGTCTGCCGTCAAAATAGCGGCATGTACGCTTTCAGGCGTCACCGGGAACGGCATATTGTGAATAGTTTCACCTTCTGCGCAGGTGGCTTTAGCCACGGCCATAATCTTGCCGTCAATGTCGTCTTTCACACCCATTTCCGCTAACGTTACCGGCAGGCCCACTTTCTGACAGAAATTCAGCACGGTTTCGATCTCTTCCATCGGGCTGTTCTGCAGCACCAGCTGCGCCAGCGTACCAAAGGCGACTTTTTCACCGTGGTACAGATGGTGGCACTCTTCCAGAATCGTAAAGCCGTTATGGATGGCATGTGCCCCCGCAAGGCCGCTGCTTTCAAAGCCGATACCGCTGAGGTAGGTGTTGGCTTCGACAATACGTTCCAGCGCATCGGTCACCACGCCAGCCTGGGCGGCTAAGCGTGCCTTTTCGCCTTCCGCCAGCAGGGTATCATAGCACAGGCGCGCCAGGCTCAGCGCCGCCACGGTGGACTGCCCGCCCGCCATGCTGGTCGCCCGAGCGTCATAACAGGCTTTCGCTTCAAACCAGGTCGAGAGCGCATCGCCCATCCCGGCCACCAGCAGACGTACCGGCGCTTTGGCAATAATTGCGGTATCCATCACCACCATATCCGGGTTTTTCGGGTAGATCAGATACTCTTCAAACTCACCCGCTTCGGTATAGATAACGGACAGCGCGCTGGTTGGCGCATCGGTTGAGGCGATGGTCGGGATCACCACTACCGGCAGCTTCTGGTAATAACCAATTGCTTTGGCGGTATCTAACGTTTTCCCACCGCCAATCCCAACCACGCCGCGGCAACCGTGTTTTTTCAGAATGGCAATCAGGCGATTAATTTCAACATGGCTGCATTCACCGTTGAAGCGTTCCGCGTGGCAGCTAATGTCATGGCTGTGCAGGCCATTGAGTACCTTTTCTCCCGCCAGCTTCATGACGAAGTCGTCCGCAATCACGAAAAAGCTGTCCGCCAGATTTTTAGCGTATTGACCAAATAAGGTAGAAGCGTCAGGACCCTGGAGATATTTGGCTGGAGATTGAATAACTTTTAGCATTCCTTTCATCCTCAAATAAGTACATGTTTTTACATGGTGAGCCCTGGCGTTAACCCGTTTAGCCTGATGTTGACGGCGAAAGCGGACGTACCGGAGCGATGTAATAACTGTATGGCGAGGCGTGTACAAAAAAATCTTTCGTCATTTTGTTCTGATATGGAACAGATAAAAATGACATGCGTTTCATATTGGAACGCTTAACCACAAAAATAATGAGATTTGCGATCTCGATCCGTTCCGTTACCGCGAAATTACCGACAAACACGATGATAAATTTCCCCAATTACGCGCCATCCTGGGTAAAGCCCCGCAAAAAAGACTGACTGCGCCGTGTGGCCTGCTCTGATCGCAGGAGGAAAAAGTCGAGCGAGTTCGCATTGTGATGATTTCTCGCCTAATTAAGTTTCATTTCGGAACAAAAAACAGCAATCACGTTTCGTAATGAAACTCATTTTCGTGTTGTTTTTTTCCATGCTGACTTCGCCAGAATCTCTCTATCGCCTCCGCACCATGAACATGCATTCGGGGGTTTGTCTTACACTCAACCTCGAGGAGCCGTTATGTCTCAATTCTTTTTTAATCAACGCCCCCATCTCGTTAGCGACGTGATCGACGGTACAATTATCACCAGCCCGTGGAATAACCTGGCGCGTCTGGAGAGCGATCCGGCCATTCGCATCGTGGTTCGCCGCGACCTTAACAAAAATAACGTGGCGGTGATCTCCGGCGGCGGTTCAGGACACGAACCCGCGCACGTTGGGTTTATTTGCGACGGCAGATCGATTCAAAGGTCAGCCCCTGCGCCTGATGCGGCGCCTGCCAGGTTTCACGCTGCATAAATTTGCTGCAGCGATGCCACGACTGGCTGATAACGGCTGAAACTTCATTTTCCGCACCCTGAGTCTGAGCTGTCATATCCCTTTTCCGCTGGAGTTAACACAGTTAAAACGACAAAACCCTCCGGCAGCGGCTGCCGGAGGGAGGAGTTGATGCCGCAATGCGCCGCGGCATAGAACCTTGTGAAAGACTTAACGCGCCAGCCACTGCTGCCCAAGCAGGTCCGCGGTAAGGATGGCGGCGTAGACGCTATCCGCGGTGACCGGGAACGGCATATTGTGGATGGTTTCGCCTTCCGCGCAGGTGGCTTTCGCCACCGCGTGGATTTTGCTTTCGATACCCTCTTTCACGCCCATCTGGGCAAGGGTGATCGGCAGGCCGACTTTTTCACAGAAGCCCATCACGGTTTCGATCTCTTCCAGCGGGCTATTTTGCAGTACCAGCTGCGCCAGGGTGCCGAAAGCGACTTTTTCGCCGTGATACAGATGGTGGCACTCTTCAAGGATGGTGAAACCGTTGTGAATCGCGTGCGCGCCGGCCAGGCCGCTGCTCTCAAAACCGATACCGCTCAGATAGGTGTTGGCTTCGACAATACGCTCCAGCGCATCGGTCACCACTCCAGCCTGAGCCGCCAGGCGTGCTTTTTCGCCTTCCGCCAGCAGCGTATCATAGCACAGGCGCGCCAGGCTCAAGGCCGCCGCCGTGGACTGCCCGCCCGCCATGCTGGTGGCTCGCGCATCGAAGCAGGCCTTGGCTTCAAACCAGGTGGAGAGCGCATCGCCCATCCCGGCCACCAGCAAGCGTACCGGCGCTTTGGCGATAATCGCCGTGTCCATCACCACCATATCCGGGTTTTTCGGGTAGATCAGATACTCTTCAAACTCGCCCGCCTCGGTGTAGATAACCGACAGCGCGCTGGTCGGCGCATCGGTTGAGGCAATTGTCGGGATCACCACCACCGGCAGCTTCTGGTAATAGCCGATCGCCTTCGCTGTATCGAGGGTTTTCCCGCCGCCGATACCCACCACGCCGCGGCAGCCGTGCTGCTTAAGAATGGCGATCAGGCGGTTGATTTCCGCATGGCTGCACTCGCCGTTAAACCGTTCCGCATGGCAGCTAATATTGTGGCTATGCAGGCCGTTCAATACTTTGTCGCCCGCCAACTTCATCACGAAGTCATCGGCGATAACAAAAAAGCTGTCGGCCAGGTTTTTAGCGTATTCGCCAAACAGCATGGCGGCATCAGGTCCCTGGAGATATTTGGCTGGAGATTGAATAACTTTTAGCATTCCTTTCACCCTCAAATAAGTGCGTATGTTGACACGTGAGCCCAGGCCGTCATGCCGCGGCGCCTGATATCAATGGCGCTTACAGCCACGCTGCCGGAGCGATGCATCCACTGTAGGGCGAGCCGCGGCGAAAAAAATTTTTCCCTTTTTTGTTCTGTTCTGAAACAGATAAAAAAATAATGCGTTTCACATTGAAACAATGTGACTGAGAAAGCGATGGGATTGCGATCGCGATCGGATCATTTTGGCAAAAAAGCCGCTATCGTCTCCCCTCTTTAACGCAGAAAATCGCCTCAATGCGGCACAATGGCGAAAAAAATCATCCTTGCCCCATTTCTGATAGCAGAAAAAAACGGACAAATTATTAGCGCTGGCTCGCATTTCTCCTGTTTATCGGCAATTAATGTTCCATAAAGGAACAAAAATTCTTTTCTACGTTCCGTTATGGAACCAATTTTGACGGCATTTTATTTTGCGCCCGCTCAGCCAGAATCACTACATCGCCGGGCTACCCTTATAGACAGGCGACCTCCCCCTACCCTACGGAGCATAAACAATGAAAAAACTGATTAACCGTGTGGAAGATGTACTGAGTGAACAGCTTATCGGCCTGGCGAAGGCGCATCCTGAACTGACGCTGCACCAGGACCCGGTCTATGTCACCCGCGCTGATGCACCGGTCGCCGGCAAAGTGGCGCTGCTCTCCGGCGGCGGCAGCGGACACGAACCGATGCACTGCGGCTACATCGGCCAGGGCATGCTCTCCGGCGCCTGTCCGGGGGAAATTTTCACCTCGCCGACGCCGGACAAAATGTTCGAATGCGCGATGCAGATTGACGGCGGCGAAGGCGTCCTGCTGATTATCAAAAACTATACCGGCGACATCCTGAATTTTGAGACCGCCACCGAGCTGCTGCACGAAAGTGGCGTTAAGGTTACCACCGTCGTGGTGGATGACGACGTGGCGGTAAAAGACAGCCTCTATACCGCCGGACGCCGCGGCGTCGCCAATACCGTGCTGATTGAAAAACTGGTCGGCGCCGCCGCCGAACGCGGCGACTCGCTGGAAGCCTGCGCTGAACTGGGCCGCCGTTTAAATAACCTTGGTCACTCGATTGGCATCGCGCTGGGCGCCTGCACCGTACCGGCCGCCGGACAGCCCTCCTTTACCCTGAAAGATGATGAGATGGAGTTCGGCGTCGGCATCCATGGCGAGCCGGGTATCGACCGCCGCCGCTTCAGCTCGCTCGACCAAACCGTCGATGAGATGGTCGATACCCTGCTGGAAAACGGCGCATACAGCCGCACGCTGCGCCAGTGGGATAACGTCAAGGGAGCGTGGCAGGAAGTGAAACAGAGCAAAACCGCGCTGCAAAACGGCGATCGGGTTATCGCGCTGGTCAATAACCTCGGCGCCACCCCGCTTTCCGAACTGTACGGCGTTTACAACCGCCTTGCCCAGCGCTGCGAAGCGTCCGGCATTGTGATTGAACGCAACCTCATCGGCAGCTACTGCACCTCGCTGGATATGGCGGGTTTCTCCATCACCCTGCTGAAAGCGGATGATGACACACTGGCGTTATGGGACGCCCCGGTCCATACCCCAGCGCTGAACTGGGGAAAATAAGGAGCACGACATGTCACTGAACAGAACGCAAATCGTCGACTGGCTGTACCGCTGTGGCGACATTTTCACCAAACAGAGCGATTTTCTCACCGGCCTTGATAAAGAGATCGGCGACGCCGACCACGGCCTCAATATGCATCGCGGCTTCAGCAAAGTGGTCGAAAAGCTGCCGTCGATCGCCGATAAAGACATCGGTTTTATTCTCAAGAATACCGGGATGACGCTGCTTTCCAACGTCGGCGGCGCCAGCGGCCCGCTGTTCGGCACCTTCTTTATCCGCGCCGCCCAGGTCACCCAGGCGCATCAGAGCCTGACCCTCGACGAGCTTTATCAGATGATCCGCGAAGGCGCGGACGGCGTCGTCAACCGTGGTAAAGCGGAGCCGGGCGATAAGACGATGTGCGACGTCTGGCTGCCGGTGGTGGAATCCCTGCGTCATTCCAGCGAGCAACATCTGTCTATCCCTGCCGCGCTGGATGCCGCCTGCGAAGTGGCCGAGCGCGCCGCCCACGCCACCATCACCATGCAGGCGCGTAAAGGCCGCGCCAGCTATCTCGGCGAGCGCAGCATCGGGCATCAGGATCCCGGCGCGACCTCGGTGCTGTTTATGGTTCAGATGCTGGCTGCCGCCGCCAAAGAGTAAGGAAATCGCGATGGTAAACCTGGTTATTGTTTCTCATAGCGCCCGGCTGGGCGAAGGTGTCGGAGAACTGGCCCGGCAGATGTTAATGAACGATGGCTGTAAGCTGGCGATCGCCGCCGGGATCGACGATCCCGACAGCCCGATCGGCACCGATCCGATTAAAGTCATGGAGGCGATCGAATCCGTCGCCGATACCGACCATGTTCTGGTGATGATGGATATCGGCAGCGCCCTGCTCAGCGCCGAAACCGCCCTCGATCTGCTCGATCCGGCGATGGCGGCAAAGGTGCGGCTGTGCGCCGCGCCGCTGGTCGAAGGGACGCTGGCGGCCACCGTCAGCGCCGCCTCCGGCGCCGGGATCGACAAAGTTATCGCCGATGCCATGAACGCCCTGGAAGCCAAGCGGGTTCAGCTGGGTTTACCTTCGCACACGCCTGACGCCGCCGCCCCAACGCTTGCTGACGACGGCGATGCTAAATCGGTTTCAGTCATTATTAACAATCACAACGGCCTGCACGTGCGTCCGGCATCAAAGCTGGTCGCCGCGCTGGCGGGTTTTAACGCCGACCTGGTGCTGGAGAAAAACGGCAAATGCGTCACCCCGGACAGTCTGAATCAAATCGCTCTGCTACAGGTGCGCCGCCACGATAAGCTGCGCCTGCTGGCCCGCGGTCCGGACGCCGATGCGGCGCTGGCGGCGTTTCAGGCGCTGGCCGCCGATAACTTCGGCGAGTCGCCGGAGGCGCAGCCGACAGCGGAACCCGCCATACCTGCGCGTGTTGAAGGCGCCGCGATGATTTATCCGCAGGCGCCGATCCAACCGGCGCTCCCCGCCGCCGCCGACATCGCCCGCGAGCAGCAGCGCCTGCGCCAGGCGATCGACCAGACGCTGGCCGATCTCAATGCGCTCACCGAGCTGGCGGAACACAAATTTAACGCCGATATCGCGGCGATCTTCGCCGGTCATCACACCTTGCTCGACGATGAAGATCTGTTTGATGCCGCCAACGATCGCCTGCTCACCGAACAGTGCTCGGCGGAATGGGCGTGGCATCAAGTGCTGATGGAGCTCAGCCAGCAGTATCGTCAGCTGGATGACGCCTATCTGCAGGCCCGTTATATCGATGTCGACGATATTCTGCAGCGCACGCTGCGCCATCTGCAGGGTATTAAGGAGACGCTGCCATTCGCCAGTGAGCCGACGATTATTATCGCCGACAATATTTATCCCTCGACTGTACTCCAACTGGATGCCAGCAAGGTCACCGGCCTGTGCCTGCGCGACGGCAGCGAACAGGCCCACGGCGCGATTATCGCCCGCGCGGCGGGGATCGCCTGGCTATGCCAGCAGGGCGAAGCGCTGAATGATATTCAGCCTGGCGAAGCCATCACGCTCGATATGCGTCTGCAACGTCTTATTCGTCGCTAAATCCACTTTGACCGTTACCACTCCGGGGGCCCGCCTCCGGAGGGTGAGTTTTCGCTTACTGATCAGGAACCACTATGTCTCAATTCTTTTTTAACCAGCGCGCCAGCCTCGTTAACGACGTGATCGAGGGAACCATTATTGCCAGCCCGTGGAACAACCTCGCCCGCCTGGAGAGCGACCCGGCGATCCGTGTAGTGGTACGCCGCGATCTGAATAAAAACAACGTGGCGGTGATTTCCGGCGGCGGCTCCGGCCATGAACCGGCGCACGTCGGCTTTATTGGTAAAGGCATGCTGACCGCCGCGGTCTGCGGCGATCTGTTCGCCTCGCCGAGCGTCGATGCGGTACTCACCGCGATTCAGGCGGTGACCGGCGAGGCGGGCTGTCTGCTGATCGTTAAAAACTACACCGGCGATCGGCTTAACTTCGGCCTCGCGGCGGAGAAAGCGCGCCGTCTTGGCTATAACGTAGAGATGCTGATCGTCGGCGACGATATTTCGCTGCCGGATAACAAACAGCCGCGCGGTATCGCCGGGACTATTCTTGTGCATAAGGTGGCGGGTTATTTCGCCGAGCGCGGCTTCAACCTCGCCACCGTCCTGCGTGAAGCGCAATACGCCGCCAACCATACCGCCAGCATCGGGGTGGCGCTGGCCAGCTGTCACCTGCCGCAGGAAGCGGAAAGCGCGCCGCGCCATCAGCCCGGCCACGCCGAGCTGGGGATGGGCATCCACGGCGAACCGGGAGCCTCGACGATCGCGACCCATAACAGCGCGGAAATCATGCAGATTATGGTAGAGAAGCTGACCGCCGCCCTACCTGAAACCGGCCGCCTGGCGGTGATGCTCAATAATCTCGGCGGCGTGTCGGTGGCCGAGATGGCGATTCTGACCCGCGAGCTGGCCAACACCCCACTCCATGCGCGCGTTGACTGGTTGATTGGCCCGGCTTCGCTGGTAACGGCGCTGGATATGAAAGGCTTCTCGCTGACCACTATCGTGCTGGAAGAGAGCATTGAAAAGGCGCTGCTGTCGGATGTCGAAACCGCCAGTTGGCAGAAGCCGGTGCAGCCGCGGGCTGTTAATATCATGCCGTCCGCGCTCGCCAGCGCACGCGTCGCCTTTACGCCATCGGCCAACCCGCAGGTGGGCGATTACGTGGCGCAGGTGACCAGCACCCTCTCCGGCCTCGAAACCCATCTCAACGCGCTTGACGCCAAAGTGGGCGACGGCGATACCGGCTCCACTTTCGCCGCTGGCGCGCGTGAGATTGCCGCTCTATTGCAACGCCAGCAACTGCCGCTCAATGATTTACCCACGCTGTTCGCGCTAATTGGCGAACGCCTGACGGTGGTGATGGGCGGCTCCAGCGGCGTATTGATGTCGATTTTCTTCACCGCCGCCGGGCAGAAGCTGGAGCAAGGCGCCAGCATGGCGGAAGCGCTGAACGCCGGTCTGGGGCAGATGAAATTTTACGGCGGCGCCGATGAGGGCGACCGGACGATGATTGACGCTCTACAGCCGGCGCTGGCGGCGCTGCTGGCCGAACCGGATAATCTGCAGGCCGCTTTCGCCGCGGCGCAGGCCGGCGCGGATCGCACCTGCCAGTCGAGCAAAGCCGGCGCCGGACGCGCCTCCTATCTCAATAGCGAGAGCCTGCTCGGCAATATGGACCCCGGCGC
Organism: Enterobacter sp. R-1.6.2; assembly: GCF_035064085.1. Classification (NCBI taxonomy): domain Bacteria; kingdom Pseudomonadati; phylum Pseudomonadota; class Gammaproteobacteria; order Enterobacterales; family Enterobacteriaceae; genus Enterobacter; species Enterobacter sp. R-1.6.2. Next base: position 35,023 of record NZ_JASEYI010000030.1, read on the forward strand.
CCACGCGGTGGCGATGGTGTTTAAGGCGCTGGCGGAACGCTAAGCCTCACCCGGTGGCGCTGCGCTTACCGGGGCGACATAACACCATTGAAAGGTAGCCCGGAGAAGGCGCAACGCGCCGCCATCCGGGTTTACCACACTGCCGATTATTTGCTATGCCAGTACGCCTGCGAACGCACCAGTTGCTGATCGATACTCGGCTCCTCAAAGCGCGCCAGCAGCGATTTCACCACGCCGCCTTCTCCGGTCAGCCAGATAAAATAATCTTCTGACGGCACCTTGACCTGAGCCAGCCGCTCGGCGACGAACGCCGGGTTGTGGCCTACCACCCATTCGATATTAAAGCCGTCGAGATCCGCCAGATAATCTTTATACGAAGCATCCGCGACGGTGACGATGGCCGTCACCTGCGGCGTCACCGGCAGCTGACGTAATCCCAGCAGGCGACGGCGCAGCGCCGGCATGCCCGACTCGTCACAGACATAAAGCTGCCAGGCGTAATCTTCCGGCACCACCAGCGAGCCGCGCGGCCCGCCGATCACCAGCTTATCGCCGATGTTGGCTTCCAGCGCCCAGCGGCTGGCAATACCGCCATCGTGGATATAAAAATCGTAAGCCAGCTCGTGGCGTTCGGCATCGTACAGCGGCGTGTAGTCGCGGGTCGCCGGGCGCACGCCCTCGCCCCAGTTAATGCCTTCGTCGGTCACTTCCGGCGGCGTAAATACGCTGCCCGCCTGCGGGAAAAACAGTTTGGTGTGGTCGTCAAAACCTTGTGAAACAAAGCCATCCAGCGCCTCGCCCCCCAGCACGATCCGCTGGAACGCCTGGCCGATACGCTCAACGCGCAGCACGGTTAATTCGCGAAAACGTAGTTCGTTACGCACGCGCTGTGGGTAGCGTGAGGTGTTTTTTGTCATTTTTTCGCCTTCGTGAAGATAATACGATATATCTAAATTTATTTTTAAATGATAATGATTGCTAATCAAAAAGATTGCAAGCACTTTTTTGATATAGTCAGCTTGAGATTAAACAGCTATCAGCAATCCATAAAAACCATTAATAATCATTAAATTAAACAAAAATTATTTTATAGACTTGCAAGTCGATAAACTTTAGATATAAATTAGATATATCTAAATAACATCAGGAGACGATGATGCAAAACCATCATGAAGGTTGCTGTAAACATACAGAGCACCAACACGAAGGCTGCTGCAAGGGTGAAGGACATCACCACGAAAGCCGCCACAGTGAGCACCATGCAGGCTGCTGCAAAAGTGAAGAGCATCGCCACGCAGGCTGTCACCAGGAACATCACCACGAACAGGGTGCGGACGCCGCCACGGTCGCGGCGGAGGTGGTGGTCGTCGCCAGTGCATCTCCGTCACTAACAACGAAGTCGCTGCCGACGAACAGAAAAAATTGCGCGAACAGGGCTTAAGGCCTGGAGATCCTGATTGGGAAAAGTGGGGGATCTGTGATTATATCACCAAACCACGTGTACAAGCTGCTATCACAGGCAAAACGCCGAATGAACAACCGATTAAGGTCAATTATAGGTTTACAGACGAGTTCCCAATGTCTGACGGTTTTGAGGAAAATGCCGAGTTTTTCACTCTGACCTACGAAGCTGAGAAGTCGGTTAGCCACAACTTGGCCTTTGTTCGCATTGCGCCGTTGCTATGGCTACGCGCGGGTGCGCGCGGCGAACGTATTGAAAAAATACCTACTAAAGGATGGGAAGTGACCGATGCGTACGGTCTACTGCTAGGGAAGGTGCGAATAAGCAGGTCATTTCTTCCCAAGCTGACTCGCTGATTAAAATTTCGCGGATCTGGGCCGATTTTT
>NZ_JASEYI010000031.1:0-36541 GCF_035064085.1 Enterobacter sp. R-1.6.2
CAGATGTCACCGACAGAATATGAAAACCAGTATTATCAACGGCTCGGAAGTGTCTAGATTATCCGTGGCGATTCATTTATTTAATGCGATGAGATTAATTCTAGATGATTCTCTCCCAATGAATTCTAGGATTCTATCTAATGAGGACTTCTACCGTGGATTATCCGAACCCTTTGGTCATTGGATCATAATTACGCTATATTTTGATGATTTAAGTGAGTCGGAGGAAGAACAGGTCCTTGCCAACTATACAGTAAATGATGGTAATGATAAGTCTATAAAGGAAGGTAATTATACTTTTATATATCGACCTAAATTTCATATTCGACAAAAGCTGTATGAGTTAACATTAGAAGATGACAATGTGGAAGCAAGATCCGCTTCTTTTACTGAATTTGTATCTAACCATATTATTTCTAAAGAAACATATGAAGCAGTAGCTTTTGTTAGAACAAAGGTTGATTTGAATAATGACGAAATTTATAAACAAGTAGTTGGGGATTTTGATAGTTACTCCTTTTCAAACCCTAATGATGATGATGCTACTGTATTAGGTGTGAAGAAGCCACCTTACTTTGCCTTAGGCAGCGAAGTCGCTTGCACTTATGTCAAAGCACTCAGGAATGTAGTTGCAGATCTTAAATATTATAAAACGAATCCATTGTATAAATTACTTACTTTAAAAAGTAAACAAATTGATGATAGAAAAGATATTGTAGAAGATGTTAAAGAGATCAATGGTAAAATCTCTGCCATACCTGAAATTGAGCGATTGAGTAATAAGATATCTGCTTCATTACTTAATACAGTAGGTTCGACTTATTCTCCTAAAATATTAGTATCCTCACAGCTTCCAGAGGATTTCACAGAATTAATTCAATCACTTGGTTTAGTGGTTGAAGATTCTCTGGATTATAATGGCTCAGGAAAGATTGATGATCTGAGTCTTGGTGGAGCAAACTTAATCTATCTTGCTTTAAAGTTATATGAATACGAAGAAATAAGGGATAGTGAAGAGCATATTACTCACTTCTTGTTAATTGAAGAGCCCGAAGCACATATTCATAATCATATCCAAAAAACCCTTTTCGATAACTTCAATTTTAAAAATACGCAAGTGTTTGTTTCTACACATTCAACACAAATTAGCTCTGTATCAAAAATATCATCAATGAATATATTATCTCGCCAAAATGGATTCACTGATGTATATCATCCATCGTTTGGTTTGACGCCGAAAGAAATTTCTTCCGTAGAGCGATATCTTGATGCAATTCGTAGTGACCTTTTGTTTGCTAAAAGTGTCATTTTGGTAGAAGGCGATGCAGAACTTATTTTAATACCAGCAATGGTAAAAGAAACTTTAGGAATTAGTTTAGATGAGTTGGGCATAAGTCTTATAAAAGTAGATGGCACTGTTTTTAAACATATTTCTAACCTTTTCCATGAAAAACGGCTGAAAAGAAAATGTGCAATTCTCACGGATCTTGATTCGGCCTATGTAAAAGTAGCTGATGATATTTTTAATGCGGATTTTGTCGAATCTCTGGTAGATGCCGAAGATGATGGGTTACGAAGAAAAGAAGAGTTAGATAAATATATTGAAGGTAATGAGTTTATTACGGTTTATTACGCAGAAAATACTTTCGAAACTGAGCTTGTTCGCTACGATGAAAACAATAACTTGTTTTTAGAGGTTATGAAAACAGAGTATAAAAAAGAAGCGTATTTTAAAAAGGCTGAATCAGATGTAAAATCATCTGATCTCAGAGTTCGATATAAAAGAGTATTAAAGTTTGCAAAGAAAATAGGGAAGGGATGGTTGGCTACTGAAATGGTAGAACATCTTAGTGTTAATAATCGTGTTCCTGATTATATTTTACAGGCCATTCAATTTGTTCTTCGGGATAGAAATGTCGAGCATATATATCAAAAAATGCTTGACTACAATATGTCTTTAATGGGGGTTAAAGCATTTGACTGTATAAATGCCGAAAAAGATTTTTCTAGTAAAATGATAGAATATAAGAAACACTTCAATGACAGTTTTGTAAGATTGTTGGAGTTATAGTTTATGCCATATAGAAATTTAACTTCTGAGCAAATGGATGCCGTTAAATTCAACGGGAATTTATTATTAACGGCATGTCCAGGGTCGGGTAAAACAAAAACATTGGTTTCTAAACTTTGTTTCATTTTAGAAAATAAAGAACTATTTTGTATAGGAAAAAAGAAGATAATTGCTCTTACATATACAAATATAGCAGCCGATACGATTCTTGAACGGATTATGTCATTCGGCATAAGTAGTGAATCGTTATGGATTGGAACAATACACAGTTTTTGTTTGAATTGGATTATAAAACCTAATGTAGATAAGATACCAAGACTTTGCCGAGGATTTAGTGTAATTGATGAACATGAAAAGGAATTTCTCATAAATGAATTAAAAGAAAAACATGGCCTATCTGCAAATGATAAAATTTTTACTAATTTAGATTTTAACCTTGGTCAATTTTATTCCCGTGGGACCAAAGAATATTTGATTGTAAAAGAATATCATAATCATTTGTATGAGAAAAAATTAATCGATTTTGATTTGATATTAAATCTGACTTGTCGAGTGTTGACAAAATACAATGCACTTTGTGAAAGATTGTCTTTACTTTTAAGGTGTATTTTAGTCGATGAGTATCAAGATACATCTCTTATACAATATGAGATACTCAGACAAATTGTATTAAAGAAAAATACAATGATTACTTTTATTGGGGATAAAGAGCAAGCTATATACACTGGTTTGGGGGCTGTCGTAAAGAATAGAGATGAATTAATTGATTGTTTCCAACTTGATAATCTAACCGAGATGAAATTAACGGGGTGTTTCCGTAGTAGCCAATCTATTGTTGATTTTTATAGTAAATACAAAGACGAAGATTATGAGATTAATTCACTTTCAGATAATAAGGATTTCAACTCAGTAATTTTTAAAGAAAGCGAGGTAGATGTTACTCAACTGCCGATTTATGTATCAGGTATTATTAGAACTCATTTGGCTCAGGGAATGCTTCCAAATGAAATTGCTATTCTGTGTCCTGGTTGGTTTGATGTGATAAAACTTTCAAATGATATTGTTACTCTTAATCCGGATATAGAAATTGATGGAGTCATGATCTCTCCTATACCTAAAAACAATGAGAATCTTTGGCTTGCTTTAGTTAAACTATTTTTAATTAGGAGAGTCCCCTCTAATTTTAATACTAGACAGAAGCTATTGCGGGATTTCCTTCAAGAGTTAAATGTTGCTGCACCCTATACTGAATCGTTGTCTCCTAAAAAAATATTGAAGATTATTAATAAAATATCATTATCTGTGGATTATAATTGTGAAATTGATGTTTGGTTGAGAGAGGTTATAACGAGATTTTGCCATTCTATTAATTTGGGCATAAGTAATGATAGCTACTATTATCAAGAAATGGAACTTTTGATTAATGCCACATTGAAAAGAATGTTAAAGTATAATATGGCTTATAAAGCAAATGAATTACATTTGTTTTTCAATTTTAGAAGCGGTGTTAAAATCACAACTTGTCATTCGACAAAAGGTGATGAGTATGAAGTGGTCATTTGCACTGGATTACTAAATGGAAAAATACCTAATTGGAATGATATTATAGATTGTAGCTCAGAGCATCAAAATTATGTTGCCAGTAGACTTTTATATGTTGTTTCTTCGCGTGCAAAGAAACATTTATATATGATATCAGAGAGAGGTTACAAGACAAAAAGGGGATATCCATATCAGACAACCCCACAGCTTTGATCTCGCATTTCTTGTATTGTTTGCCAGTTCATACAGAAAATCGCTTTTGTTCGTTACTGCCTATGTATCTTGGTTCAGAAGCAAGTGAAATAAAAATAGAAAGTTATGTCTTGGGAGGGAATAAGGGGCTGGAAAATTTAACCCCTTATAGAGTTGTTATGCCGCAATAGCTTTAAATTTTTGAGCAATGACATAATCACTCCACCACTGCATGAGAACCATTCGTTCTGCGAGATATTCGGCACGATTGTAGGCTGCAATTATTTCATCTTTCTTCTAGTGGGCAAGGGCCGCTTCTAAGACATCTGTCCTGAACTTACAAGATTCCTCTGTGGCCGTTCACGCAATAGATCTCATTTTGTTAACCATAAGTTCACCTCCTTAACCCGTTCGAATGATTACGGCTTATACTGCCTACTTATGCTAATATCTAAGAGAAACCTTTGTGATTGTGTAAGTATACTTCGGCTATATAAAACCATAACCATAACCATAACCATAACTATGACTGGCTGTTTTCAGCAAGAGTCTTATCATCTAAAGAATTTATTTTCGAAATTCTTTTTAACTCATTAAGATAATCAACCTCGTTTTCCAAGAACCAATGAAGAACTTTAGAGTTACCAAGTAATTTAATAATATATGACTGGATTATAACGAATTTCAACATATCTGAACCATACTCGGTTTGAAGCTTTTTTGTTTCTTCCGAAGTTGTTGCCATTTCCTGTTCCAAACGAAGTATGGTTTTTTTTATGTCCTTTTTATAGGGAGTGTTTTTCCCTTTATTTATTATCATCGATGCCGGTGTTGCATCCAAGATGCTCATTGCAAATTTTTTACTATAATTATCAAAATTAATCATTGTACCGACTGCTTCAATTTGACGAATTGGTTTCATTTTCCTCAAAACATCAAATGTAGCCTTAGGTATAGGTTTATCAGAAAGTTTCGCAATCACACTTGGATCTATACCGTTCATCACATTAGCTTTATCTTTTATAGCATCAATAGATATGCCCAAAGCAGCACTAAGTTTTTCAATTGAAACTTTTGCCAAGGACTTGATTATCATTCTATGTTCTTCAACTACATTTATATGATTGACTTGTTTGTTAGGAGTGAACGCATCATCTATGCTCGAAAGTATACATGGAGCTTTTTCTATGCCTAAATCTTTTAAAGCCTCAACCCTCAAATGGCCATCGAGTATCTTAATGGCATCTTTATCTTTGTCATAGAACACTATTATGGGTTCAATAATACCTAAGCTTTCAATTGAGGTAACTATTTGATGATATTTATGACTTAGCTTTACATTTTCTAACAATTCCTTAGAGGGAATTAACTTGTTAGTTTCTAAATAAATAAAATTGTCGCCAAAACGTATCTGAATCATTTTGATGCCTCTTTGTTTATTGGATTGAGGATCTGAGATGGCAGTTCTGATAGATTCTCTTGTTCAAGTATATTTTGAAAGCTTTTATTCATCATTATGATGTTAAAAATCTCATTTACTATCAGCAAATTAGTTTTAATAAATTTAGAGTTGTTATAAACAGATTTATGTTCAGCGATACTATTTTCATAAAGCTCAATTAACTCCTCAGCAGTCATTCTTTTTGATGGTTTGTGATAATAAAACCCGGCTGCTTTTGCACCTTTATTCCCAATTGTTCGCTGATTTAGAATGTGTTTTATCTTTATAATGTCTCGGCTTTTTATTAATTTTTTATCATATGTTTCGGTAAGAATATCTTGTGCTTCTTCAGTTTCACATCTTGCAAATTGCACTGCGAGATACAGAGGCAAATTCCCCCGTTCGACTGCAGAGAGAAGTTTATGCTCTCCCTTATCAAGAAGCATATTTATACTGCTCACCCAGTTCGATGAATACCCAGTAATCTCACTTATTTCGGAGTCTGAAAGTCCTCTGTTTTTCATATCTTTTATTATCTGTAATAACTCATTGGAACGTGGTCTCCTCCTTGCAATGTTTTCAACCAAACTCATAACATAAGCATCTTCTTCTGATACATCTCTTATAATTGCAGGAATAATGGTCTCACCTAATGCAACGAGAGCCTCTATTCTCCCTTGGCCACAAATTAAAGCATATTTGAAGTCGTCTTCATCAATCGCTCTTACGCTTATAGGCTTGCTTAATCCTCTTTTTTTTATACTTTCCTTAATTTCTTCATGCACTACCTTATTTCTAGTTCGCGGGTTAAGAAATTTTATTTTGGCAATTTCAATTTGGATTATTGGGAATTCATTTGATTCAGGCAGCATATAGTTCCCTCACTTTCATGCGAGTAATAATTTGTAGAAGTTTATCCAGATTATCAAATCTATACAGATCTAATCGAATGTTGTTTGTTTCCGTCATACACATTTTACTATATTCGTTTTCAATCTTTGGTATGATATAAAAATCAAGTGGTGAAATATTTTGTGAATCCATTCGTATAACAATTGTTATGTCTGCTTTCTGTGAGTTATCAAACCGGACTTTCCATCTAAGTTTACCCGATTTCATATGTGTGCATTTAGTAATAAGGACGGAAATTAAAAGCTCATCATTGATGTAAAGCATTGGTGCATATTTATATTCGTCTATATGGCAGTTGCTTTTTAAAATTTCTCCCTTAAAATCCTCAATTATGCCTGAGTAAAATGATCTTAGTGCTTCATTTATTTGGATATAGCTGTAATCATGTTCTGGCTTATAACCAATCAACGTATATGCTCTTAAAAGACCACCAAATCGGGTTCTGTAAACAGAAGATGAAGGGCCTGTATCATCTTCATCAATGATAAAGCCAGATAGTTTTCCATTAGATTCTAATTTTTGTTTTAGCTTTTCTAAAAGCTCTTCATTAGTCAAATGTACGGATCGGAGCTGAATTATTTCTTGAGCTTTATTATATTTTTTCTTTGAAATAATGGGTTTATATGCCTTGTCGCATCTAACCCATTCATTTTTGGGGTTTTTTACAAGCCTACTTTTTAGTTTAGATGAGGTTTTGTTATATATGTTATTTCCAATATATTTTTCATTTGTCAAGATTTGATGTATTTTTGCACGAGTCCATAATGTTCCATTTTCTGCAGGTATATTCTGTTCATTTAGTCTCTCAGCAATAATGAATTCTGGCATGTTATCATCTATAAAGAGATCATAGATGCTATTTACAATTTTTATCTCATTTTTTGGTCCCGGAATTAATATCACCCTATCTGTTTGAATACTCTTTCTTTTGCGAAAGCCCAATATTTCTTTAGCTATGCCATTTTCATCTACTAAAAGACGTCTCAGCCCATAACCAGCCATTCCGCCTTGATGATAACCAAGCTTTATTAAATTTACTTGGCCTATAAATACCTTTTCTGATAAATTCCTGCTGTGATATGCGGCACTAGATCTTTTTATATTCAGTATAACAGAAGACTCTAAAGGGAAATCTTTAGTGGGAATAGGTTCAGAACAGTATATAAGATCTACACCGTTTCTCTCAAATAGAAAGGAATAATATGCAGCTTCATCACTATTTTGAAAACGACCAAAACGGCTCACATCATAAAATAATACAGCCTGTATATCTATTTTCTTTTGTTCTACATCACTAAGTAACTGCTGCAAAGAATGCCGGCCTATGATACTGACTCCGCTCTTACCTGCATCATCGTAGGTATAAGCGATTTCCATATTGTTCTTTTCAGCATAATCTTTGATATATTCGGACTGATTATGTAAAGAATATTGCTGATGGTCGGTAGACATCCTCAAGTACTGTGCGACCCTAACTTTATGATTTTTATCATTTTCGCTAGCCATGCACGAAACCTCATGGATGATTCAATACAATGTAGAGGATAAAATTGATCAATTTTTAACCAAATTCAACTGTTTTATCATTGATTAGAGCGAATTTAGTAAATCTTCAAGGTGTATGATAATCGAGAAGAGATGTGAATTATTTAGCTGATATGACCGACAGCTTTCGTTATGTGGCCTCAAGGTATCGATTCGTAAATGGCTATGCTTAGTCCACATAGGTTAATAGTATGATTATTAATTCTTTAACTAAATCAAGATAGTTAACCCATCATGGAAGAGTTATGCGGCAATAATTTTGTATTTTTGAGACGAAACAAAGTCACTCCACCACTGCATGAGAACCACCCGTTCTGTGAGATACTCTGCACGATTGTAGGCTGCAATTATTTCATCTTTCTTCGAGTGGGCAAGGGCGGCTTCTAAGACATCAGTCCTAAATTTGCCAGACTCCTCCGCAGCCGTTCTGGCGATTGATCGCATACCGTGAGCTACAAGCTCACCTCCGAAACCCATACGGATTATGGCCGCATTAGCTGTTTGTTCATGCATGTGATTGAGTGGAGCTTTGATACTGGGGAAAACCCACTCTCTATGCCCACTGATGGCTTTCATTAAATCCAAAACTCGCAAAGCTTCTTTGCTCAGTGGAACTTTGTGAGGCTTCTTCATTTTCATAAACTCCGCCGGGATGTTCCACATGCCAGTATCAATATCAATATCTGACCATCTTGTGCGAACAGCTTCACCTGGGCGAACCCATGTGAGAAGTTGCCACTCAATCAGTAGCCTTGTTTCCAAACGGATAGAAGCATTGTTTAGAGCAACCAGGAAGCGAGGGAGTTCGGAAGGGGGTAATGCTGGCATATTCTGTTTTTTTGGCTTGCTGAACCGTTGCCCCAGATTGTCTGCCGGGTTGAATTCTATGAGTTCTTCTGTTGCTGCATAGCGGAAAATTTCATTCAGGCGGGATATGATGCGGCGAAGTGTTTCAAGGACACCTCGTTTTTCTATAGGTTCTAAATGCTGTTTAAGCATTTTAGGGCGAATCTCCTTAATGGGGGTATCACCCAATGTGGGAAAGATATTTCTCTCTAGGCTTCGCCAGATGTCGTTAGCATGATCTTGGGAGATGCCTGACGTTTTGACTTTCTCATCAAGCCACTTCTTGGCTACTGCTTGAAATGTATGTTCCGTGGCATCTTTCAGTGCATTGGTTTTTTGGGTGTTATGAACTTGGGGGTCTATACCATTTGCAAGCAACGACAAGTATTCATCACGTAAAGCTCGTGCCTTCGCAAGTGTAAGGTGAGGATAGGTTCCTAAGCTCACCTTAGTTCGCTTTTTGGTCACAGGCACTGCATATCTGAAATACCAATTTTTCTTCCCTCCCTTCGCCAAGGGAGCGATTCGCAACAGCAAACCATCGCCGTCAAAAAGGTTAACCTCTTTCTCGGCAGGTTTGGTGCTTTTGATTTCAGTGTCAGTGAGTTTCTTAGCGATTTTGGCCATGTTTGGGACCCTCAATTTTAGGACCCTTTTTCGTGGGTCCCATTCAGGGTGCCATAACTCGAAGTTCTCAGCAATTCTCACTAGACTACAATAGACGTAAAAAAGCCCGCAGAGCTTGTGCTGTGCGGGCTTAGTAGACTTTACTGAACTTCAGTACATCAATATTTGGTGGAGCTGGCGGGAGTTGAACCCGCGTCCGAAATTTCTACATCCTCGGTACTACATGCTTAGTTTGTCTTTACATTCGCACGCCAGCTGCGGACAGACACGCCACTAACGAACTAGCCTGATTAGTTTTAACGCTTCAACCCCAGGCAGGGCTTCCACGCGATCTCTTTTGGGTTTGACCTCTCTTTGATCCCCGTCTTAAGAGCGGAAGCTAGGGAGAGAGGGCTCAGAGCAGGTTATTAAGCTGCTAAAGCGTAGTTTTCGTCGTTTGCGACTATTTTTTTGCGGCTTTTAACGAGGCAAACCGCCCCTCGGCATGCACCTTGGGTTTCGCAAATCCCGTCGAATCCAGAATCAGCCCCAATAGTGTTGAACTAAGTATACCAGATTTCACTTCCTGGATACCAGCCCGGAACGCTAACTTATTGAATAGTACAATAAGTGTGCAGAATCAACGTCCTGCGTTTTTCATGATGCGCGCTTTATCAAGCTGCCACTCGCGCTCTTTCAGATCAGTACGTTTGTCGTGCTGTTTTTTACCCTTCGCGACGCCAACTTTCACTTTGCACCAGGCGTTTTTCCAGTACAGCGACAGGGCGACCACGGTAAAACCTTCACGGTTGATGCGTCCGTAGAGGGATTCCAGCTCACGCTTGTTCAGCAGCAGCTTGCGGGTGCGCGTTGGGTCACACACGTAGTGTGAGGAGGCGACGGTCAGCGGCGTAAAGTTCGCGCCGAACAGGAAGGCTTCGCCATTTTTCAGGATCACGTAACTATCGCCGATGTTGGCTTTCCCGGCGCGCAGCGATTTTACTTCCCAGCCCTGCAACGCAAGGCCAGCTTCGAATTCTTCTTCAATGAAATACTCGTGGCGAGCACGCTTGTTGAGCGCAATGGTCGCCGAGCCTGGTTTATGTGCTTTTTTCTTCGTCATAAGTGTCGTAAAGCCGTCGGTAATCTGATTTCAAAAAGTCACCTCATTGCGTCCTGTGAGGTCTAACGCGCTATCTTAGCACGAGATGAGGCTTAGCGTTTTTTTAACAGGTGATAAATGTTATTATTTGTCCGTTGTGTGACCATGGGAAATGCTATGCCTCAGATTAGCCGTACTGCGCTCGTGCCTTACAGCGCGGAACAAATGTATCAGTTAGTGAACGACGTTCAGTCTTATCCAGAATTTATTCCGGGGTGCACCGGGAGCCGCGTTCTGGAGTCCGGCCCGACGCAGATGACCGCGGCGGTGGATGTCTCCAAAGCGGGGATCAGCAAGACGTTCACCACCCGTAATACGCTGACCAGCAATCAGAGTATTTTGATGCATCTGGTGGATGGTCCGTTTAAAACCCTGATGGGGGGCTGGAAGTTTACGCCGCTGAGCGCTGACGCCTGTCGCATCGAGTTCCAGCTCGACTTTGAATTTACCAATAAGCTGATTGAACTGGCGTTTGGCCGTATCTTTAAAGAGCTGGCTTCGAATATGGTTCAGGCGTTCACCACCCGCGCCAAAGAGGTTTACAGTGTCGCATAAGATTGCTGTAGAAGTGGTGTACGCGTTGCCGGAGAAGCAGTATCTGCAGCGCGTGACGCTGGAAGAGGGGGCAACCGTTGAGGCGGCTATCCGCGCGTCCGGCATCCTCGAACTTCGCAGCGATATCGACCTGGCGAAAAATAAGGTCGGGATTTATAGCCGTCCGGTGAAGCTGGGTGATGTGCTGAAAGAGGGCGACCGGGTCGAGATTTATCGCCCGCTGATCGCTGACCCGAAAGAGCTGCGACGTCAGCGTGCGGAGAAATCGGGTAAGTAGCGTGTTTTCCCCTCACCCTGACCCTCTCCCCAAAGGGGCGAGGGGATAAAAGAAGAACAAAAAAGGTGCTCAATGAGCACCTTTTTGCATTTCTGACTTCTGATTATTTGGTCAGGGCAGGCTTGTTGTCGATGTTGGTCAACACACCGGCGCTGCTGAAGGTCAGCGTCAGGGTCTGCTGGGTCGCATCTTCGTGGCCCGGCTTCTGACGGAATACATAGAACCAGGTATTAGTGCCGAACGGATCGGACATCATCGGGGTTCCCAGTGCATAAGCGACCTGCTGTTGTGTCATCCCCACACGGATTTTGGACACATCGTTAGGGGTAAGGTAGTTCCCCTGGTTGATGTCAGGACGGTAAACCACTTTCTCCAGAGTGGAACAGCCTGCGGTCAACATCAGAAGAACCGCTGCGGCAGCGGTCAGCATTTTACAACGCATAGTGATTTGATTCCTTTTCGGGCCCGAGCAGAACGCGGCTCATATGTAATATGCCGATGATAATAGACCTTGCCCCACTTTGAAACCGGTCTGGCGGCGTTTTTGTTGTTCTGTATGACCCTGAGATCCCGAAAAAGTTTATGCCGCCAGCAGTTCTTTCGCGTTCGCGAGCGTATTGCGGGTGACTTCGCTGCCGCCGAGCAGGCGAGCAAGCTCCTGCAGACGCGCACGTTTATCCAGCGGCTTCATGTGCGTTTCGGTCATTTCACCGTCGGTTTCTTTGCTGACGATAAAGTGATGATGGCCACAGCCCGCGACCTGCGGCAGGTGGGTGACACACATCACCTGCGTTGATTCGCCTAGCTGGCGCAGCAGTTTGCCCACCACCGCCGCCGTTGGGCCGCTGATGCCGACATCCACTTCATCGAAAATCAGCGCCGGGGTTTCCATTTTACGCGCGGTAATCACCTGAATCGCCAGCGCAATACGCGAAAGTTCACCACCGGAGGCCACTTTGGAGATAGCCTGCAGCGGCTGCCCCGGGTTGGTGGTGACGCGGAACTCGATGCGGTCCGCACCTTCTGCCGTCAGGTGGTTCTCTTCAAAGCGGACATCAATGGTGAAGATACCGTGCGGCATCGCCAGCGTGTGCATGCTGTCGGTGATGTGCTGGCTTAGCTCCTGGGCGTAATGCTGACGGATTTCATGCAGCTTTTGCGCTGTCGCCAGCGCCTGTTCATGATGCAGGTTCACCGCGAGAGAGAGGGTTTCCTGCGAGTCAGCCTGATCGTCAAGCTGCTGCTGTTCTTCCAGCAGAGACTGATAGAATCCTGGCAGCTCTTCCGGCGTGACGTGGTGCTTGCGCGCCAGTGAAATTTGACGGGAAATGCGCTGCTCCAGCTCAAACAGACGGTTCGGGTCGAGATCCAGACGTTCACAGTAGTGGCGCAGTTCGTCACTGGCTTCGGAGATCTGAATGGCCGCTTCTTCCAGCATATCCAGGACGCCAGAAAGCTTGCTGTCCATGCCAACCAGTTCGGTAATGAGCTGGCGGACGTTATACAGCTGGCTTTGCAGGTTCACGTCTTCGCCGTCCGCCAGCAGGTTGAGCGCATTCTGGCTGGTTGAGAGCAGGTGGCCGCTGTTCGCCAGACGTTTGTACTCTTCGTCGATTTGCTCAAACTCACCCGGCTGCGGGTTGAATTCGTTGAGCTCTTTAAGCTGGTACGCCAGCAGCTCCGCACGCGCGGCGCGCTCCTGGCTTTGCTGCTGGTGCTGGGCAAGTTCACGGCAGCTCTGATGCCACTGGCGATAGTGCTCCGCCATAAGCTGAGTAAGCGCGTACTCACCCGCATAGCCATCCAGTAGCGCTTTCTGCTGTTCAGGTTTGACGAGTTGCTGGTGCGCGTGCTGACCGTGGATCTGGATAAGCAGCTGGCCGAGTTCGCGAAGCTGGGAGAGCGGAACCGCCGTACCGTTGATAAAGCCACGTGAACGACCGTCGCTGCTGATCACGCGGCGAAGTAAACACTCACGTCCATCTTCAAGCTGGTTCTGTTCCAGCCAGCGCTGGGCGGCAGGGGTGTCTTTCAGGGAGAAACGGGCGCACAGGTCGGCACGGTTTGCGCCCATGCGCACCATGTCGCCCTCTGCGCGGCCACCAAGGCACAAGCCGAGGGCATCAATGGCAATGGATTTACCTGCACCGGTTTCCCCGGTGATCGCCGTCATGCCGCTGTGGAAATCGATCTCAAGCTCACGAACAATGGCAAAGTTGCTGATGGTCAGTTGTGCCAGCATAATTGTTTTCCTGTATGAAAAACCATAACTGTGTTTTCATACAGTATAAACTGGTTTTTTATACAGTAAAGTACTGGATGCAAAATCAGAACAATTTTTTTGACCAGCCAAGCTTCGAGCTTAATGTGTTGAAATAGCTGTAATCTTTCGGGTGAATCAGATTCAGATGATAATCACACCGACGAATAAGGACATCTTCACCTTCCTGGATCGGCAGCGCTATCTGGCTGTCGCAGCTGATCTCCAGGTCGTTACGGCGGTGCGAGAAGCGCAGACGTATCGTGCTGTCACCGTTGATAACCAGCGGGCGGGCGGAGAGCGTGTGCGGGAACATCGGCACCAGGGTAATGGCATCCAGCGAGGGCGTCAGGATCGGGCCGCCGGCAGAAAGCGAGTAGGCGGTTGAGCCGGTCGGAGTGGAGATAATCAGCCCGTCGGAACGCTGGGAAAAAGCAAAGATTTCGTCGATATAAACTTCGAATTCAATCATGTGCGCCACTTTCCCGGGGTGAAGAACCACCTCGTTAATCGCGGTGCTGATGCGCTTCTGGCAGTCCTGCTGACACACCTGCGCTTCCAGTAAAAAGCGTTTCTCACTGATATAGTGGCCTTCCAGCACGTCGGCCAGCTGCTGCTGCGCATTGTCCGGGTCGAGATCGGTTAAAAAGCCGAGATTGCCACGGTTGATGCCGATGACCTTAATGTCATAACGCGCCAGCGTGCGGGCTGCGCCGAGCATGTTGCCGTCGCCGCCCACCACCACGGCGAGATCGGCCTGTTGACCAATTTCCGCCAGCGTGCCGGTTTTGACGCTCTTCAGCTGCAGCTCCTGCGCAATCTGCTGCTCGACCATCACTTCATAGCCTTTACTACACAACCAGCGATACAACATTTCATGTGTCGTTAGTGCGGTAGGGTGACGCGGATGCCCGACGATCCCAATACACCTGAAATGATTATTCATTTTCTGGAGGTCCTTGTGCCTGATGAATGATGACAATCTGTCTTGTTCCCTTGAATCCCGGAAACTGATCCCCATAATAAGCGAAGTTAGCGAGATGAATGCAGAAAAACGCGGAGAAATTCATGAGTAGTAAAGAACAGAAAACGCCTGAGGGGCAAGCCCCTGAAGAAATTATCACGGAACAGCACGATGAAGTTGAGGCTGTAGAGCCAGACGCATCTGCTGAGCAGGTGGACCCGCGCGATGAAAAAATTGCGAATCTGGAAGCCCAGCTGGTAGAAGCACAGAATCGCGAACGCGATGGTGTTCTGCGCATCAAGGCGGAAATGGAAAACCTGCGTCGTCGTACCGAGCAGGACGTTGAGAAGGCGCATAAATTTGCGCTGGAGAAATTCGTCAACGAACTGCTGCCGGTTATTGATAGCCTCGATCGCGCGCTGGAAGTGGCTGACAAAGCGAATCCGGACAACGCGGCGATGATCGAAGGTATCGAACTGACGCTGAAATCCATGCTCGACGTAGTGCGTAAGTTTGGCGTGGAAGTGATTGCCGATACCAACGTACCGCTGGATCCAAACGTCCACCAGGCGATTGCAATGGTGGAGTCCGAAGAGGTCGAAGCCGGTAAAGTGCTGGGCGTGATGCAGAAAGGTTACACCCTGAACGGCCGTACCATTCGCGCTGCGATGGTGACCGTGGCGAAAGCGAAAGCGTAATTTGCCATTCGTAGTGCCGGGTGGCGGTTTCGCCTTACCCGGCCTACAGCCTTACTCAGCGATACTTTCGCGCAGGGGTTTTACGGGCAGGACTTTCACCTGCTTAATCATATTGTCCTGCACGTCCAGGATATCAATATCGTACTGCTCAATGCGCACCCGCGTGCCCGCCGCCGGGATCTCTTCCAGCGCTTCCAGAATCATCCCGTTAATCGTGCGAGCCTCATCTTCCGGTAAATGCCAGTTAAAGGCTTTGTTGAGTTCACGAATGTTCGCGCTACCGTCAATCAGCACCGAGCCGTCGTTTTGCGGGGTAACCTCTTCCGCGAGGGAAGGCGACATTGACGTGGTAAAGTCCCCGACAATCTCTTCCAGAATATCTTCGACCGTCACCAGCCCCTGAATATCGCCGTACTCATTGACTACCAGGCCGACTTTTTTCTTGTTGCGCTGGAATTTCACCAGCTGGGTGCTGAGCGGGGTTCCTTCAGGCACGTAGTAAATCTCGTCGGCGGCGCGCAGCATCACCTCTTTGGTGAACTCTTTTTTCTCGGTCATCAGACGGTAGGCTTCGCGCACGCGCAGCATGCTGATGGCGTCATCCAGCGAGTCGCGATAGAGCACAATGCGCCCGTGCGGGGAGTGCGTCAGCTGGCGGACGATGGCTTTCCAGTCGTCATTAATGTCGATACCGACGATTTCGTTACGCGGCACCATAATGTCGTTGACGCTCACCTTTTCCAGATCCAGCACTGACAGGAGCATGTCCTGATTGCGCCGGGAGATCTGCGAGCGGGATTCATTCACGATGGTGCGCAGCTCCTCTTTGCTGAGCGCGCTGCTGATGGTGACATCGGCTTTGATTCCTACCATCCGCATCAGTACGCGCGTCACCATGTTCAGCAGCCAGACCAGGGGCATCATCAGGATCTGCAGCGGTGCCAGCAGGAAGCTGCTCGGGTAGGCGACTTTCTCCGGGTAAAGCGCGGCGATGGTTTTCGGCAGCACTTCGGCAAACACCAGCACCACGAACGTCAGCACGCCGGTGGCAATCGCCACCCCGGCGTTGCCGTACAGGCGCATCCCAACGATGGTGCCGAGGGCGGAGGCCAGAATGTTGACAAGGTTGTTGCCGATGAGCACCAGGCTTATCAGGCGATCCGGCTTGCGAAGCAGTTTTTCAACGCGACGAGCGGCACGGTTACCCTGTTTAGCACGATGACGTAACCGGTAGCGGTTTAAGGTCATCATGCCGGTTTCCGAGCCGGAGAAATAGGCGGAGATGACCACCATGACGATCAGGATAACGATCAGCGTGGTGGTAGAGATGTGTTCCAGGGGGAACTCCTTTTGTTACTTAGCCAGCAAATTGCTGTATGAAGCGGCTGCCAAAATAGGCAAGGGTGAGAATGCCCGCACCCGCGACGTTGAACCAGACCACGCGACGACCGCGCCAGCCTTCATGATAATGGCCCCATAACAGGACAATATAGACAAACCACGCGATGATGGAGAGCACTGCTTTATCGATATTCTCCACGCTAAACAGGTTCTTCATGTAGAACAGGCCCGTGCAGAGCGTCAGCGTCAGCAGCACCACGCCCACCTGGGTGATGTGGAACATCTTACGCTCAATGACCATCAGCGGCGGCATCTCATGGTTAAACGCCAGCTTTTTGTTTTTCAGCTGATAGTCAATCCAGGCGAGCTGCATGGCGTAAAGCGCGGCGATGATCAGCGTCGCGTAGGCAAAGAGCGACAGGCCGATATGCACCAGCATCCCCGGGGTGGCCTCCAGATGCGTAATAAATTCATTAGGCATAAAGGTGGCGAGGGCCAGATTGATCAGCGCGAAGGTATAGACAATCGGCAGCAGCAGCCAGCCGCGATTTTTAGACGCGACGATGGTCATTACCGTACAGATCATCAGGCTGACCAGCGAGCCGACGTTGAGGACGCTCAGGTTTTGCACGCTGCCGTCGCCGGGAATGATGCGTGATTCCAGCGCAAACGCGTGGCTGATCAGTGCGATCACCGCGGAAAGAATAGCCATGCGCCGCCAGCCGCTGTTTTTTTGCAGCAGTCCGGGAACGATCAGCGCGAGGCTGACAGAGTAGGCAACAAGGGCGATCAGTGCGAAAACAGGCATATAGGCATCGACAGTTGTCTTAATAAGAAAGAGAAGCAGTATAACGTTACGTGACGCCTGCTCCAACCGTTGCATAACAACAAAGGCGCCTTCATGTTATACTCCGGCAAAATTCTGTGTATGTGTCGCCCATGGCGGCCCAACGTTTCTACTCAGGCGAGAGACAATGTTTGATAATTTAACCGATCGTTTGTCGCGCACGCTGCGCAACATCAGCGGCCGCGGACGCCTTACTGAAGAGAACATCAAGGAAACGCTGCGCGAAGTGCGCATGGCGCTGCTGGAAGCAGACGTCGCGTTGCCGGTTGTTCGTGATTTTATCAACCGCGTTAAAGAGAAGGCGGTTGGTCATGAAGTTAACAAGAGCCTGACCCCGGGCCAGGAATTCGTCAAAATCGTTCGTAATGAACTGGTTTCGGCGATGGGCGAAGAGAACCAGGTGCTTAACCTGGCGGCTCAGCCGCCGGCCGTGGTGCTGATGGCGGGCCTGCAGGGTGCGGGTAAAACGACCAGCGTCGGTAAGCTGGGTAAATTCCTGCATGAAAAGCACAAGAAGAAAGTGCTGGTGGTTTCTGCGGACGTCTATCGCCCGGCGGCGATCAAACAGCTGGAAACTCTGGCCGAACAGGTCGGCGTAGATTTCTTCCCGTCCGACGTGGCGCAGAAGCCTGTCGACATCGTTAACGCGGCGCTGAAAGAAGCGAAGCTGAAATTCTACGACGTGCTGCTGGTGGATACCGCCGGTCGTCTGCACGTTGACGAAGCGATGATGGACGAGATCAAGCAGGTACATGCCTCTATCAACCCGGTAGAGACCCTGTTCGTTGTCGATGCCATGACCGGTCAGGATGCGGCGAATACCGCGAAAGCGTTTAACGAAGCGCTGCCGCTAACCGGCGTGGTGCTGACTAAAGTGGACGGTGACGCCCGCGGCGGTGCGGCGCTCTCGATTCGTCACATCACCGGTAAGCCGATTAAATTCCTCGGCGTGGGCGAGAAAACTGAAGCGCTCGAGCCGTTCCACCCGGATCGTATTGCCTCCCGTATCCTCGGCATGGGCGACGTGCTGTCGCTGATCGAAGATATCGAGAGCAAGGTTGACCGCGCGCAGGCCGAGAAGCTGGCCAGCAAGCTGAAAAAAGGTGACGGTTTCGATCTTACCGACTTCCTTGAGCAGCTGCGTCAGATGAAAAACATGGGCGGCATGGCCAGCCTGATGGGCAAACTGCCGGGCATGGGCCAGATCCCTGACAACGTGAAAGCGCAGATGGATGACAAGGTGCTGGTGCGTATGGAGGCGATCATTAACTCTATGACGCTGAAAGAGCGCGCTAACCCGGATATCATCAAAGGTTCCCGTAAACGCCGTATCGCAGCCGGTTGCGGCATGCAGGTGCAGGACGTTAACCGTCTTCTTAAACAGTTCGACGACATGCAGCGCATGATGAAGAAAATGAAGAAAGGCGGCATGGCGAAGATGATGCGCGGCATGAAAGGCATGATGCCCCCCGGTTTTCCAGGGCGTTAATCGCTTTTGAGATTGCTTTTTGCCCGAAAATGAGTAAAATTTTCGGGCTTTTAATATGACACCCGGGCTCCGTTCCTCGATGGGGCCCGGTTGTTTTATTCACACAAGAGGATGTTATGGTAACTATTCGTTTAGCTCGTCACGGCGCTAAAAAGCGTCCGTTCTACCAGGTTGTTGTGACTGACAGCCGTAATGCACGCAACGGTCGCTTCATCGAGCGCGTTGGTTTCTTCAACCCACTGGCCGCTGGCGCAGAAGAAGAAACTCGTCTGGATCTGGATCGTATCGCTCACTGGGTTGGCCAGGGCGCTACTGTTTCCGATCGCGTTGCTACGCTGATCAAAGCAGCAAACAAAGCAGCTTAATCTGTCACGGTGGTCATGATGAGCAATAAAGCACCTGTTGAACCGATCGTATTGGGAAAAATGGGTTCTTGCTACGGTATCCGTGGTTGGCTCAGAGTGTTTTCCTCCACTGAAGACGCTGATAGCATTTTTGATTACCAGCCCTGGTTTATCCAGAAAGGCGGTAAGTGGGAAGAGGTCGAGCTGGAAAGCTGGCGTCACCACAATCAGGACATCATCATCAAGCTGAAAGGCGTTGACGATCGTGATGCTGCGAATGCGCTGACTAATTGTGAAATTGTCGTGGATTCGTCGCAGTTGCCACAGCTGGAAGAGGGCGACTACTACTGGAAAGACCTTATGGGTTGCCAGGTAGTCACTACCGAAGGCTACAGCCTGGGGAAAGTCATCGATATGATGGAAACCGGGTCAAATGACGTTCTCGTCATTAAGGCAAACCTGAAAGATGCATTTGGCATCAAGGAGCGGTTGGTTCCGTTCCTCGATGGACAGGTTATCAAGAAAGTCGATCTCACTACTCAAACCATTGAAGTAGATTGGGATCCTGGTTTTTAAATTCTCCGGATAAACGGTAAAAGACGGCGCTATGTGGATTGGCATAATTAGCCTGTTTCCTGAAATGTTCCGCGCGATTACCGATTACGGGGTAACTGGCCGGGCAGTAAAGAATGGCCTGCTGAGCATCCAGAGCTGGAGTCCTCGTGACTTTACTCATGACCGGCACCGTACCGTGGACGATCGTCCTTACGGCGGCGGACCGGGGATGCTAATGATGGTGCAACCCTTACGGGACGCCATTCACACAGCAAAAGCCGCGGCAGGTGAAGGCGCAAAGGTGATTTATCTGTCACCTCAGGGACGCAAGCTTGATCAAGCTGGCGTGAGCGAACTGGCGACGAATCAAAAGCTGATTCTGGTCTGTGGGCGCTACGAAGGAATAGATGAGCGCGTAATTCAAACCGAGATTGACGAAGAATGGTCTATCGGCGATTACGTTCTCAGCGGTGGTGAGTTACCCGCAATGACGCTGATTGACTCCGTCGCCCGGTTCATTCCGGGGGTTCTGGGCCATGAAGCTTCGGCAACGGAAGATTCCTTTGCCGATGGGTTGCTGGACTGTCCACACTATACTCGTCCTGAAGTGTTAGAAGGGATGGAAGTACCGGCGGTGTTACTGTCTGGAAACCATGCCGAGATACGTCGCTGGCGTTTGAAGCAGTCGCTGGGCCGAACCTGGCTTAGAAGACCTGAACTTCTGGAAAACCTGGCTCTGACTGAAGAGCAAGCAAAGTTGCTGGCCGAGTTCAAAACTGAACACGCGCACCAGCAGCATGAACATGATGGGAATGCGTAATACGCTCCCGAATATCAGTTTACCCAGGATAAGAGATTAAATTATGAGCAACATTATTAAGCAACTTGAACAAGAGCAGATGAAGCAGGACGTACCTTCCTTCCGTCCAGGTGACACCGTGGAAGTGAAAGTATGGGTTGTTGAAGGTTCCAAAAAACGTCTGCAGGCATTCGAGGGCGTGGTTATCGCTATTCGTAACCGCGGTCTGCACTCTGCATTCACTGTTCGTAAAATTTCCAACGGCGAAGGCGTTGAGCGTGTCTTCCAGACTCACTCTCCGGTAGTTGACAGCATTGCTGTTAAACGTCGTGGTGCTGTACGTAAAGCTAAACTGTACTACCTGCGTGAGCGTACTGGTAAGTCTGCTCGTATTAAAGAGCGTCTGAACTAAGATTCGCTTAAGCGACATCCTGTTAGAAAGGGCTGGCCGAAAGGCTGGCCCTTTTTTTATCCCTGCGCATTTCTCACGTTAACCCTTTTGTCATAAATCATTTACAATGCTTGCCTCTTGAATGGAGGGGACGTGGATAACGTACTGCATCAGCCTGACCGGAAGCGCGTAGCGGCATTGACCGCGCTGTTTGCGATCCTGCTGATCGTGGTGGCGCCGCTTATCTCCGTCTCCTTGCAGAAAGATCCCATGAGCGCGATGCCGGGCATGCATCATGACATGAGCATGATGTCGATGGACGAGCATCAGGGCGATATGCCGCATACGATGCCTGTCGACCATGCGGAAGCGTGCGGCTACTGCGTGCTGTTAGCGCATGTCCCTGGCGTGATGCTGGCGCTGATCGTCCTGCTCAGCGCGGTATTACAGAGGCTTCGCATTAAGCCGCCGCGCCAGGCGGTCAGCCACTGGCACTTTTTCCCCTGGCTTTACCCTGATACCCGCGCGCCGCCGCGGCAGTCTGCTTTTTCCCTTTAAAACTAAATCGATAACTTTTTGCCTTAAAAAGGAAAAGTATGACTACCTGCACTCCGCGCGCGGCATGGGGAAACCTGCTGCGTCGCCTCCATTTCTACGTCGGGCTTTTTGTTGGTCCGTTTATCTTCTTTGCCGCGCTGACCGGTACGCTGTATGTGGCGACCCCGCAGCTGGAGAATGCGCTCTACCGGCACGCGCTCCACACGGATTCCGTGGGCGTGCCGCAGCCGCTGGCGGAGCAAATCGCCGTGGCGGAAAAAAACGTTGGATCAGATGTGCATTTGCACGCCGTGCGTCCCGGGCTGGCTGAAGGCGAAACCACCCGCGTGATGTTTGCCGACCCGACGCTTGGGCCATCGGAAAACCGGGCTATCTTTATTGATCCAGTAAGCCTGGCGGTGCTGGGAGATATGACGGTATACGGCACCAGCGGGATTTTACCGCTGCGTCAGACCATTGATTATCTGCATACCTCTTTGATGCTGGACGACGTGGGGCGGCTCTACAGCGAGCTTGCAGCCTCCTGGATGTGGGTTGCCGCGCTGGGCGGTGCTGCCCTGTGGTTTTATACCCGGCCCAAACGGCGAATCAATAATCGCTTCCAGAATCGTCGTCGGATGCACGTGACGCTGGGCTGGAGTCTGCTGGGCGGAATGCTGTTGTTCTCAGCAACCGGCCTGACCTGGTCCCAGTGGGCAGGCGGGAATGTTGATAAGCTGCGGGCAGAGATGAACTGGCTCACCCCGCAGGTGAACACGACGCTTTCCGGTCAACAGAAGATCGTGGATGAGCACGCCGAACACCGGGGCCATCACGGCGGCATGATGATGCCGGAAATGGCGATGGATCTGACGCAGTTTGACGGAGTATTAAGCGCGGCGCGTAACGCAGGAATTGATGCCAACAGGCTGGAGATCCGCCCGGCAAAAACGGCGGATAGCGCCTGGACCGTGACGGAAATCGATCGCAGCTGGCCGACTCAGGTGGACGCCGTTGCGGTTGATTCTTCAACGATGCAGATCCTGGACAGAACCCGATTCGAGGATTTCCCGTTAATGGCAAAACTGACCCGCTGGGGCGTGGATTTCCATATGGGGATCTTATTCGGGCTGGTGAATCAGCTGCTGCTGGTGGCGTTCGGCCTCACCCTGTGCGTGCTCATCGTCTGGGGTTACCGGATGTGGTGGATGCGTCGTCCGGCACGGTCGGCCGTGGATCCGGTGCAGACGCTTTGCCAGAGCTGGCTGGCGCTGTCAGGGTGGGGAAGAGGGATTACGGTGATAATCAGCATACTGCTGGGGCTGGCCTTGCCGGTCATGGGCGTGAGTCTGGCGCTGTTTGTTCTGGTGGACTGGCTGCGCTGGCGAGCGGCAACCAGGGTGACGCTCGCCGAATCATCCGCTAAATAACCCTATGGCGTGCTGATCACCACTGCGACGCGGCGGTTTTCAGCGCGCCCTTGCGGGGTACTGTTGCTCGCAACCGGATATTTTTGACCTAACCCCCGCGTGGTGAGATTGCTGCGCGGGATATTTGCACCCTTCGCCCAGGCATCGGCCACGGCATTGGCGCGTTTTAACGACAGCGCTTCGTTGTAGCTTTCTTCACCGTAGTTATCCGTGTGACCGTCCATTCGCGCGTGGTTCAGGCCGGTTTCCGCCAGGCGAGAGGCCATGGACTGGATCTGCGTTTCACTTTCCGGGCGCAGTCTGGCGTCATTTTTATCAAACAGGATGGTGTCCGACATGCCAAGTGACCAGTCACCGTTCAGTTCGTTAAAACCGTAAGACTTCATCGCCGAAATTTGCTCAGGAGTGAATTTGCCTTCCGGGGGCGACTGACAGCCTGCCAGAACCAGTGAGGCCAGAACTATCGGCGCGAAGTAACGTTTTAACATAGTGTATCCTTTCTAACTTGTTGTTTTCGTACGCTGGTTTTTCACCTGATACATGTTGCGGTCAGCCCTCTCCAGTAATGCTTCCACGGAAGCATTTTCCCACGCCAGAGCAAAGCCAATGCTGAGTGACATCGATGCTTTTTGTCCGTTATGAAGATCAAACGGACGGATAAACTGCTGCGATAGCGCAGCACAAATGTGTTGAACCTCGAGCTCAGAGTGTACGCCGTACAGCACCATGGCGAATTCGTCACCGCCAAGGCGGTAAGCCTGGTGACGTTTGTCGCCAAACTCCATCATCCTGCTGGCGACTTCTATCAGCACGCAGTCGCCTGCCGCGTGTCCCCAGGTGTCGTTAATAAACTTAAAATTATCACCGTCAAGGAAGAGCAGGGCCGAGTTTGTTTTAGCTGAAGGGTCGTTCATTAAGGCTGCAATGCTGTTACGAAACGCCGCGCGGTTGGCAAGACCGGTGAGCGGGTCGTGCATGGCGGTTCGCAGCAGCTGGGCGTTTTTCGCCTGAAGCTTCAGTTGCCACTCCTCCATCTCATCCAGAAGGCTGTTGAAGTCCTCACCAAACTGGTGAAACTCTTCGATACGGCCGTCTTTCACCCGGCGGGAGAAGTTGCGATTAGTACGAACGTCATGCACGACGTCAGTGATGTTTTGCAGGGCCGTGACCATCCCATGGTGCAAAGACTGGGTAATAGTGAGCGCGACGACGGTTGCAAAGAGAATGCAGCCGGTCAGAACGGCAAACGACATCCAGATGAAATGGCCGATCAGGCTGTCACGCGCGGTCAGGCGAATTTCGCCGATCGTTGCGCCGTTATGCATGATGGGCTGCGCAACCGGTACGGGGAAAAGCCAGCGGCTGACCAGTGCGCCCAGCGTGTCGTTGTTGTCCTCCGGGTTCCAGGACCAGTAGGCAAACCGCTTTTTATGCGCGTTAATAACCTCGGCCACGGCAAACTGCCCCTGTTTGCCCAGCGCAGCCAGCGTTTCGTTGGCCGCCAGCGAGTCGTTGAACACCAGCGAGGCTTCCAGGCTGTGGCTCATTGTTGCGCCGGTTAATTCGAGATTCTTTTGCGCGTATTGTTTTAACGTCACGACGGAAGCAAAACAGAGCAGCAGCCATATTAACGTCATCGTGATGATGACGCTTATCATGCTGTTTCGCCTCAACGTTCTTTTAAACGTCGGACGTGGCGTTGAAGTGAAATCTTTATCCATGCTGCTTATTCCGTGCAAGCATTAATACATCCGGATTGACTCTTACGCCACTGCGCGTCAATGCATCCAGATTGACGGCGAACCGTACCTGGCCGCGATCGATTATCAGGCAAAAGGCACTGCCAATTACACATTCCGGATTTTGCTCTGAGATTAATAGCAACGCTCTGCCCTGATATTGACTTATTAATTCAAGTTGTTTTGCCGGTGATTCAGACCCGAAATAGATCGCATCGCACGTCGCGGCCAGGGCTTCCTGATCGTTACGTACAATAACGGGAGTATAAGGTAACTCGCTATGCCCCTCATCGCCGCTGAGGGCGTGCGTATAGTGCGAAGTGGCGTAGACGCAGAGTTTAGGCTGACCGGAAAGTGACGGCCATCGCGTATAGCTCACGATGCCTGAGACAATCGAGCGTACCGATTTATCCGTTTCCGTAAGCGTGCCTGCCGCCGCAGGGCCCACCATAAGGAACAGCATTATCACCAGAGTGAGTCGGAAAAAAGAGATCAAGAATAAATTTCTCACCAGAATCCGCCACATCGCTCTGGAAATAGATGTCCTTAAGAGTTGCGGGCAGAATACCATTGTTTATCAGGGCCGTCATTATGTCAGAAATAGCATGAGGCCGACCTAAGCTAAATCCTACAGTTGTTTATTTTCCGGTGGATAAAAATAGATTAATTCAGTCTGCTGGAGCGCATACTTTCATCCATCCCTTGCTGCCATGACGCACGCAGTTTTGCCGCGTTTTCGGCTGTATCGCAACTGGCAGGGAAAGATTTGCCTGCTAATCCCCAGGCGTGAATAAACCCTTCTTCGCAGATTTTCTTCTGACCATCAGCATAGCCGCGAAGATATTCACTACGATCAACGTGTGTGTCGTTAAAACTATCGGCCAGGGCCTGGTTATCTTTAACCGGCAGGCCATTCATGGCGTCTTCTTTACCTGCATCAAACCAGGATGGGCTGGTCCAGTCGGGCTGGAAGGTGTAAGGATTGATCTGACAGCCCGTTAAAAACAGCGACAACAGCGCGAGAGCAATTGAACGCATAGCCATTCTCCTTTTTTCTTCAGCATAGCCTGGCTAAAGAAAACCTGTCTGTAATTTAAAGTTTACGTTTTTATTGGCTGATTTTTGCAATAAATTGGTATGTGTAAAGTAATGTGTACGTATTTTGGATTGAAATGTTTACTTTTTATGGTATCGTGGTTTCACCTCATTGAGGAAAACAACTATCGCAAACGAGCTTTACAGGATCGCCATCATGCAAAAAGACGCGCTGAACAACGTACATATCACTGACGAACAGGTGTTAATCACTCCGGATCAACTGAAAGCGGAATTTCCGCTGAGCGTCGCGCAGGAGGCTCAGATCGAGCACTCTCGCCAGACCATTTCTGACATTATCGCCGGCCGCGATCCGCGCCTGCTGGTGGTATGCGGTCCTTGCTCCATTCACGATCCTGAAACCGCCATTGAATATGCTCGTCGATTTAAAGCGTTAGCGGAGGAGGTCAGCGATAGCCTCTATCTGGTGATGCGCGTCTATTTTGAGAAGCCACGTACGACCGTCGGCTGGAAAGGGTTGATTAACGATCCGCACATGGATGGCTCGTTTGATGTGGAAGCAGGCCTGAAGATTGCGCGTCGCCTGCTGGTGGAGCTGGTCAGCATGGGACTGCCGCTGGCAACCGAAGCGCTGGACCCGAACAGCCCGCAGTACCTGGGCGATCTGTTCAGCTGGTCGGCGATTGGCGCGCGTACCACGGAATCGCAAACCCACCGCGAGATGGCGTCTGGCCTGTCAATGCCGGTTGGCTTTAAAAACGGTACCGATGGCAGCCTGGCGACGGCGATCAACGCCATGCGCGCTGCTGCGATGCCGCACCGTTTCGTCGGTATCAACCAGGCGGGTCAGGTCTGCCTCCTGCAAACGCAGGGTAACCCGGACGGCCATGTGATCCTGCGCGGCGGGAAAGCACCTAACTACAGCCCGGCGGACGTGGCGCAGTGTGAAAAAGAGATGGAGCAGGCGGGACTGCGCCCGGCACTGATGGTAGATTGCAGTCATGGTAATTCAAATAAAGATTACCGTCGCCAGCCTGCGGTTGCGGAATCCGTGGTCGCACAGATCAAAGATGGCAACCGTTCGATTATCGGTCTGATGATTGAGAGCAATATTCATGAAGGCAATCAATCATCTGAACAACCGCGTAGCGCAATGAAGCACGGCGTCTCCGTGACGGATGCCTGCATCAGCTGGGAAACCACCGATGCGCTGCTGCGTGAGATCCACAAAGATTTGAAAGGCCAGCTGGCGACGCGTCTGGCTTAAGAGGTTAGTTATGGTTGCTGAATTGACCGCACTGCGCGATCAAATTGATGAAGTGGATAAGGCGCTGCTGGACCTGCTGGCGCGCCGCATGGCGCTGGTTGCCGAAGTCGGTGAGGTGAAAAGCAAATACGGCCTGCCGATTTACGTCCCGGAGCGCGAAGCCTCAATGCTGGCCTCTCGTCGCAAAGAGGCCCAGGCGCTGGGCGTTTCGCCGGATTTAATTGAAGATGTTCTGCGTCGCGTGATGCGGGAATCCTATTCCAGCGAAAACGACAAGGGCTTCAAAACCCTCTGTCCGTCCCTGAGGCCGGTGGTGATTGTCGGCGGGGCAGGACAGATGGGGCGTCTGTTTGAAAAAATGCTGACGCTTTCGGGCTATCAGGTGCGCATTCTGGAAAAAGAGGACTGGGCGCATGCTCCGGAACTCATGAAAGATGCCGGGATGGTTATCGTCAGCGTGCCGATCCACGTGACGGAGCAGATCATCGGGAAGCTTCCTGCTTTACCGAAAGATTGTATCCTGGTGGATTTGGCCTCCGTCAAAAATGGTCCGCTGCAGGCGATGCTGGCTGCGCATACGGGCCCGGTGCTGGGTCTGCACCCGATGTTTGGCCCGGACAGCGGCAGCCTGGCTAAGCAGGTGGTGGTTTACTGCGACGGTCGTCAGCCGGAAGCCTATCAGTGGTTCCTGGAACAGATTCAGGTATGGGGCGCGCGATTGCACCGCATCAGCGCGGTCGAGCACGATCAGAACATGGCGTTCATTCAGGCGCTGCGCCACTTTGCGACGTTTGCCTACGGTCTGCATCTGGCGGAAGAGAACGTGCAGCTTGAACAGCTTCTGGCGCTCTCTTCGCCTATCTATCGTCTGGAGCTGGCGATGGTCGGGCGCCTGTTTGCTCAGGATCCGCAGCTTTACGCGGACATTATTATGTCCTCCGAGAACAATCTGGCGCTCATCAAGCGCTACTATCAGCGCTTTGGCGAAGCCATTACGCTGCTGGAGCACGGAGACAAGCAGGCGTTTATCGACAGTTTCCGCAAGGTTGAGCACTGGTTTGGCGATTACGCGCAGCGTTTCCAGAGTGAGAGCCGGACGCTGTTGCGCCAGGCAAATGACAGTCGCCAGTAATGCGATGATGTATATACTGAAAGCCAGCAATGCTGGCTTTTTTTATTTTGGGGAACTGTCATGGCCGAACCGCAGCTGCTGTTGAATTACACCGGGCATCTGCCTGAATGCCCGACGTGGAGCGCAGAAGAGCGCGCGCTCTACTGGGCCGATATTCTGGAAGGGGAGATCCACCGCTACCATCTGCCGACGGCAGAACACACCGTACTCTCTTTCCATGAGGAGGTGGGCTGTTTCGCGCTGCGCGAGCAGGGTGGTTTTATCGTTGCGATGCGAACGGGTATCTGGCTGACCGATAAACACGGCCTGCTGCGCCGCAAGGTGTGCGATAACCCCTCTAACCCGCAGCTCGCACGCTTTAACGACGGCGGCACCGATTCTCTGGGACGATTCTACGCGGGCACGTTTTGGGGGCCGGGAGATTACAACGGTGCCCTGCTGATGCGCATCGACAACGACCTGACGCCGAAAGTGATCCAGTGCGATATTCACGGGCACAACGGCTTAGCGTTTAGCCCTGATAATCAATGGATGTTTACTTCAGATACGCCAAACGGCGTTATTTACCGAACGCAGCTTGATGAGAAGGGCGAACCCGGCAGGCGCGAGGTGTTTCGTCAGTTTAAAGAGGGCGAAGGGATACCGGACGGCGCTGCCGTGGATGTGGAAGGCTGCTACTGGAGCGCGCTGTTTGACGGCTGGCGTATTGCGCGTTTTTCTCCGCAAGGGGAGCAGCTGGAAGAATATCGCATGCCGGTGCGTTGCCCGACGATGGTCTGCTTTGGCGGCGATGACATGAAAACGTTGTTTATTACCACCACGCGGGAAAATATGGACGCGGACGAGGTGGCGAAGTATCCGCTCTCCGGCGCCATCTTCACCCTGCCGGTGAACGTGGCAGGGATGAAGAAAAGCCGGTTTATCGAACGTTAAGCCGGGTCAACCGGGACCACGTTTTCGCTCGGATAGCAGCCCAGCACCTTCATGGAACGCGTGATCTCGCCCAGTTCGCGCAGGGCCTTCTGCATGGAAGCAGACTCCAGGTTGGCCTGGATATCGAGGTAGAACATCTCTTCCCACGGGTTACCGTGAATTGGGCGTGATTCCAGCCTGGTCATGATCAGGTTGTGGTTACGCAGCACCAGCAGGGCTTCAACCAGCGCACCGGCCTGTTGGCCGGTCGCCATCAGCAGCGTGGTTTTGGCCGGCACCTGGTCTGACACATTGATCGCCTTGCGGGCCAGCACCACGAAGCGGGTGATATTTTGCGTCTGGTTCGCCAGATTGCGTTCCAGCACCTGTAAACCATACAGCGCCCCGCCTGCTTCGCTGCCGAGCGCGGCGACGGTTGGGGAGTTAGCCTGCGCCACTTTTTCCATCGCCGCCGAGGTGCTTTCGGTGTACTCAATTTTCCAGTTCGGATAGCGGTTCAGGAACTGGCTGCACTGCTGGAACGGCTGTGGATGACTGTAAACCGTTTCGATCTTGCTCAGGTCCGTTGAGCCGGAGACCAGCACGCAGTGATCGATTGGGATCGTCAGCTCGCCAACCAGCGACAGGCTGGTGTGCTGCAGCAAATCGTAGACGTCGTTGATGGCGCCGGAGCTGGTGTTTTCAATCGGTACGACGGCGTAATCCGCCTGGCCGGTCTCAACCTGATTAAATATGTCGGCAAACTTCGCGCAGCCGCTCTCAATAAATTCTTCGAAATGGCGTGCGGCGTACTGACGTGCGGCCAGGTGAGAATAAGATCCCTTCGGACCGAGGAAGGCGATACGCGCAGAGTGTGGATTGGTTTTGTTCAGATGCTGCTGGAGTAACGCTTGCTGAGTGAGAACGGAGTCTTCGATGATGAGCTGGAACAACCGGGTAATGTAGTGGGCATCGAGGTGATGCGCTTTGCCGAGCTGAATGAGACGTTCCAGCAGATCGCGCTCGCGGTCGATATCTCGTACCGGCCGATGGGAGTCCAGCTTGGCTTTGCCCACTTCAACGGCAAGGGCGCGGCGTTCGGCCAGCAGCGCCAGCAGTTTCTCATCCAGCGCGCTGATTTTTACTCGCAGATCCAGTAACGGGTTTTCCGGTGTCATAGTGTTGCCTGTCTCATTTTATCGTTATCAATAAAAAAGGCCCCCCGGTGTGGGAGGCCTTGTTGTTCGTCTTCGCATTCTTTATCACACGACGAAACGCCTCCCGTTCAGGGGAAGGTAAAAAAGAATGCGAAGAAGAACGGCGTAAGTTTCATAAAGTCATCCTGTGATTGATACCGTTAAAGTACCCGTACTGTTTTCACCCTGTCAATAAAAAACAAAAAACGCGCCCGAAGGCGCGTTGGCGGTACACTCAATTTAAAGGATTACTCTTCTTCAACTTCTTCCGCGAAGCTGGCGTCTTTCACCGATGTTGCGGCGCGACGGGCTTCACCTTTGTGTTGCACTTTATTGAGCTGCCGTTCCAGCTTGTTGATCAAATCGTTAATTGCGGTGTACATATCCTCGTGTTTTGCGCTGGCGACCAGATGGCCGTTTGGAGTATTGATAGTTGCGTCAGCGATGAAACCCTGCGGCTCCTTGGACAGGATGATATGTGGATTAATCAAATGAGTTTGCCATTTATCCAGTTTGGCGAGACGGTCTGCGACGTGCTGGCGGATTGCCGGAGTAATTTCCATTTGTTTACTGGTAATGTTCATTGTCATAAATTTTACCTCTTGTCTTTCCGTCTTGGTGATTCCAGCATACCCGACCTAATGTCAAAATGTGTGATTTAGATCACGTTATTTTGTCGGTTTTTGTCAGGGAATCTTTTTTGTGAGGCAGGGCAGGAAGAGGTGAGATTTACCTTGTCGAAGGTAAAAATTGGGGCCATAGTTGACTGGATGTGTTGAGGCTTAAGCGCTTCAGCGACGCGCTAAAATGAATAAAAAAACGGCAGCCTTCGGGCTGCCGTTTTGCATTGAGGCAATATCAGGTGTTGCTGCTGTTCGCGGCGATGATTTTCGCCACTTTTTCAGCCTGAGCGGTCATCTGCATCTGACGGTAAGCATTTTCCATCAGCTTCAGGCCGTCGCGCGTTGCCTGAGTATCCGGATAATCACGCAGCATACCTTCTACGCGGTTAACCACGGCAACCCATGCGCCACGACGGGTATAGTATTCCGCTACGGAGTATTCATATTTCGCCAGACGATCTTTCAGGAACACCAGACGTTTGGTCGCGTCGGTCACGTACTGACTGTTCGGATAGCCGCGCACCAGCTTGGAGAAGTCATTGAAGGCATCACGCGCATGCTGCGGGTCACGGTCAGAACGATCCACGCCGAAGAAGCCCTGAAGCGCACTGTCGTCCAGCGCCATGTTGGTGAGGCCGCGCATGTACATCACATAGTCGATGTTAGGATGAGTCGGGTTCAGACGCATGAAACGATCGATGGTTGCCTGAGCCAGCGGCAGGTCGGCATTTTTATAGTATGCGTAGATGAGATCTAACTGTACCTGCTGCGAATATGGACCAAATGGATAGCGATTATCCAACGCTTCCAGTTGCGTTATCGCCTGTTTCCAGTTACCGTCCTGCAACTTTTGTTGTGCAGTCGCATAGATTTCATTCGGCGGATTGTCAGGGACCTGTTCATTTGAACCGGAGCAGCCCACCAAAGCCAGGCTCAACGTGGCCGCTGCCACCAGATATTTCATGCGCGTCATGACGTTTTGACTTTCCTCAAATGTTTGTCCGGGAGAAACTCTGTTCCTGCTCCCGATTAAGACCAGCTACAATAGCACACTATATTAAACGGCAAAGCCGTAAAACCCAACGTTAAACGAAGAAGCAGTTTATGGCACAACGAGTAGAACTCACCGCAACAGTCTCCGAAAATCAGCTCGGTCAACGCTTAGATCAGGCTTTGGCCGAATTGTTCCCTGATTATTCGCGTTCACGCATAAAAGAATGGATCCTTGACCAGCGCGTGCTGGTAAACGGCAAGATCTGGGACAAACCAAAAGAGAAAGTGTTAGGTGGGGAAGCTGTCGCCATCAATGCTGAAATCGAAGAGGAAATCCGCTTCGAGCCGCAGGATATCCCACTGGACATCGTCTATGAAGATGATGACATTCTGGTGATCAACAAGCCGCGCGACCTGGTTGTTCATCCGGGCGCGGGGAACCCTGACGGTACGGTACTTAACGCACTTCTCCATTATTATCCGCCGATCGCGGATGTTCCGCGCGCGGGCATCGTGCACCGTCTGGATAAAGACACCACCGGTTTGATGGTGGTGGCGAAGACCGTTCCTGCTCAGACCCGTCTGGTGGAATCGCTGCAGCTGCGCGAAATTACCCGCGAGTATGAAGCGGTAGCCATTGGGCATATGACCTCTGGCGGAACGGTGGAAGAGCCAATCAGCCGTCACCCAACCAAACGTACCCATATGTCGGTGCATCCGATGGGTAAACCGGCGGTGACGCACTATCGCATTATGGAGCACTTCCGTATTCATACGCGCCTGCGTCTGCGTCTGGAAACCGGACGTACTCACCAGATCCGCGTGCATATGGCCCACATTACCCATCCGCTGGTCGGGGATCAGGTATACGGTGGCCGCCCGCGTCCACCTAAAGGCGCATCGGATGAGTTCATCAGCGTATTGCGTAAATTCGATCGTCAGGCGCTGCACGCGACCATGCTGCGTCTTTACCACCCTATCACCGGTATTCAGATGGAGTGGCATGCGCCTATCCCGCAGGATATGGTGGATCTTATCGACGCCATGCGTGCTGATTTCGAAGAACATAAGGATCAAGTGGACTGGTTATGACCAAACTGATTGTCCCGGAGTGGCCATTGCCTGCTGGCGTGGCTGCCTGCAGTTCAACCCGTATTGGCGGTGTTAGCCAGGGCGCGTGGGAGTCTTTGAACCTCGGTGCGCACTGTGGCGACAACCTGGAACATGTTGAAGAGAACCGCAGACGTCTGTTTGCTGCGGGGAACTTGCCGTCGAAACCGGTCTGGCTGGAACAGGTTCATGGTAACGCGGTGCTGAAGTTGACGGGAGAACCCTATGCTTCTAAACGCGCTGATGCCTCTTACAGTAATACTCCGGGAACCGTTTGTGCCGTGATGACCGCCGATTGTCTGCCGGTTCTGTTCTGTAACCGTGCAGGTACCGAGGTGGCTGCAGCACACGCGGGCTGGCGTGGTCTGTGTGAAGGCGTGCTCGAAGAAACTGTCGCCTGCTTTAGCGATGAGCCAGCCAATATTATGGCCTGGCTTGGCCCGGCCATTGGTCCTCGCGCTTTCGAAGTGGGGCCAGAGGTTCGCGAAGCCTTTATGGAAAAAGATCCGCAAGCGGTTGAAGCCTTCCTGCCTTCGGGGGATAAATATCTGGTTGATATTTACCAGCTCGCCCACCAGCGTCTAAATAACGTTGGTGTGACGCAGATCTTCGGCGGCGATCGCTGCACATTCACCGAAAAGGGTGATTTTTTCTCCTATCGTCGCGACAAGACCACGGGGCGTATGGCAAGTTTCATTTGGCTGATATAACCTAAAGAATCAAGACGATCCGGTACGTGCCGTTTTCTTTTCACATAATTCAGGTCATTAACCTTGAATAATTGAGGGATGACCTCATTTAATCTCCAGTAGCAAATTTGACCTGTTATGGGAGGAGTTATGCGTCTGGATCGTCTTACTAATAAATTCCAGCTTGCTCTCGCCGATGCCCAGTCCCTCGCACTGGGGCACGACAACCAATTTATCGAACCTCTTCATTTAATGAGCGCCTTGCTGAATCAGGAAGGGGGATCGGTACGTCCTTTATTAACGTCCGCTGGCATTAATGCTGGCCAGTTACGCACCGCCATCGATCAGGCGCTGAGCCGTTTACCGCAGGTAGAAGGTACCGGCGGCGACGTTCAGCCATCTCAGGATTTGGTGCGCGTGCTTAACCTTTGCGACAAGCTGGCGCAAAAACGTGGGGACAACTTTATTTCGTCAGAGCTGTTTGTTCTGGCGGCGCTTGAATCACGCGGTACCTTGACCGACCTGCTGAAATCTGCCGGTGCGACCACCGCCAATGTGACTCAGGCGATTGAGAAAA
The DNA here is from genome assembly GCF_035064085.1 of Enterobacter sp. R-1.6.2. NCBI lineage: Bacteria > Pseudomonadati > Pseudomonadota > Gammaproteobacteria > Enterobacterales > Enterobacteriaceae > Enterobacter > Enterobacter sp. R-1.6.2. The sequence goes on from NZ_JASEYI010000031.1 coordinate 34,099, forward strand.
TGCGCGGAGGTGAAAGCGTGAACGATCAGGGAGCCGAAGACCAACGTCAGGCTTTGAAGAAATTTACGGTCGATCTGACCGAGCGTGCTGAGCAGGGCAAACTTGATCCGGTTATCGGCCGTGACGAAGAAATCCGCCGTACGATTCAGGTACTGCAGCGTCGTACCAAGAACAACCCGGTGCTGATTGGTGAACCGGGTGTCGGTAAAACCGCCATCGTTGAAGGGCTGGCGCAGCGTATCGTCAACGGCGAAGTGCCGGAAGGCCTGAAAGGCCGCCGCGTACTGGCGCTGGATATGGGCGCGCTGGTGGCCGGTGCGAAATACCGCGGTGAGTTTGAGGAGCGTCTGAAAGGCGTGCTTAACGACCTGGCGAAGCAGGAAGGGAACGTTATCCTGTTTATCGACGAACTGCACACTATGGTCGGTGCCGGTAAAGCGGACGGCGCGATGGATGCCGGGAACATGCTGAAACCTGCGCTGGCGCGCGGTGAACTTCACTGCGTCGGTGCCACCACGCTCGACGAGTACCGTCAGTACATTGAGAAAGATGCTGCGCTGGAACGTCGTTTCCAGAAAGTGTTTGTTGCTGAGCCAAGCGTTGAAGATACCATCGCGATCCTGCGTGGTTTGAAGGAGCGCTATGAACTGCACCACCACGTGCAGATCACTGACCCGGCTATCGTTGCGGCAGCGACGCTTTCACACCGTTACATTGCTGACCGCCAGCTGCCGGATAAAGCGATCGACCTTATTGATGAAGCGGCTTCGAGCATTCGTATGCAGATTGACTCGAAACCGGAAGAGCTGGATAGGCTCGACCGACGCATCATTCAGCTCAAGCTGGAACAGCAGGCGCTGAAGAAAGAGTCTGATGAAGCCAGTAAGAAACGCCTGGATATGCTCAATGAAGAACTGGACGATAAAGAGCGCCAGTATTCTGAGCTGGAAGAAGAGTGGAAAGCCGAGAAAGCATCCCTTTCCGGCACTCAGACCATTAAAGCTGAACTCGAACAGGCAAAAATTGCCATTGAGCAGGCTCGCCGTGTCGGCGATCTGGCGCGGATGTCTGAACTGCAGTACGGCAAAATTCCTGAGCTGGAAAAACAGCTTGAGATAGCGACGCAGTCAGAAGGGAAAACGATGCGTCTGTTACGTAATAAAGTGACGGATGCGGAAATCGCGGAAGTGCTTGCTCGCTGGACCGGTATTCCGGTGGCGCGCATGCTGGAAGGCGAGCGTGAAAAACTGCTGCGCATGGAGCAGGATCTCCACAATCGGGTGATTGGTCAGAACGAAGCGGTTGAGGCGGTTTCCAACGCCATTCGCCGTAGCCGCGCAGGGTTGTCCGATCCAAACCGTCCGATTGGTTCGTTCCTGTTCCTGGGGCCGACGGGGGTCGGTAAAACCGAGCTGTGTAAAGCGCTGGCTAACTTTATGTTCGACAGCGACGATGCGATGGTACGTATCGACATGTCCGAGTTTATGGAAAAACACTCCGTCTCACGTCTGGTCGGCGCGCCTCCGGGATACGTAGGTTATGAAGAAGGGGGGTACCTGACGGAAGCGGTTCGCCGTCGCCCTTATTCCGTCATCCTGCTGGATGAGGTGGAAAAAGCGCACCCTGATGTGTTCAACATCCTGCTTCAGGTGCTGGATGATGGCCGTCTGACCGACGGGCAGGGGAGAACGATCGACTTCCGTAATACGGTTGTCATCATGACCTCAAACCTGGGTTCCGATTTGATTCAGGAACGTTTCGGTGAACTGGACTATAGCCATATGAAGGATCTGGTGCTCGGTGTCGTGAGCCATAACTTCCGTCCTGAGTTCATCAACCGTATTGATGAAGTGGTGGTATTCCATCCTCTGGGTGAGAAACACATTGCGTCGATTGCGCAGATCCAGCTGCAGCGTCTGTACAAACGTCTGGAAGAGCGTGGATATGAAATTCACATCTCCGACGAGGCCCTGAAGCTGCTGAGCGAGAATGGTTACGATCCGGTGTACGGTGCGCGTCCATTGAAACGTGCTATCCAGCAGCAGATCGAAAACCCGCTGGCGCAGCAGATCCTCTCCGGAGAGTTGATTCCGGGCAAAGTTATTCGTCTGGAAGCCAACGACGATCGTATTGTGGCAGTGCAGTAAGTCACAAAACGCAAAAACGAGCCGCTTGCGGCTCGTTTTTGTTTAAAAACCAGGCGAAGCTTGAGGTCTGGAGTATGGTTTGCCTGGAAAGTGAGCAGTCAGTAAATAATTTTCACTTTACCCTTGCAGGTTCGGAATAACTCCCTATAATGCGCCTCCACTGACACGGAACAACGGCGCACACGTCGCCGGGTCAGCAGAGAAAAGCGAAATTAATCGCTTGACTCTGAAGCGGGAAAGCGTAATATGCACACCCCGCGCCGCTGCGAAAAGCGAAGCGGCACTGCTCTTTAACA
>NZ_JASEYI010000032.1:0-31473 GCF_035064085.1 Enterobacter sp. R-1.6.2
CTTACCGCTCATGGGCACCTCTCTTTAAGTCATCTTAAATGACTCTGAGGTGTCTGTTAAACGCGTGGCGATTCATACCGATAAACCAGCTTCCTCCACTTCCAGTATTCAGCCATGACGTCAGCAGTGGTGATCCCCAGCACGCAGTGCCCTTCCCTGCACCACTTGATGAACTGGCCTGGCGACGGCAGAAATGGACGCTCCTGACGGCGTACCTGGCGCATACCGGCTTCAACCTGCTCCATGGTGTTTATCCCGTTTTCTTTGAAGGCCAGCACCCACTGTCGGCGGATCTCGTTCACGTCTTCCTGGCTGCGATTAACCAGGCTTGCCGGGAACGCGGCCGCCAGCTGTACAAATAGCCCGTTGATAATCTGCGCCACCTGCTGCGTTTGTTCGCGTTCAGTGTACTGCTCAGGTAGGTTGTGCGCCACACGGCGAGCCTGTTCCCGGTCAAAACTGCGAATGCTCTCTGCAAGATGTTTCATTCCAGCACCCCGTCAATCCAGTCGGTGTTATGCAGGTCGATACCGCCCCGGGAAGGTTTTACCGCTCCGGTTGCGCGCAGCCGTTTGGTGGTGAGTTGATCCCACTTCTTGCGCAGACTCGAAGGGCTCAGGATGTTGTCTTTCCAGAACTCGTCCCGGTTGGCCCACTGGAACAGGTCACAAATTTCATAGTGTGTGCGCTTGTCCTGGATACGCATCAGCCTGATGGTGTTTGCCCATTCAGCCCAGTTGGGTTCGGAGAGCGATGCGTTGACGGTGAGGAGCCTGTCGTAAATCCAGCGGGCGGCCTTGAGGTCGTCAGCGGATCCCCATGATTTACCTGCTGGGGTGTATATCCCGTCGGCAGCTTCAGGATGGCGAGAGAGAAACTTTTGAGTTTTCTGGTTTCGGAATTCGTCAGAATTCCGAGACGAGGATATTTTATTATTGTTCTTGTTATAGTCTTGGGTGTCTACCGTTTCCGGGAAGGTTTTTCCCGTTTTCGGTAACACTTTTCCCGATTTCGGGAAGACTTTTCCCGTTTTCGGTTTGTCTAAAATCCAGGCGGAAAGGTCAGTATTTATACCGACCGTTTTCATTACGCCCTGCTTTTGACTGAAGATGATTTTGCGTTCTGCGAGTGATTTGAGCGCATCAGAAACATGCGAATCACTCAGCCCTGTAAGCTCGGCAATCACCGTGTTCGTCACGCGGTCCTGTTTCTTGTTCCAGCCGTAGGTAAGCCAGATCACCGCCTCAAAACATTGCCATTCCCGGCCTGACATTCTCAGACGAGGCTTGAGCTTTTGGATCTCGTTAGCGACCTTGGTATACCCGTTCGACAGGTCGGCCATACGACCTCCCGGTTGTTCGGTTCTGTGGGGGAAATTGATAATTTCAGCTGTGTTTGACATACTTAGCTCCGCAATTACACTCCGTTTTTGCACCTGAAAGTCGGTTCTGTTAGCGCAGACCGGCTTTCGCCTTTTCTGAAGTCTTCACATTGCCCCCAGCATGGTTGTGACCATCGCCAGCAGCGGCGCTGTAAGGTCCGGATCGACACGGAACATCTCAAAAATCCCCTCGCCTAGCTCCTTCAGCTTTTCCTTCTTTGGTGCATCGAGCATCAGAGCTTGCTTCGCCTCACTCACCTCTTTTTCCAACCTGGCCATGCGATACGCGAAAGAGTCGTTCTTTACGACACGGTCGCGGTACCGAATCGGTAATACAGACATGATCGCGGGCACCAGCTGTTCGACGTTCTTTCGGTAAGATGCGGAGGCTTCTTTGTTGTCGAGCCAGCGGAACAACTTCACGTTCCAGACGTCGGCCTGGCCTGAAATATCAACTCCTTCAAGTTGTAGTTCTTCCGCAGCTTCTTGGATCTGAAGTGCAACAGCAACGCGCCCTTCTACCCCTGCCCAGGCTCGGACCGCTGAGCAGATATCGCGATGATCAATAACCTGCGCTGCAGATTCGCTTTGATGACACGGGAATATCAGTGGATTAGCGGAAGCTCTGCTACTCTGTTGAAATGAAACAGTTTGCATTGTTAGGGCTCCTGTTTAGGTAAACCGTCTGTTGGGTTTGGATAGAGATCGGGGCGTAGCTCGTGGGGAGTTACGCCTGTCATTTTGAAAATTGGAAAAATGTGGTTAGGCGGAACGACCCCGTGGTCACGATTTTTCCAATGGCTTACAGACATACTCGTCACGCCAAGCGCGAGACTGAGCTTTCTGGCTGAGCCAGCTGCTTTAATTGCTTTATCAAGTGCGGACATGTGCTTCTCCTGCAAATCAACAGCAAAAGTAAACCATAGATTTATAAATCATGCAAACACCAGATTTATTGCACCTGTAAACCAAATATTTACAATGACTTTATGAGAAAAGAAGAACCCAACCTCGTTTTGGTAGAACGACTAACTGAGATCACCGATCGCGGCGTTACCAAAGCAGACATGGCACGCATAGCCGGAGTAACCCCTCAGGCCGTGAATGGCTGGTTCAAAAAAGGTGTAATTAGTAAAAAGTCGGCGTTGGCTATTGCCGACGCGGTTGGCATTTCTGTCGCTTGGCTACTCGGTGAAGATGTTGGAGAGAAAGATGGGCTCAAGCCTGATGAACAGCGCCTACTGGAACTTTACCGCCAGTTACCCGAAGAAGAGCAGAAAAACATGCTTCGCATCTTTGCGATTCGCTTGAAAGAACTGGACGCGCTTTATGAAAAGTACATGAAGGGCCGGATTCGTACATAAATGTTGTGTAGCAAGCCTCAGTGGTAATCGAGACTTTCGATAATTTTCACATCTTAGTAAACTTTAATTAGTGGGCAACTACAAATCATTGGATCAATAGCTTACCGATACATACAACTAATAACTTGATAAGGAATAATCATGTCGTCAAACAAAATTCAATATTCTGATAGTTTTATCGAGACTTATGCTGACTTCGCCAGTTTTGCACCTGTAACATCTTCAGACGACAAGTTAGTTTACATCCATTTCATATCTAACAAATCTATCCCAGCAGTAGTTTCCTTAGAAGAATCTAAGGAAGAAGTTGGCAAAGCGAACCTTCAAATAGGATCAGTGACCGAACTTCGCCATGAATGCACTGTTCTGATGGGAATGGACCAGCTAAAAACCTTCCGAGACAATATCGACGTTCTGTTAGAGCAGCTTAAACCTCAACAAGGGTTAAGCAAATAATGCAAAGAGAAGAGGATGTTGGTGAACTGACAATTTCTTATAGAAAGAGCGATACATTGACCCCCGTTTCTCTGAAGCTAGACAACATACCTCAGAAAGATTTCTTGACTTTCATGCGTAGTGGTAGTGACTGTTTGGTCAGTAATGTTACTATTTACAATCAAGATTCACATACTTCTACAAGTTCGGCTACCCTATCTGACAAAACTGTTGCTACACTTGAAAACATCATCATGGAAGCTGAGCCAAGCGGAAAGAGTCTGGAAGCTACTAACGATGAACGAGAAGTTCAACAGGAAACTGAGATGTCAGATCTGAACAGAAATGAAATACAAGCACTTCTTAAGGCTAATAAAGCCGAAGTGGATGCTGTAGCTTCAAAAATGCAGACAGAGATGTCTAAGTGGCGAGAGACTATGTCTTCCGACCTCAAGGATATCAAGCACATGCTCGTTTCGCAGAACGACCATCTAAACAGTAGATTTGATATACAATCGACTCGAATTGAAGCGGCGTTAGATGCTCATTCTAAGAAAATTGATGCTGCTCTCTCAGTTCAAGAAGCGAAACTTGAGGGTAAGCTTAGTGATGTTAAGCTCGATATAATTAAGTGGGCGCTTGGTTTACCTGCACTTGCTTTTACTGTTTACAAACTTTATGGTGCGATTTCAGGAAACCCTACGCCATAACAGACTACACCACAACCCGGCCAACGTGCCGGGTTTTTTATACCTCATCCCTCAGCTACACACCACTTCCCCCACTTCGAACACTCCTTTCCCATCCATAGGGTCGTTTTTTTGCCTGCACTTCGTCAGCAATCTCACAATAACAAGTATACACACCGCCTAATTACAACCATAAAAAAACCACAGATTGACATATCTATAAACTGATGATTTAATTAATTCCAACAAACCGAATTATATCCACTAAGGCAGGACGCCCACGAAGTAGCCGCCGACGGCATACGAATAGTCGGATGAGGTGGAGAGATTAACGCGCATCAGGTGTAAATGTTCCGCTACCTGAGGTGAACCATGTCGCAGGTAATTTACGATTCAGAATGGGGCGTTGCTTCAAAACTAAAAGAGAAGACAGGCCTTACAGATCGTCAGATTAAAAGCTATCGCCAAACCTCCTGGGTAGAAGGTGTTCATTTTAAGAGAATCCCATTGGATGGAAGCAGCTCCGAAGAGCGAGGACTTGTCTGGTACAACATCCCAAACATTAACAGGTTTGTGAAGGAGGCATAATGGCTGCAATGCCAACGGGTGTTGAGATCCACAACAATAAGATACGAATAAGTTTCAAGTTTCAGGGCGTTAGATGTCGAGAAACATTGAAAGGATGGATCGTAAATGCATCGAATCTCAAAAAAGCCGGGAATCTAAGGGCCAAAATTGTAAGCGAGATTCAGCTGGGCACTTTTGACTACCGGGGCATGTTCCCGGAGTCAAAGGTGGCAGCAAAGTTTTATACATCTAAAAACATTACGACGTTCGCCGAACTTGCATCAACCTGGTATGAAAACCATAAAATAGATCTCTCACCCAATGCCACAAGAAGCTATGGGATAGCTGTAAGAACGTTAACAAAACTAATCGGCCCTGAAACGCTGGTTGCATCCATCACCAACAGCGACATTCTAGGCTGGAGAAAGGAATTACTGACTGGCGAGACTAACTATGCTCCCGAAAAGAGGACAAATAAAACCGGCCGCGCCGTTAGAACAGTAGATTATTATCTGGCCATCCTGCGACAAATCCTCGACTATGCGGTAAAAAATAAAGTCATTTCATATCAACCATATGTCGGGATTAAAAGGCTTCGCAAAGGGCAAACAAAACCAGATCCACTTCTGAGACATGAGTTTGAGCAGTTGAAAGAGACTGCTCCGGCTCAGCAGAAAAACATGTGGCAATTTTTTGCTTACACCGGCGTTCGGCCCGGGGAACTTTGTGCTCTTGCCTGGGAAGATATCGATCTTAATTCCGGCGAAGCAAATATTGCGCGCAATCTAACTCAGGAAGGATTATTTGGACCACCCAAAACCGAAGCCGGATACCGGACGATAAAGTTACTGGAGCCGGCTCTGGAGGCTTTGCGAGCTCAAAAGGAACTTACCGGGGGTGCCCCTAAGGTACCAATCACTTTTCACCACCGGGAGTTCGGTAAAACGGAAACGCAGAAACTGCACTTTGTGTTTATGCCTCGACCTCAGAAAGGCAAGCAAGCTGCGTACTATTCAGTCAGTTCAATTGTGTCATTATGGGATATTACGGTAAGACGATCGGGAATTCGCCGCAGACGCCCCTATCAGCTGCGTCATACATACGCGTGCTGGATGTTGTCGGCAGGTGCTAATCCTGCTTTTATAGCGAATCAGATGGGTCATGAGAATGCAGAGATGGTCTTCCATGTATACTCTGCGTGGATAAATGCTCTCGATAGCGATCAGGTATCATTTTTGAATCAGCGCTTTGGCGGATATGCAAATGCCCCTATAGTGCCCCTGAAGGTAAAAACAAAGTAGTTAATTACTTGATTTCCCGGTGATATTTAATGAAAAAGCTGTTTGTGCAGTTTTATCTTTTGCTGTTTGTCTGCTTCCTGGTCATGACCATGCTGGTCGGGCTGGTCTATAAATTCACCGCCGAACGTGCGGGCAGGCAGTCGCTGGACGATTTGATGAAAAGCTCGCTCTATCTGATGCGCAGCGAGCTGAGAGAGATCCCGCCGCACGACTGGGCGAAAACCCTCAAAGAGCTGGATCTGAACCTGTCGTTCGATTTACGCATCGAGCCGTTAAAAGATTTTGAGCTGGATCCGCCCGCCATGCAGCGTCTGCGCGACGGGGACATCGTCGCACTGGACGAGAAATACACCTTTATCCAGCGTATTCCGCGCAGCCATTACGTTCTGGCCGTCGGGCCGGTGCCCTATCTCTATTACCTGCACCAGATGCGCCTGCTGGACATGGCGCTGATGGCCTTTATCGCCATTTCGCTCGCGTTTCCGGTCTTTATCTGGATGCGCCCGCACTGGCAGGACATGCTGAAGCTGGAATCCGCCGCGCAGCGTTTTGGCGAAGGGCATTTTACCGAACGCATTCACTTCGACAGCGGTTCCAGCTTTGAACGCCTGGGCGTGGCCTTTAACCAGATGGCCGATAACATCAATGCCCTGATCGCCAGTAAAAAGCAGCTGATCGACGGGATTGCGCACGAGCTGCGCACGCCGCTGGTTCGCCTGCGCTATCGTCTGGAGATGAGCGAGAATCTGACGGAAGCGGAGTCTCAGGCGCTTAACCGCGATATCGGCCAGCTTGAGGCGCTGATTGAGGAGCTGCTGACCTACGCGCGCCTCGATCGTCCGCAAAACGAACTGAACCTCAGCACGCCGGACCTGCCTGCCTGGCTGCAAACCCACATCGATGACGTTCAAAGCGTGAACCCGCAGCGCACGCTGTTAACGCGCGTCACGCCGGGTGATTACGGCGCGCTCGATATGCGCCTGATGGAGCGCGTGCTGGACAATCTGATGAACAACGCCATGCGCTACAGCGAAAGCACGCTACAGATTGGGCTGGATTTGCAGGGCAATCAGGCCAGCCTGACGGTGGAGGATGACGGTCCGGGGATTGCCCCGGAAGCGCGAGAAACCGTGTTTGAACCGTTTGTCCGACTCGACCCCAGTCGCGATCGCGCCACCGGCGGATGCGGCCTGGGGCTGGCGATTGTTTACTCTATCGCGCAGGCGATGGGCGGCACGGTGCATTGCGAAGAGAGCGAGCTCGGCGGCGCGCGCTTCTGCTTTAGCTGGCCGGTATACCATAACATCGCCCTTCCCGTCCCTGCCTGACCTCAACCGCACGCTGGCCTGACCCGGCGTGCTGTGCTATATGATAAGTATGTTGTAACTAACGAGAGTGCTTATGGCGACCTACGATCTCCTCGAACGGCTGAACAGCACGTTTCGGGAAATAGAACACGAGCTCCTGACCCTGACCGAACGTTTGTACAGCTGCCGTCTGCTGGCCGCGCGCGTCTTTACCCTGCCCGAGGTGACTAAAGGGGCCGAGCACGACCCGCTGGACACCATCGCGGTTGAACAGCACATCGGCAGCGCCGCCCTTGAGCTGGCGCTGAAGCACTATCGTCGCCTGTTTATCCAGCAGCAGTCAGAAAACCGCAGCAGTAAGGCCGCCGTGCGTCTGCCCGGCGTGATCTGCCTGCAAACCGATGCGACAACGCGCGACGCGCTGGAAAGCCAGATTACCCACATCAACACCCTGAAAGCGGCCTTTGAAAAGATCATCACCGAAGAGTCCGGCCTCGCCCCTGCCGCCCGGTTTGAATGGGTGCACCGTCAGCTTCCTGGGTTGATTACCCTGAATGCCTATCGCACGCTGACGGTACTGCGTCACCCAGCCACGCTGCGCTTCGGCTGGGCGAATAAGCACATCATTAAAAACTTCACCCGGGATGAAATTCTGGCGCAGCTGGAAAAAAGCCTGAAGACGCCGCGCACCGTCGCACCGTGGTCTCGTGAGCAGTGGATTGAGCGCCTGGAGCAGGAGTACCACAGCATCGCCTCGCTTCCGGCGGACGCGCGCCTCAAGATAAAGCGCCCGGTGAAGGTACAGCCTATCGCCCGCGTCTGGTATTCCGGCCAGCAAAAACAGGTTCAGTATGCCTGTCCGACGCCGCTGATTGCGCTGTATGATGCCGATCGGGGGGCCATCGTGCCGGATATTGGTGAGCTTTTGAATTACGATGCGGACAATGTCCAGCACCGTTACAGACCTCAGGCGCAGCCGCTGCAGCTAATTATTCCGCGGCTGCACCTGTACGTGGCGGGATGACTATTTCAGGCTGCCGACCATCGCTTCCGGGCGAACCCAGGCGTCGAACTCCGCCTCCGTCAGATAGCCCAGCGCCAGGGCGGAGGCTTTCAGCGTCAGCCCCTCTTTATGCGCTTTTTTAGCGATCTCGGCGGCCTTGTCGTAGCCGATATGGGTATTCAGCGCCGTCACCAGCATCAGGGATTCATTGAGCAACTGGCTGATACGTTCGCGATTCGGCTCAATCCCTACCGCACAGTGCTCGTTAAAGCTCTCCATCCCGTCCGCCAGCAGACGAATCGATTGCAGAACGTTGTGGATCACCATCGGGCGATAGACGTTCAGCTCGAAGTTGCCGGACGCACCGCCCAGGTTGACGGCTACGTCGTTGCCCAACACCTGACAGCAGAGCATGGTCATGGCTTCGCACTGGGTCGGGTTCACTTTACCCGGCATGATGGAGCTGCCCGGCTCGTTTTCCGGAATGCTGATTTCACCGATGCCGCAGCGCGGACCCGAGGCCAGCCAGCGCACGTCGTTGGCGATTTTCATCAGCGAGGCCGCCAGCCCTTTCAGCGCGCCGTGGGTGTGGACCAGCGCATCGCAGGTCGCCAGCGCTTCGAACTTGTTGGGCGCCGTGACGAACGGCTGCCCGGTGATGTTTGCCAGCTCCTCCGCCACGCGCACCGCGTATTCTGGATGGGTGTTTAACCCGGTCCCGACCGCCGTCCCGCCGAGCGCCAGCTCCGCCAGGTGCGGCAGGCTGTACTCAATATGCTTCAGGTTATGTTCCAGCATCGCCACCCAGCCGGAAATCTCCTGGCCGAGCGTCAGCGGCGTGGCGTCCTGCAGGTGCGTACGGCCAATTTTGACGATGTCGCGGAAGGCCTGCGCTTTCTCGTTGAGCGTGGATTTCAGCACGTTGAGCTGCGGGATAAGCTGCTCGCGGATAGCGATGACCGCCGCCACGTGCATCGCCGTCGGGAAGACGTCGTTGGAACTCTGGCTTTTGTTGACGTCATCGTTCGGATGGACCTTACGCTCCATGCCGCGCACGCCGCCAAGCAGTTCGCTGGCCCGGTTTGCCAGCACTTCGTTCATGTTCATGTTGCTCTGGGTGCCGGAACCGGTCTGCCAGATGGCGAGGGGGAATTCATCGGGATGCTTACCCGCCAGCACTTCGTCGGCGGCGTTGATGATGGCGGTCGCTTTGTCTGCCGTCAGCAGGCCTAAATCCTGATTCACTTTCGCGGCAGCGCGTTTGGTGAGCGCCAGCGCCTGAATCAGCGAGACGGGCAATTTTTCGGTCGAAATACGGAAGTGCTCCAGCGAACGCTGGGTTTGCGCGCCCCAAAGCTTGTCGGCCGGGACGTCGATGGCGCCCATCGAATCTTTCTCATGGCGTACCGTGGTCATTACTTTCTCCTTGATAACAAAAGAGGGATTGCTCACATGCTTAAGGGATAAGTATTGATGACTTCTGGGAAACGATATGGCGCTTTGTGCGCTCTTTTTGGTGTCGGGTGGCGCTAACGCTTACCCGACCTACCAGACACGTAGGCCGGGTAAGGCGCAGCCGCCACCCGGCAATTTACAGAATTACTTCACGCACGCCGAACACTGGGACGACTGGATCTGCTTGAAGAAGTCGTTTCCTTTGTCATCCACGAGGATAAACGCCGGGAAGTCTTCCACTTCAATTTTCCAGATCGCTTCCATACCCAGTTCCGGGTATTCCACGCACTCCAGGCTCTTAATGCTGCCCTGCGCCAGAACCGCAGCCGGGCCGCCGATGCTGCCGAGGTAGAAGCCGCCGTGCTTGTGGCAGGCGTCCGTCACCTGCTGGCTGCGGTTGCCTTTCGCCAGCATGATCATGCTGCCGCCGTTGGCCTGCAGCTGGTCAACGTACGAGTCCATGCGCCCTGCCGTGGTTGGGCCTAACGAGCCGGACGCGTAGCCTTCAGGCGTTTTCGCCGGGCCTGCGTAGTAGATCGGATGATCTTTAATGTACTGCGGCAGGCCTTCGCCGTTGTCCAGACGCTCTTTCAGCTTCGCGTGCGCAATGTCGCGGCCCACGATGATCGTGCCGTTCAGCGAGAGACGGGTCGAGACCGGATACTGCGAAAGCTGCGCCAGAATCTCTTTCATCGGACGGTTCAGGTCGACGCGAACCGCTTCACCCTCACCCGCTTTGCGCAGCTCTTCCGGAATGTATTTGCCCGGATTGTTTTCCAGTTTTTCGATCCAGATGCCGTCGCGGTTGATCTTCGCCTTGATGTTGCGATCCGCAGAGCAGGACACGCCCATCCCGACCGGACAGGATGCGCCGTGACGCGGCAGACGGATCACGCGCACGTCGTGGGCAAAGTATTTGCCGCCAAACTGCGCGCCGAGGCCCAGGTTACGCGCCTCTTCCAGCAGTTCCTGCTCAAGCTGCACGTCGCGGAACGCCTGGCCGTGCTCGTTACCTTCGGTAGGCAGGCCGTCATAATATTTGGTTGAGGCCAGCTTGACGGTTTTCAGCGTGCTTTCCGCCGACGTACCGCCAATCACAAACGCGATATGGTACGGCGGGCACGCCGCGGTGCCGAGGGTGCGCATCTTCTCAACCAGGTAATTTTTCAGCTTGCCCGGGGTGAGCAGCGCCTTGGTTTCCTGGTAAAGATAGGTTTTGTTGGCTGAACCGCCGCCCTTGGCGATACAGAGGAATTTGTACTCGTCACCGTCGACGCTGTAGAGATCGATCTGTGCCGGCAGGTTGGTGCCGGTGTTGACCTCTTTGTACATATCCAGCGCCGCGTTTTGCGAGTAGCGCAGGTTATCTTCGGTGTACGTGTTGTAGACGCCGTGCGCCAGGGCCGCTTCGTCACCACCGCCGGTCCAGACGCGCTGGCCTTTTTTACCGACGATGATCGCCGTGCCGGTGTCCTGACAGGTAGGCAGAACACCTTTCGCGGCGATGTCTGAGTTACGCAGGAACTGCAGGGCAACGTATTTATCGTTTTCGCTGGCCTGCGGGTCGCTGAGAATATCGGCAACCTGCTGCTGGTGCGCTGGGCGGAGCATAAACGAGGCGTCGTGGAAAGCGTGCTGCGCCAGCAGCGTCAGCGCCTGCGGATCCACCTTGAGGATCTCTTGTCCTTCAAACTCAGAGACGGAGACGTGATCGCGGGTTAACAGGTAATACTCGGTCCGATCCTTACTGAGGGGGAAAGGATCCTGATAATGGAAGGGTTTATTCGACATTGGTCTCTCACTTACTGCTTCGGTCTGTTTATTCAGGGCAAATGTTCCGCTGCCCGGCTTAAAAGCGAGTCAGCTTATCCTACACAATTTTTTAACAAAAACTGAGACTAGTACGACTTTTTACATCCACAGGTTACTTCCATGAGGTTTATTGCTTTAATACCCGGAGTTAATTCCACAATTGAATCAGGGCTTGATAATGCAAAAACTCATTAACTCAGTGCAAAACTACGCCTGGGGAAGTAAAACTGCGTTAACGGATCTCTACGGTATCGCGAACCCGAACAACCTGCCGATGGCAGAACTGTGGATGGGGGCGCACCCGAAGAGCAGCTCAAAAATTGAAGACGCCAGCGGCCAGGTTCGCAGCCTGCGTGACGTGATTGACGCCGATAAAGCCGCGCTGCTTGGCGACAAGGTGGCTCAGCGCTTCGGCGAACTGCCGTTCCTGTTCAAGGTGCTGTGCGCCGACCAGCCGCTCTCCATCCAGGTTCACCCGAACAAGAAAGCCTCTGAAATCGGCTTTGCGAAAGAGAACGCGGCGGGTATTCCGTTAGACGCCGCCGAGCGTAACTACAAAGATCCTAACCACAAGCCGGAGCTGGTCTTTGCGCTGACCCCGTTCCTGGCGATGAACGCGTTCCGCGAGTTTTCAGAGATCGTTTCCCTGCTGCAACCGGTCGCGGGTGCCCACAAGGCTATCGCCCACTTCCTTGAAAACCCGAACGCGGACGCGCTGAGCCAGCTGTTTGCCAGCCTGCTGAATATGCAGGGTGAAGAGAAATCTCACGCGCTGGCGGTGCTGAAAGCGGCTCTGGGCAGCCAGCAGGGTGAACCCTGGGAGACTATCCGCCTGATCTCCGAATTCTACCCGGACGACAGCGGCCTGTTCTCCCCTCTGCTCCTGAACGTGGTGAAGCTCAACCCGGGCGAAGCGATGTTCCTGTTTGCCGAAACCCCGCACGCCTACCTGCAGGGCGTGGCGCTGGAGGTAATGGCCAACTCCGATAACGTGCTGCGCGCGGGCCTGACGCCGAAATACATCGATATTCCTGAGCTGGTTGCCAACGTGAAGTTTGTGGCGAAACCTGCCGCGGAGCTGCTGACTCAGCCGGTGAAAAACGGCGCAGAGCTGGACTTCCCAATTCCGGTTGAGGATTTTGCTTTTTCCCTGCACGACCTGAGCCAGGCCGAAGCCGTCATCGCGCAGGAAAGCGCGGCGATTCTGTTCTGCGCCGAGGGCGAAGCGACGCTGCGCAAAGGCGAAGAGCGTCTGGTGCTCAAGCCCGGTGAGTCAGCATTCGTTGCAGCCAATGAATCACCGGTCAGCGTAAGCGGCACCGGTCGTCTGGCGCGCGTTTTCAATAAGCTTTAAGCACTTACTGAATTTTTTAACAACTCTTGCTAAGCTAGTTGCAGGCTTAATATCTCCAGGCGGTTTTTACCGCCTGGTTTCATTTTAGGGATAGTCGCAATGAAAAAATCGGTCGTAGCGGTTGGAGTGATTGTAGCGTTAGGCGTGGTCTGGACGGGTGCCTCCTGGTTTACCGGGAAACAGCTGGAAGGCCGTCTGGCTGAGATGGTGGCGCAGGCTAACGGAGAGATTAAGCGCAGCGCGCCGGAGGCGGGCCTGGAGCTGAGCTACCAGAATTATCATCGCGGCGTGTTTACCAGCCGTATGCAGCTGGTGGTAAAGCCAGTGGCCGGTGCTGAAAACGGCTGGCTGAAACCGGGTCAGAGCGTGGTGCTGGACGAGGTGGTGAGCCACGGTCCGCTGCCGCTGGCGCAGCTGAAGTCCTTTAACCTGATCCCGTCGATGGCGTCCGTTCATACCGTGCTGGTGAATAACGACGTCACCAAACCGCTGTTTGACCTGGCGAAGAATGAATCGCCTTTCGATATTAATACCCGAATTAGCTATGCCGGTGACACGAGCTCCGATATTGCTCTGAAAGCGCTGAACTACGAGAAAGAGAATGAGAAAGTCGCCTTCAGCGGCGGTCACTTCAAACTTGACGCTGACCGCGACGGAAACGTGTTCTCCCTGACGGGTGAAGCGGAAAGCGGCCTGGTCAATGCCGTGAACGAATATAACCAAAAGGTTCAGCTCACCTTCAGCAACCTGAAAGCCGACGGCAACAGCCGAATGACCGATTTCCAGGAGCGTATCGGCGATCAAAAACTGTCTCTCGACAAGGTTGCCATTGCGGTTGAAGGAAAAGAGATGGCCGTGCTGGAAGGTATGGACGTCAACGGCAAATCCGACGTTTCCAAAGACGGTAAAAGCATCAACACGCAGCTGGATTACACGCTGAAGAGCCTGAAGGTGCAGAATCAGGACCTGGGCACCGGCAAACTGTCGCTGAAGATCGGCAATATCGACGGCCAGGCGTGGCACGAGTTTAGCCAGAAATACAGCAAAGAGAGCCAGGCGCTGCTGACCGATGCCGCACTCCAGCAGAACCCTGAAGTTTACCAGCAGCAGGCGATGGCGGTACTGTTTAACAACCTGCCTGTCCTGCTGAAAGGCGAGCCGGTGATCACCGTTGCGCCGCTGAGCTGGAAAAACAGCAAAGGCGAAACCAGCTTTAACCTGTCGCTGTTCCTGAAAGATCCGGCAACCGCAACGGGTGAACCGCAGACGCTGGCGCAGGAAGTGGATCGCAGCGTGAAGTCGCTCGACAGCAAGCTGACCATCCCGATGGATATGGCGACCGAGTTTATGACCCAGATTGCGAAGCTGGAAGGCTACGGCGATGAAGACGCCGGCAAGCTGGCGAACCAGCAGGTGAAAGGTCTGGCGGCAATGGGCCAGATGTTCCGCATCACCAAAGTGGAAAACAACACGATTTCCACCAGCCTGCAGTATGCCAACGGCCAGGTAACGCTCAACGGCGACAAGATGCCGCTGGAAGACTTCGTCGGCATGTTTGGTATGCCGACGCTGGGGATGCCGGAACCGGCAGCACCGGCAGCACCGGCAGCACCGGCAGCACCGGCAGCACCGCAGCAGTAAACGTCAAAACCCCTCGCATGAGGGGTTTTTTATTGCCCGCTAATTTTTCCATCCAGCCAGGAAATCCAGCAGAAGCGCGTTCACTTTCTCTGGCTGCTCCTCCTGCGGCAGATGGCCGCACTCATCAATACCCTGCGCCCGCAGGTTCTCCGCCATTTCGGCCCAGACGCTTTCCATATCGAAAAGCTTGCCGACCGCATGAAAATCATTACCCCACAGCGACATTACCGGGCAGGTGATTTTCACCTCAGCGTCTGCCATATCCTGCGCCACATCATCTGCGTTGGCGCGATAGTCAGCCATTGCGCCACGCACGGCACCCGGCGCCTGATACGCCCGAACATAGGTGTCAAACGCCTCGCCGCTGATGGTCGAGGGATTGTAGGTCCAGTCCGAGAAAAAGTGGCGCAGCCAGATATGCTCCCGACCCGCAATCAGCGCTTCCGGCAGGTCTGGCACAAGATGAAACAGGAAGAACCAGTACGCACGCGCAATCGACGCATTCAGATCGCGCGCCACAATACGCGTTGGCACGTTATCCATCACCACCAGTCGATCCACCAGCTCAGGGTAATCTTTTGCAAACCGCGTCGCGACGCGCGCGCCGCGATCGTGCCCTACCAGCACCACTTTCTGTAAACCCAGCACACGCATCAGTTCCCGGATGTCCCGCGCCATGTTGCGCTTATCATAGCCAGAAGCAGGTTTATCCGTTTCGCCATACCCGCGTAAATCCGGTGCAATCACGCGGTAGTGCCGGGACAGTACGGGTATCTGGTAGCGCCAGGCATAGTTTGTTTCAGGAAAACCATGCAGGAGAATAACCGGTGCGCCTTCACCCTCTTCAACCACAAACTGACGGATACCGTTTGCCATTACGGTGTAACTTTTCATGCTCGTCACCTCACTTTATTTCAGCAGAGGCACGTTGGCCGCACGTTGATAAGGACCGTAATTGACAGGATTCCAGCTATAGCCCTGCTGCCAGGCGGTGATATGCCCGATACCGGGGAAAGGCAGATGTGCCGCAGCCATCCACTCACCGTCTTTCGCCAGCGCGTTAAACTCCTGCGCCCGGGATGAGATGGCTTTTTTCGGATCGACATCAAAGCGAATAGACACTTCAGGGTGCGGGAACTGGACGGCAGGAGCATGAATCAAATCCCCAATGAAGTTGATAGCCGTTCCCTGCGACGCGAAGCGATAAACGGTACTGCCAGGCGTATGCCCGATGGCATATGCCGTCTGGACTTCCGGGACAGGCGAAGCTGGCGGGACGAAGGTTTTAAGGTGCCCGGCGGCTTTATACGCAGACAGCGCATTCCTGGCGATAGCGAAATACTCTCTCGCATTAGCCGGCGCGCTCGCTTCTTTTGCGGGGTCAAGCCAGTAGTCGGCCTCCCCCTGCGGTACGTAGACAGTAGCATTGGGGAACAACGCCTTACCCTCTGCATCGCTCAGGCCGCATACGTGGTCAAGATGCAGGTGGGTCAGGAAAATGGTATCAACCTGCTCGGGACGGTACCCTGATGCGTTCATATTGCTGACCAACTGGCCGGCCGTTTCCGCCATGCAGTGGCCCCCCCCGCTGTCAATCATGACCAGGTGTTTACCGGTATTCACCAGAAAGGCGTTAAAGGCGGTAGGCATGCGTTCGGCATCAACTTTGTGTTGAGCCAGCAGTTCGCGAACCTTGTCGCCTGAGAGCCCGTGTAGTAAGGCAGGCGAAAGATCGTTATAGCCGTCGAACAGCGCCGTTACCTCATATTCCCCGACCGCCAGACGATAATAGCCCGGAACCTGCTGTTTCACCTGTGCCGGGGCATCTGCCCACGATGTGCTTGCCAGGAGCAGGCCGCTGAGCGCCAGAACCGTTTTCAACTTTTTCATCTTCACTCCAGATTGATATTTTTCAGGTTGTGAAGAGACTATGGCAGCGTAACGATAAATAATGTAGATATGTACTTTGATAAGTCAGCATAACGAAAATCGATGCAATGAAACTGGAAGATGTTGAAGTGTTTGTCGAAGCCGTCAAGGCGGGTAGTCTGGCGGGCGCCGCGCGTCGGCTCTCTGTGAGCGCCATGGCGGCGTCACGGTCTCTTAATAATCTTGAGGCTGAACTGGGGGTCAGGCTGGTGCACCGCACCACGCGTTCCCTGTCACCCACCAGCGATGGGGCCGTTTTTTTGCCCCATGCGCAGGCGTTGCTGGAAGATAAAAATAACGCGCTTGCCGATCTGTTTCCCGAAGGGACGCACCTTTCCGGACGCCTGCGTATTACCGCCTCAGCGGGGTTTGGCCGTAAGATTGTTGCTCCCATGCTGACCCGGTTCATGCAGCAACATCCCGCCCTGCAGGTCGATTTACTCGCCACCGACGAACAGGTTGATATTGTCCGAAAAGGCATAGACGTGGCGTTACGCATTGCGCCGCTGCGCGATAACCGGCTGGTTGCCCATCGCCTGTGTCACAACCCTCGCGATCTCTGCGCCAGCGCGGCGTATCTTGCCGCGAATGGCTATCCAAAATCGTTTAACGATCTGGCGGCACACAGCTGTCTGACCACGTCAGATACCGTCCACTGGTCATTCGAACAGGGTGAACAGCGCTACAAACAAAAGGTGTCGGGCCGATTCTCCGCGAACTCCGTTGAGGCCATTTTCGAAGCCTGCCTCGGAGGGTTGGGGATCGCCAATTTATCTCGCTGGTACGTAGAGCCGGCGTTCAGTGAGGGTAAACTCGAGCGGATCGTCCTTGAAGACGCCCAGCCGGAATCGCTGGCCGTTTGGGCGGTCTACCCGACCTCACGGCTGATCCCGGCAAAAGTAAGAAAATTTGTGGAAGCGCTGGAAGCCGAACTGTTGCTCAATCCGCTGACGCAACCCACCTGATATTATTTCACCGTCACCAGCCGCGCCGCCACAATCTGGTGTCCGGCCTGAACGTCCGTGTTGTCGATGCGCTGCAAGATCCTGTCCGCCAGCGTGTAGCCCATCTCCCGCGCGGGAGTTGTAGCCCAGACGATCGGCAGGTCGTCGAGCGCGTTTTCACCGACATCGGCGAACGCTCCCAGCGCCACCTGATGGCCGAAGAAGGTTTCCACCCCGCCCTCGCCGCTCTGACGCCCGGCGCGGATCAGGCCAAACCAGGCGCCCATGGCAATCACGTCGTTGTAGCAAATCACGGCGCTGATCGTCGGACTGCTGCGCAGCAGCGCGGCTATCGCTTCCGCCGCTTTCTTCTGGCTGGATTCACACTCCACGACCCATTCGCTGTGGAACGGCAGGCCGTATTTAATCAGCGTCGCGCAGTAGCCGCCGACACGCTCGGCGCGGGTCAGGGACGAGCTTTTCCCGCCGAGCCACGCAATGCGCTGGTGTCCGCGACGAATAAGATGCTCGGTCAGCATTTGCGCGGCCTGCATGTTATCCGGTCGCAGCGTATCGGCCTCGTCCAGATAGCTGGCACGCGAAGCAAACACCAGCGGCACGCCTTTTTCGGCGGCGCGCTCGCACAGCTCGCTGCCCACGCCCGACGCCCCGGCAACGATCACCCCGTCCACCCCCTGATTCAGCAGCATATCGAGCCGGGAGAGAAGCTGATCGGCCTCGCGACCGCCGTGCAGAAGAAAGACCATCCGCCCCTGCGCTTCAAGCGCTTCGGTTAACCCTGCGGTCAGCTCCGCATAGAAAGGTGACGTCAGGTCGCGGACAATCAGGCCAATCACCCCGCTTTGCCCGCCGCGCAGCGCCGACGCCTGACGGTTACGCACAAAACCCAGCTGCTCAACCGCCTCGTTAACCCGCTGACCGGTCGCAGGAGAGATGCGCCCTTTTCCGCTCAGCACCAGTGAAACGGTGCTTACGGAAACGCCCGCCGCCAGCGCGACATCGTTGATGGTGATTTTTTTCGCTACAGCCATGTGTTGGCGTGACTCCCTGAAATGAGATCGGTAAAACGTTTTATCAATACGTTATCTTTATACTACCAGTCAAAGCCTGAGAATGTGATTTAGCGCGCACTAAACTTTGATAAAACGTTTTATCTTCTCGCAGCATTGAAGCAGGCAAACTGATTTTAACAATAAAGGAGTCGTTTTATGACGGCGAAAGCAGCACAAAAAATATCGCTGTGGGAATTTTTCCAGCAACTGGGTAAAACCTTTATGCTGCCCGTGGCACTCCTCTCGTTCTGCGGGATCATGCTCGGGATCGGCAGCTCGCTGAGCAGTAAAGACGTCATCACGCTGATCCCGTTCCTCGGTACCCCGGTGCTGCAGGCGATCTTCATCTGGATGAGTAAAGTCGGCTCCTTTGCGTTTAGCTTCCTGCCCGTGATGTTCTGTATCGCTATCCCGCTGGGCCTGGCGCGCGAGAACAAAGGCGTCGCGGCGTTTGCCGGGTTTGTAGGTTACGCGGTGATGAACCTGGCGGTTAACTTCTGGCTGACCGCGAAAGGCATTCTGCCGACCACCGACGCTGCCGTGCTGAAAGCCAACAACATTCAGAGCGTGATCGGTATCCAGTCTATTGATACCGGGATCCTCGGGGCGGTGATCGCGGGTGTGATTATCTGGATGCTGCACGAGCGCTTCCACAATATCCGGCTGCCGGATGCCCTGGCCTTCTTCGGCGGTACCCGCTTTGTGCCGATTGTTACCCTGGTCGTGATGGGTCTGTTCGGTTTAATCATTCCGCTGATCTGGCCGGTCTTTGCGATGGGCATCAACGGTATTGGCCGCATCATCAACGGCGCGGGAGATTTCGGTCCGATGATCTTCGGCACCGGCGAGCGTCTGCTCCTGCCGTTTGGCCTGCAGCATATCCTGGTGGCCCTGATTCGCTTCACCGAAGCGGGCGGTACGATGGAGGTGTGCGGTCACGACGTGAGCGGCGCGCTGACCATCTTCCAGGCGCAGCTGAGCTGCCCGACCACACACGGCTTCTCGGAAAGCGCCACCCGCTTCCTGTCTCAGGGTAAAATGCCTGCCTTCCTCGGCGGCCTGCCGGGTGCCGCGCTGGCGATGTACCACTGCGCTCGCCCGGAAAACCGTCATAAAATTAAAGGCCTGCTGATTTCCGGCGTGATCGCCTGCGTCGTGGGCGGTACCACCGAACCAATCGAATTCCTGTTCCTGTTCGTCGCACCGGTGCTGTACCTCATCCACGCGGTGCTGACCGGTCTGGGCTTTACCGTGATGGCGGTGCTGGGCGTGACCATCGGCAACACTAAAGTAAAATACACCTCATTAAGAATTGAGGCGTAAAAACAGCTATACCTGTCGCCCCAATGGATTACCAAGGAGGTGATGACCAATGTCTGCACATGTTACAATCTTAAGAAATACAGTACTTCCAGTGAAATTCAATACCATGAATCGTCCACGCTTATATTCATATATCCGTTACTCCAGCGAACGACAAGGTAAAGGTAGTTCGATTGAGCGTCAGAAGAGCTACATTGCTGAAATGGCAAAACAGATTGCTACTGAGTACGATCTGGAGATTTTCGAGGAATACCAAGATTTAGGGGTATCCGCGTACAAGGGTAAAAACGTTCAGGAAGGAGCTTTATCGGATTTCATAGACCAAGTTGAATCCGGTTTGATCCCAAAGGGGTCTTTCCTCTTGATTGAATCCCTTGATCGCTTCTCACGCCAGAACGCCATGCAAGCGGTTAACCTTTTCACCAGCTTATTACTTAATGGCATCACGGTAATTACCGGGATTGATAAACAGGTTTACAGACAGACTGAAGTAAACACCGAGACATTGCAGCAACTGATGTTTAGCGTGATGTTGTTCAGCCGTGCAAACGAAGAAAGTTCAACCAAATCACACCGCACCATTGCAAGTGCTCTGTCCAAGATCAGACGTCACCAGGAACGGAAACCAGGTGATCCTGTAGTCGCAATTAAAGAGTTAGGCTCGGATAAATGGTGGACAGATTCAAGTACTGGATATGTCAATCCGCATCCAGTCCTGTTCCCCATAGCAAAAAAAATTATCCAGTTAAAACAAGACGGTTGGTCAAATCGGATGATCCTTCAACATCTGAAAAACAACTACGATGGACCGGTTATTGGCAACAAAAAATCAAAAGGTATATGGAATATGCAGCATTGTTCCAGAATCCTTGAACCTGCCATTTATGGACGAAAAGTAATCACTGTAAACAATGCAGAATACGTTCTGGATGATTATTACCCTGCGATCATCAGCAAAGATGAATATGAAGCGTTAAAGCTCCAAGTTGGAAACAAAGGATTTGCCCCGAATCGCGAGAGTAATCCAGAAATACCATTACTTTCCGGTATTGGTATTTTGCACTGTGCGCACTGCTCATGTTACATGGTTAAGGCTAAATCAACCCTTAAAAACCATCCACATGCTTACCGTTACCAATGTGCATCCAGAGATTTACATCAAGATTGTAATAAGTGGGGATTCAGGGCAAGCACCCTTGAAAGGACGATTTTACAACTAATAGCCGATAGAATATTCTTACAGACGAAATATCAACCATCTGGTTTAGAAGGGAAAATAGCGGACATACAATCGCAAATTGAGAACTATGTATTGGCTATAGGTTCAGCTAAAAGCCCTGAGATCATTAATAGCCTCACTTCGCAAATTGATCAACTAGAACAAGAAAAACAAAGTCTGATAGTGGAAAAAAGACTATACGATGAATCAATCGTGCAAATGAACACTGAAGGTTGGGACAAGTTCAGGAAGTTTGACATTGATGACGCACTTAACCCTTTACGCACAAAAATAAGAGCAAACATTAAGACCGTTATTATGCGCGTAGATTGCTCCAGAATAGATAAGAAACACAACTTGTTTACCATCACATACCGCGATCAGCATAAACAGCGTATCGTTATCGAAAACAACTCAGGCTGGAAGAAGGGTAAGATTTATGTTGAAGCGCAGACTATCAACGATATTCAAATTCTTGAATCTGAAGGTTTGATACTGCATGACCATATTGACATATTGATCAACCGAGACAAGTTCATGACGGAAGCGAAAAAACGACTAGATCATCCCCGAACACTGATCGATGAACTGACGGAATAAAGGTAAGTGTTAGTGCCATTGTAAAATTGCCCCACAGAAATGTTAGCGTAATCCATCGCTATATAGCCATGAATCGCTCTGTATCTTGTCAGAGCGATTAAAGCAGACTTCAGGCATCGTTCAATATAAAACCCCCGTAAAACTTGATACAGAGCGTTGTAGAGCAAGGGTTCAAAATTACATCGTATTCATTCTGTCTACGAACTGTACTTATTGCACCGCTCCTTATCGAAACACCTCTATGGTTGCCGGAAACCCCGCACAAAGTAGATTGTTATGTCTTTCAATCGCAGTATTCAAGACTAACCGCTGCCCGCCGCCCGACGTTAACACCAAGCATATGAACCATTTTAAAACCCTTTAAAAACAATACCCTTCGCATCTTCCCCCTCTTCTCCCCATGTTAATCGATCGTTTTTACAGATCAATTATACGATATTGATAGATTTCATAGATCAATGTAAGATCATGATTCTTCGGTTAGTGTTTCTCGTAAACAAGACTCACGGAATGAATACTCTGTCCACGATGGAGTGCGAAAGAAAGAAGGTATCCAGAATGACAATTCTTATTAAAACGTTAAAAATCATGGCGTCAGGTGTTGTTTTCGTTTCAGGTTTAACCACCGCCTCCAGTACCGTGTATTTCTTGCCAGAGGCAAAATCAATGGGTGTCGCCAGCAGCGACAAAAACGCACTGATGTTTCTCGGGATGGACAGGGATGTAAATCTGAAGGGAATATGCTTCGCGATGACAAAGCAATCATCATCAATCGTTCCGCTGGTAGATATCACTGCTACAACTGATAACGGCAGATTCACGATGCACGGGTTACGCCCTAATGTCAGTGATTCTAAAGAAGTCGCTTGTTCCTTCGGGTCCGAAGCTGGTGATTTCTTGACTGCCATTTCGAAGTCAACAACCGTTAACGTGAAGCTGGACTTCAATGGCGAGATCCGCAATTACAGTTTCGACACTACAGAGTTCGGAAAGGTATTGACTGCGAATGGGCAAGCCGTGGGGGAAAAAGCAGCTAAAGACTACGCTCAGGGAGTACGTGCACCCGTTTTCTATAGCAGCGGTAGCGAAGCTCCAAAAACAATGCAGTAACCTCAAACGTCGATACACACAGTTATAAAGCAAGCGATGAGAAACTTAATTCGGTCTGGAAAAGCCTTAGCCCTGAAACCCGAAAACGATTGCTTCCTTCTCAAAGAGAATGGATAAAGCACAAATCCGGCTGCAATAATGAACAGAAATGTCTTACCGACATGACGAACAATCGCATTCGTGAACTGGAGTCTGAATATGGAAAATAATGCACTGACTTTGGTTTTAAAAAACGATTGGGTAGCATCGTCTTCTGGTAATACCTATACCGGAAAATACACAGTTGGACGGTTTCACCTGACAGATGCGTTCATCGTTGTGTATATGAAGCTGATACATGGAATTGAAATACCCGATTTATGGGTCAGTAGCAGTTTCACTAACATACCAGATACCGATACCCGTAGGGTTATGTATATGGAAGGCTGCGATATGTTATCGAAAGAAACAATGAACGAAATTCGTAATACGGTGAAGTCCCCAACAGACAATATGAAAATACACCGCAATGGCAATCATGTTACCAAAATAGAATTCATGGAAGAACGAAATTAAATCACCCTATGAACGTTATATTAAAATAGCAGTCATAACCGTCGCAATAGCCTACGGCATCAATCTCCTTTACGGGCTGACGCCCCCCCCATATCAGCCTAAAACCCCCGAAGTGAAGGCCAAGGTAAATGCTGATACCGTAACTCAGCAACAACCTGAGCAACCATCCAAACCATCGATAATCGATATACTTCCGCGAATGTATACAACAGGGGAAGTTTATGCGCGGTTTGAACAACATGAATTCAGGGCAACAAATGACTTCAAAAAATGTCAGTTAATGGTAACAGGAAAAATAACTGGTATCGGTACTGTTACTTTCAGAAAAAATCCTGTAGTAACATTGGGTATTCCCGGTTCAGATGAAGGCCTGAAGTTCATATTTGAAGATACGAATTACAATAACGATAAAGTTGCTGCATTGAATATTGGGGATCTGATTATAATCGCCGGGAAGAATGCACGACCTGGAACCTTTGGGGGTATCTTTCTTGATGACTCGAAGATAATGACTGATATGATTTCAAAGAAGAAACGACAAATTTTGGTTGTCAATGGTGGCGTTTACGACCGGGAAATTTGCCAGAAGTAGCGTTGTCCTTGCCCTTGAAATGGAGGGGGAGAATCCCCTCCATCACCCCTTCAACAGGTATTGGCGCAAGCAGGAATCGAGTTTGAAGGGAGCTGCATTGCAAATTGTTTTGCGAAGCATCGCCAGTAAGATGGTACTCGAATTGTGCTTCATAACATTAAAGCAGGGCCTGCCCTGTAAAATGACCAATCCCCATAGACAAAAGCATAGCCATGGTACTCCAGAACGTAATTCTTATGATCGCCCTGACAGGAGAGGCTTTACTCAAAACCGAAGATATATAGCCAAGGACCGCCAGTGAAAAAAGGGTGGAAAGGATTATCAACAAAAAAGCCAGTTTCAGAGGGGAGAGCCATGCCACGATTAAGGGTAACACCGCACCAGCGGAAAAACTCAGGGCAGAAAAGACAGCTGCCTGTAGGGGCTGTGCAGAATTTATATCCGTCAACCCCAGTTCTTCACGGGCATGAGCATCCAGGGCATCTTTGACCATAAGTTGCTCCGCAACCTGCCGGGCAAGCTCTGGCTCCAGTCCACGTTGCATATAAAGTGAAGTCAGTTCCCGCACCTCTCCCTGATAATCAGTTTCCAGCTCCCTTTTTTCCTGGGCAAGTGCTGCGTTTTCGGTATCCGCCTGAGATGAGACGGAAACATATTCCCCTGTAGCCATTGACATAGCTCCGGCAACCAGTCCTGCAACACCTGCAAGTAAAACACCGGAAGGACTGCTATTTGCAGATGCAACCCCAAGAACAAGGCTCGCTGTCGAAACAATTCCGTCATTTGCCCCCAGTACAGCTGCCCTCAGCCATCCCACTTTTTCGATACTATGTCGTTCAAGATGCATATATTTTTTCCTTCAAATACGCATACTCATCGGAATTACGGATAAATAGAAAATGCATTGACGGATAAATGCGCGGTTATAGTCTGTTTTAGCCAACCATTACAGGGCATCTTATCCATCATAAACCTACAGCACTATTCGGTAACGGGATTTTTCCTTTGGCTACGAACGGTGAGGAAGATATGCAGCAACCCCATCGCACCATGTGCCCAGAAATAGGTTTCAATAAATACAGTCAGAAACTTATGCACATGCAGGACGGTTTCTGTCAGCACAGGTGACGTGCCAAGAGCAGTATTGAGAGCAAACCAGAATCCACCACATAATGCAACGCCCAATAGTGCAAGTACACCAAGCCCCTGAACCAGAGCAGCAATCCCACCAGCATGAGCTTCAGGAAGACGGAATGATATCAGCATTTTGATATCTTCAACCACACCTCGAAAATCAAGGACCACCCAGGCAAAATAGTAACGAAATCCTCGTTGTGTCAGCATCCATGCAAGCATGACAAACCCAAGGACAATCAGTGATAACCCAGTGATAACATGGAACCATGTTACGAACCCAGTGAGAGTATAGTCACTAAGCGCATCGCTTTCGGTAAGGTTTGAATTAATAATCTGCAATAAAATCAATACAGCTACGATGATATGCAGCACACGTAGAAATGGTGTGTTTTTGTGAGGAAGAGCATTACGTAAATTTTCGTTCATAATTTAGCCACTTTTTTAAGGTTGGTTGACCACTCAATATTATGCCTTTTTATTAATGATAACCTTAACTTCTCAAAACCAAGATGCACTCAGTAATATCCAAACCATGTTCAAAGGCCCAGTACTCGACAGGTAAATTCAGGTTCCTGAGTGGTTCTTATCGTCGCCAGATAGCCACGAAACAACGCAATGCTGTACAGAATGCTTATATCTGAACGCTTGAAATTCCAAAAGCGACGTGGATCGTACGGCACTTAATCCGACGACCGATGAAGAGTGCAGCCATGACAAAATCCATTCACCAAGCCACATTAGGTGACGTCGGAAATGATCTTCTTACGGCAAAGCACATGGCTTAGAATCCCTGTTCCAGCCTCGAAGAGGATACTGATGATTTATTTGCCGGAAAAAAGCATCTTAATGAGGGTCTCATACCGATGATGAAGACATTACGGGCATCAGTGTGTTAATCAACGGGGAGCAGGTCATCATGACCAACAAACAAAACACAGACTGACGCGTGACCACCAAATATAATTTGGCCCCCTGAATCCACCCCGCGCAACACCAATAGGTACTTAACTTATGTTGAGGCAACAAACTAAAATATGTAGCATTGATAATGCATGTTTGTTACCCCAACATTTTTATATGTATTTTGCAGATAAGATAACGTTGTGAAATTTCCTCACCAGTGCATAGCTATCTGCTTGATTACAGGCACGTGTATCATGTCAGTTCAGGGATATCTTTCCAGCATATCTACCTTCACCGAATAATTCCCGGTCTCAGTCAACACCTAGTTTATTGTGGTATTTTCTCATCAGACTGCCTAGTTTCTGTGCTGCAATTTTCCCGGCGTCAAGACCTTCCTTCTCAGCGGTACTTTCAACGGCAGTTACCTCATCAATTAGAAGTGACATGCCTGCAACATACGTTTCCCTGTCATACCCTTCTACAGGGCTGTTCAGGATGGACTCTGCTGTTGCTTTCAGTTCCCGCATATCTTTCCTGAAGGATGTAACGTCCTCCTCCTTAAGTGCTGCGCGGTAGCTTTTATTCATCATCTTCATGGCATGTTCAACACCGTCAGAACCAGCCATTACACAGGGGGATAAAAGAAGGGTGGCTCCTATCACAACAGTACGCATAATTTTTGTCATAATAGCCTCCATATTGTTTACTCTCGTTTTCACAGTCAGAAGGGGTAATATTGCGCAAAAAAATAATCCCTTCCCAATCTTCTCAAAAAACAGCAGCATTCATATTATTTTTCAGGATTATTTGCCCCCGCAACCAGGACTATTATCACCTTTAAAATAAGGGTCAACATGTGTCATAACATTTAAAACATGATGATTATCTAAAACTGATTTCCTGGCCAAAACAGCAATGTCATGTCCTACTTTCACTGATAAATCACCATCAATTTCCAGATGAACATCAACCACAACAAGGTCCCCCATTTTTCTGGTCTTGAGGTCATGGATGCCTTCGACCCCAGGCGTGGACAATAATGTTGTTTTTATACTATTTTCAGTTTCAATATCCACGGCCCTGTCCATCAAGTCATGAAGCGAATCTGACATAAATGAATATCCCATTCTGGTCACAATCAGTCCCACAACCAGTGCAGCTACCGGATCAAGCAATTTAAACCCTGATAAACTACCAATAATACCAATAGCCACCACCAAAGATGAGGCGGCATCAGAGCGGGCATGCCAGGCATTGGCAACCAGCATAGTGGATTTTACTCGGGTTGCTACTGCCAGCATATAGCGAAAAAGAAGCTCTTTGATAACCAGTGCGGCTAAGGCCACCCACAGAGCAACAATATGTACCTGAGGAATATCATCTGGTTGTTGCATTTTATTTGCTGCTGACCATAACATCCCGATGCCAACAATGAATAAAATTGTCCCCAGAATTAATGATGCACCATTTTCATAACGATGATGCCCGTAGTGATGGTCATCATCGGGATTTTTTTTACTTTTATGATTAGCAATAAGCACCACAAAGTCTGAAACTAAATCAGACAGAGAATGGATACCATCCGCAATAAGCCCCTGAGATCCGGAAAATACGCCAGTAATCACTTGCCCGGATGTCAGAAAACAATTAACAAGCACACTAACCCATGTGCTTTTACGGGCCGCGAGGAAACGCTCATGAGAACTAATATCAATATCATCCGTAAGTTTGTTTACCTGCACCTGAAACTCCTAATAACAGCATCTACAGTTAATACTAAGCAGCCAATACTACCCGGCCAAGTTCAGTTTTGGTATATGAAATTTTGAGGTACTGTGGTGAAAATATAAAAATGGTGAGATTTATTCCTGTAAAGACCGCGCCATGGTGGCGATAACATCTATTTATCATAACGCCTGAACATTAATTTATTCTGAACAGAAGAGAGAAGAAAAGTTGACAGTTATCACAACTATACACTTACGCCCAGTGTGGATGGGTTCAACAAACTAAAATTGCAAACCCGATTAACTGAGGAATTGAGCGCTCTCGAAGAGGAGTTGCTTTCGGGTAGCTGTCAACCATTGCAAAATGGTAAACAACATCCTTTGGGTCCCCAACTGTGTGGCCACTGTAGTGACTGTGGTGGGTGATAGAACTGGTCACATTGATGCCAGACTTTTTCGTGCCGCATGTATGGCACACTGAATTTGATTAAGACCTGCTGAAATGAAACCGGAGTGCTTCAGCTACAGAAACTGACCAAATCGTATACCCCAAGCAAGATCTGAATACCATCCGAACAATATCTCTTTTAGGTATACCTGATAAAGACCATGACACAAAGTATCGATAGGGTTTAAATTTAACTCTATTGACAGCAAAATAACGTAATGTATCATATGGATATTGGATTGATATTTCAAAGAGAATACATAATGAATGTCCGTATCTACTGCCGTGCATCTACGGAAGGCCAACATGCTGATCGTGCATTAGTTAGCCTGCGCGAATTTGCGCAAAGCAAAAACTGGTCGGTTGCCGGAGAATACGTTGAGAATGCAAGTGGTGCGAAGCTTGATCGTGTTGAACTCATGCATCTACTGGTGGAAGCACAACCCGGTGATCTGCTTCTTATTGAAGCAATTGACCGTCTCAGTCGTCTTCAACATGAAGAATGGGCTGAACTCAAAGCTACGTTGAATAGTAAAGGGCTGGTAATCGTATCAATGGACTTACCGACCAGTTGGCAGATGGTTGAAATGTCCGGTAATGACCTTACCAGTGGCATTCTTCGGGCAGTCAACTCCATGCTAATCGATATCCTCGCAACAATGGCACGACAGGATTATGAAACTCGGCGTAAACGTCAGGCACAGGGGATCGAGAGAGCAAAACAGGCAGGTTTGTATACGGGGAAAGAAAAAGATATGGAAGCCCGTGAGACTGTTCGCGAAATGCTGGCGCAGAACGTTAAACCAGCCCACATAATGAAAGCTGCTGATATCAGTCGTGCAACGTTCTACCGGATCAAAAAGGAATTGGTAAGCTAGTTCAAATAAGTGTATTGGCTTTGACTCGCACTGACAGTTTCCGCAGACAGAGTACAATCGAACCTGACTGTCCGCTCTGAGCGAGGATAGGACGTAAAACAACTGAAAAAAAACTATTTAACTCAGGAAGACATGTCAAGATTCAGTGAAAATGTCTAATCACTGGTTCGTTAGAAATGCCCATATGTTCAAAAGACCGCTGCAAAAAAGTCTCTCGCAGCGGCCTCTTTAATATAACGTCATTGAGTGCATCATCTTTAATTATGGGTTTAACTCAAATTGCTCCCCATTTATTAATTTTCGCAATAAGTCAAGTGCCTCTGATGAGTATTTTCCGACACCACTTTTCCCAGATTTAATGAAAACATGATAATTGTTGTCTGATGCTTTAATGTTGAAGTCGGTTAGTTTTCTTAATTTTTCGAATTCTTGATTAACATAGTGCCACGATCCCATGTCGAGAATCCTTGCCAGATCAGACATTGTATATGGGAAACTAGCATTTAGTGCCTGTCCATTATTGAGTTCAGCGATACCATACATTTTTGCTAATGCATCATCATGCTCTGCAATATTGCGGAACATCTCAAAATCGTATGGAAGCTCTTGTTTAACAAGGGATTCTGATGCGAATGTGTACGTTCTGGCTAGAAATGCACGCACAAGTTTTGGATTAACGCTAATTTCCGGTGTATTAGATGATAACGCATCAAAAATCCAACCAAAATCATTTGCGTATATCACCTTTATTCGAACGCTTTTATTCTCACCAACACCGATTAGCAATTCCTTTTGATGAGAACCAGTGGCCTCGCAGTCCTTACTGAAGGAGACAAGATAAATATTTGGAATAAGTGCATTATTGGGAGCGATGATTTCATCTATATCAGAGAGAATTGACTTTATGTTTTCATCATTGATACTGTACCCAAAGAAAAACAAGGGGTGTTCAGCAAAATATGTTAGCAACTTTGCACTGATATATTTCTTACGTTTATAGAAATCAACATAATCTTCATTTGTAATAACAATACTTTCAACTTCATGACTGCTACCATGAATTTTCATGATTTCGCCATAAGATGAATAATTCACTTTAACAACATTATGACCAACTATTGCCTGATAATTGTCAAATATTTTTTCTAATGTGTCGTCATAATTTGTTGTGATTATTGCATGAGGTTTTACTTTCCTTAATTTCTGAACTTCCTCTGTATATTCCATGTTCGAAAAATCAACGGAGTTTGATAATTCATTCAGAATAGATGCAATTTCATGCTTAATATAAATATCTTTTGGAGTCGTTCCTTCAAAGTATGTCTCTGGATAGCGATCCTTGCCATCATCCCAAGCCCACTCAGCATAGAAGTCACAAAAATCGCTAGCAATCAATGGTTTGTTATCACCCTTTGTTTGGCTGTAGTAACCATAAGGGCGTTTGATCAAGGGGCAATTTTCCGCTAGTTGCTTTAATAAACCTTCCCAGTCAGGCGCTTTTATATATCGTTGTGAAATACCCGCCCCCATGAATAAAATGGGTTGGACTTGTAAGTTTTCAAGGCAAGATTTAACATCTTCAATTATTTCTTCTTGATATTCCGTAAAGTCCATATATTTACCTCAGGGATAGGTGATTGCTATGTGATGCACCGCGAAACTATTCGGGGCTTTGTGACACCCAAACTTTGCCCCAGTTTCCCAGCGTTTCCTTTGTATATAATATCATTGAAGTTAATTGCGTTTCTCAGAAATCTTCTTAGGATGTGATTGCAATAACGGCAACACAGCGCACACATCGCGGCTGATCAGTGAGTATGAAGTGGTTTACTGAATTTGACCGCCTGAATCGATAGACAAAATGTCCGCACCTGGCACGGAGCGAGCTGTCAGATAGAGTTCGGCCCTGCGCCACACCTTTGTCAGGCCAAATCTGAGCTAATACAAATAAAGTTATCGTTTGACGGTCGCTGGAAGAACCTCATCCTGTGCCAGTAAAGTAATCACATCTCTGGCGATATCCGGTATTATGCCAGGCGTTTTGTAAGTGGCATACACCGCAACCGATAATGGACTCCATTTGTGCTTATCAGCAATACGTTTTACCTCCTCGATAACCTTAAACGTATCGTTTTCCAAAGCCAGTCCTAAACGAGCTGTATCCAGATAAACGCGCTGAACTGCGGAGATATACGCGAGCTTTTTAAGTTCTGTGGTAATAATGCGCTGCGCTTCAACACCGATAGAGGAGCCTCCCTCAACGACCCCTGTCAATCCAACAAGCTTGCCTCCATCACTACGAGTATTGTCATCTTTGTCTCTGTGGAGCGGTACTAAGGCATTCAACTCTACATCCTGCTGAAGTAACTCCAGCAGTTCGGGCAAAAGCTCAGTTTTGATGACACCTTTTAAAGCGGCTGCTCTTTTAGCCAGGCTAACAGGGTATTGCCCCAACCGAGCCGACATTGAAATAATGCAACTAGCGATTATGAAAATATCGTTTTCCCCGATTAGTGGGGCACACTCGGCACGAAAGGATTGTTCTTCACGAAGGAGAGGATTTGCTTTTTCAGGCTTCCTAATTTTTGATTTTGGCTGCTTCTTGCTATAGCCACGCAAAGCATCCTGTGCGCTTCGGGTTAGAATGCTGGTAATGGTGCCAACTTACTGATTTAGTGTATGATGGTGTTTTTGAGGTGCTCCAGTGGCTTCTGTTTCTATCAGCT
>NZ_JASEYI010000033.1:0-29207 GCF_035064085.1 Enterobacter sp. R-1.6.2
GCCCGGACTCGGAATCGAACCAAGGACACGGGGATTTTCAATCCCCTGCTCTACCGACTGAGCTATCCGGGCAACGGAGCGCATTAAACCGCAATCACGCTCGATCGTCAACATTATTTCGGGAAAAGCTGTTCAACTGCTTAAGTTTGCGGCAATCTGTCCGCTTTCGCCGTGAAAATGCACAAATCTTCCAGACACAACCAGCGTAATACGGCAATGCTGATAGCAAGAGGAGGACAGTATGGCGAATGACTGGCTTGAACTGCGTCAGCATGCAGATACGGGTATTGAGACGATTAAAGCGCATTTCGAAGGGCATGCCTTTGATCCGCACTGGCACGATAGCTATCTGGTAGGGATAACCCTCTCCGGCACGCAGCAGTTTCACTGCCGCCGTGAGCGTCATCGTAGCCAGCCGGGCGACGCATTTCTGCTCGAACCTGGCGAGATCCACGACGGTGATGCGCCTGTAGAGGGCGGCTTTACCTATTTGACCTTCTATCTGGATGAGCGCTGGCTTACCCGTGCGCTACAAGGGCTTTACGAATCTACTCCCGGGAGTTATTCACTCCACTTTGCCCAAACGCTGACGCGGGAGCCGCAGCTGGTGCGCGCTATCGGTGAGACATTCTCCACCCTGCATAATGACGAGATGAAAATCGTTCAGCAGAGCACTATGGATAATCTGCTCTCCCGGATCACCGCCCATTGCCACTGGCGTAAAAAACTGCCGTCGCAGTTACAAAGCGCTGCCGTGGCGCACCGTGCGCGCGACTATCTGTTTGCTCATATCGGCGAGAACGTAGGGCTGTCAGACCTTGCGCGCGAGACGGGCACGGATCGCTTTACCCTGACGCGCTGTTTTAAGCGCGAGTTCAACCTGGCGCCACACGCATGGCTTATTCAGCTGCGCCTGGCAAAGGCCCGACAGCTGCTGGCGCGTGGTGACCAGCCTGTTGATGTGGCTGCCGCAGTGGGATTTGCCGATCAAAGCCATCTGGGACGTTGGTTTCAGCGTGCTTACCGTATCTCTCCTGCACACTACCGACGGTTGTGCACAAACCTTCCAGACGTTTCCAAAAAATAACGGCACATTCATGGCTCTAATAAAAAGGAGCCACCCGTGAGTTTGATACCCTTTCTGTTGTTCGCATTTGTCGCCTCCATTACGCCGGGGCCGACCAATATTCTCGTGCTGACGAACAGCCAGCACTTTGGCGTAAAAAATACCGTACCTGCTATTCTGGGCGGATGTATCGCGGCCAGTGCGATTGTGCTGGTATCAGGCGCGGGAACAGGGGAAGTGCTGCGTCAGTATCCTCTGATACGTCAGATAATGAGCTGGACAGGCGTGCTGTGGCTAAGCTGGATGAGCTGGCAGCTGTTTCGCGCCCCGGCAGCCCGTCTCTCCGCTGAGAACCGTATCCGATTCACCGCTCGGGCGGCGGCACTGCTGCAGGTTGTGAACCCCAAAACCTGGATGATGGCGCTGGCCGTCGTCAGCCTGTTTGCCCCAACTGGCGACCATGTATTGCGGGATAATGCGCTAATGGCGCTATGGTTTCTGCTGATCTCGATAGCCTGTTTGATGTGCTGGGCGTGGTTGGGTAAAGCGGTGAACCGAATTTTTCGCACCACCGTGGCGATGGTGCGGTTTCAGCGCCTGATGGCGCTGTGTCTGCTCGTCTCCGCCTGGGCGGGCATGCTGGCTTAGGTCAGCGCTCCACCCATTCTGCATTGGGCAAAGCGTAGAATATCTTCCGCCAGGCGGTGCGCCGTATCCACATCGGCCTGGCTACGGTTCACCAGCATGCGGCTGAGGCAACCTTCCAGCACCAGCTCCATCTGTTTAGCCACCATCGCAGGGTCATCGACTTCCAGCGTGGTCAGCAGCTCGTGGGTAAAGTCATGCGCCGCCCGTTTTTGCTGATCCGCCAACTGGTGAATAGGATGGCCAGGGTCAGGAAAATAAGTGCAGGCGGCGATGAACAGACAACCCGGGTAGCGGTTGTTGCTGACGCATTCCGTCAGCGCGGTATAGCGCGCCAGCAGCTTTTGCTCCGCGGTCAGTTCTTCATTCAGCATCAGTTGTCTGCGCCAGACATCAACCTGCTGGCTGAGATAGCGCAGGGCATCATAGAGTAGCGCCTCTTTATCCGGCCAGAAGCGCTTAAGTTCATCCAGGGGATAATCGATACGGTCGGCTACCATCTCAAGCGTGGTGCTGGCGATCCCTTGAATCTCAAGTAGTTGCAGGGCTTGTCCCAGTACGTCTTCACGTTGCACGGTTATCTCCTCCGCTATTCCCAACGGTTTGTCCCGCTTAAAGTGTTGTTTACGGTTGGCGATTGCGCAAATGCGCGCTAAATGCCGCAGCATCCATAAACCCGGTTACACGCTGCTCAGGCTGCTCATGGCCCTGTTGATTGAAGAACAGAATGGTTGGCAGCCCGAGCACGTTAAGCTGCTTCAGCAGAGCCTTATCCTGCGCATTATTGGCGGTCACGTTAGCCTGGAGCAAAACGGTCTCTTTCAGGGCGCTTTGCACCTGTGGATCGCTAAAAGTATATTTTTCAAACTCTTTGCAGGCGACACACCAGTCGGCATAGAGATCGAGCATCACCGGTTTGCCTTTCGCCTCTGCCAGTGCGCTGTTAAGTTCATCCACGTTTTTTATCTGGGTAAAGTTCAGATGCGCCTGGGTCTGACTCACCGGTGTGCCGAACGCCCAGTCCTGCAGAGGGCGTACGCTCACCAGCGCGGCAGCCAGTAGCAGGATTTGCACCAGGCGCATCCATGGCTTCTTCGCCCCCAGGCTGACGATAAACGCCCAGGCAAAGAATGATACGCCGAGTATCGCCCACAGGCGCAGACCCCAGGCGTCGCCGATGATACGCTCAAGAAGGAACACCGGCAGCGCGAGGATGACAAAACCAAATGCGGTTTTCACCGTCTCCATCCACGGGCCGCTCTTCGGCAGAAGTCGATTGCCGAAAACCGTGACCAGAATCAGCGGCAGGCCCATGCCGAGCGCGTAGAGGTACAGCGTACCCCCGCCGAGCCACATGTTACCGCTCTGGGCGATGTACAGCAGGATAGCGCTCAGCGGTGCGGTAGTGCAGGGAGAGCAAATCAGCCCGGCAATGGCACCCATCGCAAACACGCCGCCTGCGGAGCCGCCCTGCTGACGGTTGCTCATCAGCGTTAAGCGCGTTTGCAGCGAAGAGGGCAGCTGTAGCGTGAACAGGCCAAACATTGACAGCGCCAAAAGGATAAACACCGCTGACAGGCCAATGAGAACATAAGGGTGCTGGAGTGCCGCCTGGAACTGTAACCCGGCAGCGGCAACCACAAGGCCAAGGGCTGTGTAGGTTAGCGCCATTCCTTGCACGTATATAAAAGCCAGCAGCAGGGCGCGGGCGGTAGAAAGACGCTGTTTGCCGCCCAGCACGATGCCAGAGATGAGCGGATACATCGGCAACACGCACGGCGTAAAGGCAATGCCGATACCAATCAGTAACGCCCACAGCGCTGAGAACGGAAGGTCAGCGCGGTCGTTGGTTTTCTCAACCGCAGGGACCGGCGTTACAGCAGCAGACGCTTTCACTTCGCTAAGCGGCACGACTTTCGTTTCCGGTG
Source organism: Enterobacter sp. R-1.6.2 (assembly GCF_035064085.1). Taxonomy (NCBI): domain Bacteria; kingdom Pseudomonadati; phylum Pseudomonadota; class Gammaproteobacteria; order Enterobacterales; family Enterobacteriaceae; genus Enterobacter; species Enterobacter sp. R-1.6.2. The sequence continues at coordinate 3,640 of NZ_JASEYI010000033.1, forward strand.
GATAGCAGAATCCCGCGTCCGCGCATCCCTGATAGGTCACCGTCAGCGTCGCGCCTTTATCGGCCTGATTCACCGTCACGGGCACGCTTAAGCGCTGGCGGTAGATTTCACTCTTGCCGTAGAACTCGTCCTCGTGCCACTCGCCAGCGGGCAATTGTAATGCGGCCACGTTTGCCTGGGCAGGGGTAATACTCACCTGCTTGCGATAGAGGTAATAGCCCTCTTTCACCTGCCAGGTGAGCGTCAGATCGTGCTGGTTCTGCTGAAAATCGAAAACAAACGCCTGGTCGGCAGGAATAAAGTTCGAACGGCCGGGCGCGTCAAACAACCCGGCAAAAGCTGACGTGCTGCACAGCAGCAGGATCAGCGTAAGGAAGCGTTGAGCCATGAGAGATAGTCGTTATCGCCATGAACCACTGGCAATACCAGCAGCTCCGGGGTTTGGTAAGGATGATGAGATTTGAGGCAATCCAGGAGAGCCTGCTGATTCGCCAGATTGGTTTTGAGCAACATCTGGACTTCGTACTCTTGCTCCAGCTTGCCTTCCCAGTAATAAAGGGAGGTGGCACCAGGGAGGAGCGTCACGCAGGCAGCCAGTTTTTCGGCCAGCACTTTGGCGGCGAGATCCTGGGCAGAGGCTTCATCAGGGGCGGTACACAGTACGACAACAGCATCAGGCGTGTTCACAAGTCGACCTCCTCATCACGAAAGGCTTCACTATATCACGCAAGGCGGTTGGTCATTAATGAAACGGGCCGCAGTGCGGCCCGTTTTTAACTATTTTTACAACCACTCACCGTTTACAGCACCACGCCGCCAATGATAAAGCCGAGGATCACGCAAAGTGAAATGGCGACCACGCCCGGGATCAGGAACGCGTGGTTAAACACATACTTACCGATACGGGTTGAGCCGGTGTCGTCCATCTCCACCGCCGCCAGCAGGGTTGGGTAGGTTGGCAGAACGAACAGGGCAGAAACCGCCGCGAAAGAGGCAATCGCCGTCAGTGGCGTCACGCCCAGCATCAGTGCCGCAGGCATCAGCGCTTTGGTGGTCGCCGCCTGGGAGTAAAGCAGGGTAGCGGCAAAGAACAGCACCACCGCCAGCAGCCACGGGTAGTTGTGCAGCAGGTCGCCAGCGATGGTCTGAATGTCGCTGATGTGCGCTTTCACGAAGGTATCACCGAGCCACGCCACGCCCAGTACGCATACGCAGGCGCTCATACCGGATTTAAAGGTGCTGGCGTTCAGCACTTCGCTGGTGTCGATTTTACAGGTGATGCTAATCAGCGTCGCGATGGTCAGCATAAACACTACAATCGCTTCGTTACGCGGCAGGACAGGGTTCTGGATCAGGCCCACGGTGTCGCTGATGGCGGTCGCGTAGAACATCACCGCGACAATACCGATCAGGAACAGCAGCACGGAGCGCTTTGCGTGCGGCTTCAGCTCGAAGACCTGGCTGCCGCGCAGTCTCACTTCACCCTTGGCGAGGCGTTCCTGGTAAACCGGATCGTCTTTCAGTTCAGCGCCGAGGAAGTTACACAGCACGGCAGTAATCATCACCGCGATCAGCGTCACCGGGATACAGATCGCCAGCAGCGTCAGGTAGCTCACGCCCATCGGCTCCAGAATACCGGCGAAGAAGACCACCGCAGCGGAAATCGGTGAGGCGGTAATCGCAATCTGGGACGCGACGACGGCAATAGAGAGCGGACGAGACGGACGGATACCCTGCTCTTTCGCCACTTCGGTAATCACCGGCAGCGTAGAGAAGGCGGTGTGGCCCGTACCGGCGAGAATGGTCATAAACCAGGTCACCAGCGGGGCAAGGAAGGTGATGTATTTTGGATGGCGGCGCAGCATACGCTCCGCCAGGCTTACCAGGTAGTCCATACCGCCTGCCACCTGCATGGCGGCGATAGCGGCAATAACGGCCATGATGATTTCGATAACGTCGAACGGGATTGCGCCGGGTTTAATCTGAAAGATAAGGGTAAGAACGAGCACCCCGAGACCGCCGGCAAAACCGATGCCGATACCCCCGAGTCTTGCTCCCAAATAAATCGCCAACAAGACGATGACGAGTTCTGCTCCAAACATAAGGACCTGCCTTGCTTATTAACAAGTTGATATTGAATTGTTGTATTTAGGTAACGCCTAAAAAGAAAAAAGGCACGTCACAAGTGACGTGCCTTAAGAAGCCTAGCCAGAACGGTTACTGTTCGCTTTCATCGGTATATCGTTTCGCTTTATATGCCGGGTGCATCAGGTTCTGGGCCGAGAAGATATCGTCCAGCTCGGCTTCGGTCAACAGCCCGCGCTCCAGCACCACTTCACGTACGCTCTTACCGGTTTCGGCGCAAATCTTACCGACGATATCACCGTTGTGGTGACCGATGAACGGGTTGAGGTAGGTGACGATCCCGATGGAGTTGTAAACATAACCTTCACAGACTTCTTTATTCGCCGTGATGCCGTTAATGCATTTTTCCAGCAGGTTGTAGCAGGCGTTCGTCAGAATGTGGATGGATTCGAACATCGCCTGGCCAATCACTGGCTCCATCACGTTCAGCTGCAGCTGACCCGCTTCAGAGGCCATGGTCACGGTCGTATCGTTACCGATGACTTTGAAGCAAACCTGGTTCACCACTTCTGGCACCACCGGGTTCACCTTGGCTGGCATGATGGACGAGCCTGCCTGCAGCTCTGGCAGGTTAATTTCATTCAGGCCAGCGCGCGGACCGGAAGAGAGCAGACGCAGGTCGTTACAGATTTTGGACAGTTTTACCGCCAGACGTTTCAGGGCGCTGTGTACCATGACGTAGGCGCCGCAGTCGGAGGTGGCTTCAATCAGGTCTTCTGCAGGCACAACCGGCAGGTTAGAGACTTCAGCCAGCTTCTGTACCGCCAGCTGCTGATAGCCATCCGGGGTGTTCAGACGCGTACCGATGGCGGTGGCGCCCAGGTTCACTTCCAGCAGCAGCTCGGAGGTGCGCAGCAGGTTTTTGGTCTCTTCGTTCAGCAGTACGTTAAACGCGTGGAATTCCTGGCCGAGCGTCATCGGCACCGCGTCCTGCAGCTGGGTACGACCCATTTTCAGGATGTCCTGGAACTCAACCGCTTTACGCTGGAAGCCATCACCCAGCTGGTTGATCGCGTCCACCAGTTTTACCACAGAGGCATACACCGCGATACGGAAGCCGGTAGGGTAGGCGTCGTTGGTAGACTGGCATTTGTTTACGTGGTCGTTCGGGTTCAGGTACTGGTATTCACCTTTCTGGTGACCCATCAGCTCCAGGCCAATGTTTGCCAGTACTTCGTTGGTATTCATGTTGACGGAGGTGCCCGCGCCGCCCTGATAGACGTCAACCGGGAACTGGTCCATGCATTTGCCGTTGTTCAGCACTTCATCGCAGGCTGCGATAATCGCATTTGCCGCGCTTTTAGGAATGGTTTGCAGCTCTTTGTTGGCCAGTGCTGCGGCTTTCTTCACCATCACCATGCCACGGACAAACTCAGGAATGTCGCTGATTTTGCTGTTGCTGATGTAGAAGTTTTCAATCGCTCTCAGAGTGTGGACACCGTAGTAGGCATCCGCTGGAACTTCCCTGGTACCCAACAAGTCTTCTTCGATACGAATGTTGTTTAACATGTGAACCTTCTTTTCAAGCTGCCGATGGATTGTACTAAACACACAGTATTTATGTGGTTTTGAATATTTTCTGGCCGACGATTATTCCCTCAATCAGCCAGATGCTCGAGATCATATGCTGATGATAGCGAATTGCCGTAAGCTGGATCACTTATTATCGAGCCGATTCCATGATAATTATTAATCTGTGAAATGGGTCACCGCTTTATAATTTCCAAAAAAAATATCCGTGCAAACTGATTGAATTTTCGCTAACCGTCACCATTTCATACAAACGCGCGTCGCGAACACATTCAGACAGGGGCCCGATGGCCTCTGCCACACAGGAGATGCCAGTGCGCTGGATACCGTTTATTGCTTTCTTTCTCTATGTTTACATTGAGATTTCCATTTTCATCCAGGTTGCCCATGTGCTGGGCGTCCTGCTGACGCTGATTCTGGTGATTTTCACCTCCGTCATCGGCATGTCGCTGGTGCGTAATCAGGGTTTCAAAAATTTCCTGATAATGCAGCAGAAGATGGCCGCAGGGGAAAGCCCGGCGGAAGAGATGATCAAAAGCGTGTCGTTGATTATTGCGGGGCTGCTGCTGATCCTGCCGGGGTTCTTCACTGACTTCCTCGGCCTTCTGCTGCTTCTGCCGCCGGTGCAAAAACACCTGACCATGAAGCTGCTGCCGCATCTGCGCTTTAGCCGTATGCCGGGGGGCGGATTCAGCACCGGGCCGGGCGATACCTTTGAAGGGGAGTATCAGCGTAAGGATGAACAGCACGACCGTTTAGACCATAAAGACGATCGGTGATTTTGTTGCCCGGTGGCGCTTCGCCTACCGGGCTTCCGGTAGCGCACCGCGCTTCGGCAAAAACACCCACAGCCCTGCCAGCATGACAATCGCGTACAGACTCTTCCATCCCACCATCGCCAGCAACAGCAGGCAAAGCATACCCCCGACGACCGCCAGAGCTTTATAGCGACCTTTCAGCAAACGAAATCCCGCCAGCATGCACAGCAGGTAGATCATGATGAAAATGCCGTTGGCGTAAACGATCAGCGCGTCAAGATTGATCTTCAGTGCATAAATACACAGCGTGCTCACCACGCAGCAGCCCAGTACGGCATTCAGGGCATTCAGCGGAAGCTGGCGTTTAGACAGGCGCGCGAGGCGATTCTCTGGTTTGTCGAGCGCCTGCGACCACACCAGCCGGGCAAAGCTCTGGATATAAATATTCAGGCTGGCAAAACAGGCGAGATAGCCGATGACGCAGGCGATCCATAGCGCCTTCACGCCGAACAGTTCCACCACGATACCCGGCAGCGATGCCGCGGCGGCGAGATCCGCTCCGAACGCGTGGAAGTGTAAGACCAGCACGGTACACGCCCAATAGACCGTGCCAGCAAGCAGCAGGCCTATCATCAGCGCGCGGGGGAAATCGCGTTCAGGCTGCTTAAATTCCGACGCCAGATGGGCAAAGGCTTCCAGACCCACAAAACACCAGAACATAACGGAGAGCGCGGCGAAAAGCTGTGAATGGTCGACGTCTGTCACCGCCGGGAAGGGAATTTCCTTGATTGTGATATCGCCCGCCCACCAGATAGCGGCAACGAGCGCGACAATCAGCACCGCAACCAGCGTCTGCAGGTTGGCGCTGGAGCTGGCGCCGCGAGAGCCCACCCACCAGACGATCGCCAGCGTACCCAGTTCGGCCAGCAATAACTGCTCGTTATGCCAGCCAAACAGCGCCTGACCAAAGCCGGTCGCAATATGCAACGCCGCAGGAAGGCCAACCGGAATGACGGAGAGAAACAGCCAGCCGGTGACACGCTGCAGTCGCGGGCCAAAGGCCAGTCCGACAAAGTGCGCCACGCCTCCCGCGCTGGGGAAATGCCGCCCCAGGATGGCAAACACAATGGCTATCGGGAAAACCAATACAATCAGCGCCGGCCAAGCCCACAGGCTGTTATTTCCAGCCACCAGCGCCGCCAGTGCGGGTACGGCAAACACGCCCGTACCTAACAAGGAGGTTGAGAGCAGTCCGACGCCCTGCGCCAGCCCCAGCTCCTGCTTGAGTCCACTCATTCACATCGCCCTGCCAGTACCAAAAGAGAGGCGATGGTAACACTTTCGCAAATTTTTTTTTCGACGCCCCCTTGAAGGGGGAAAAAGCTATCCCCATCTCTCAGGGCACTAGTCGGAAAACCGCATGCGGGCCGGCGTCATCCATAACTGATAATGACTTTCTCAAAGGAGAGCTATCAATGAGTATTCGTCCGTTACATGATCGTGTGATCGTCAAACGTAAAGAAGTTGAAACCAAGTCTGCTGGCGGCATCGTTCTGACCGGTTCTGCAGCAGCCAAATCAACGCGTGGCGAAATCATCGCTGTCGGTAAGGGCCGCATCCTGGAAAACGGAACTGTGCAGCCACTGGACGTTAAAGTTGGTGACATCGTAATTTTCAACGATGGCTACGGCGTGAAATCCGAGAAGATCGACAATGAAGAAGTGTTGATCATGTCCGAGAGCGACATTCTGGCAATTGTTGAAGCGTAATTTACGCACGAGAATTTGAGGAAATAAGAACATGGCAGCTAAAGACGTAAAATTCGGTAACGACGCTCGTGTAAAAATGCTCCGCGGCGTAAACGTACTGGCAGATGCAGTTAAAGTGACTCTGGGCCCGAAAGGCCGCAACGTAGTGCTGGATAAATCCTTCGGCGCGCCAACCATCACTAAAGATGGTGTTTCTGTAGCACGTGAAATTGAGCTGGAAGACAAGTTCGAAAACATGGGTGCGCAGATGGTGAAAGAAGTTGCCTCTAAAGCGAACGACGCTGCTGGTGACGGTACCACCACCGCGACCGTACTGGCGCAGGCAATCATCACCGAAGGTCTGAAAGCCGTTGCTGCGGGCATGAACCCAATGGATCTGAAACGTGGTATCGACAAAGCTGTCGCCTCCGCTGTTGAAGAGCTGAAAGCGCTGTCCGTACCGTGCTCTGACTCTAAAGCCATTGCTCAGGTTGGTACTATCTCCGCTAACTCCGACGAAACCGTAGGTAAACTGATCGCTGAAGCGATGGACAAAGTCGGTAAAGAAGGCGTGATCACCGTTGAAGACGGTACCGGTCTGGAAGACGAACTGGACGTGGTTGAAGGTATGCAGTTCGACCGCGGTTACCTGTCCCCATACTTCATCAACAAGCCAGAGACTGGCGCTGTTGAACTGGAAAGCCCGTTCATCCTGCTGGCTGACAAGAAAATCTCCAACATCCGCGAAATGCTGCCAGTGCTGGAAGCCGTTGCGAAAGCAGGCAAGCCGCTGGTGATCATCGCTGAAGACGTTGAAGGCGAAGCGCTGGCGACCCTGGTGGTTAACACCATGCGCGGCATCGTGAAAGTGGCTGCGGTTAAAGCACCTGGCTTCGGCGATCGCCGTAAAGCGATGCTGCAGGATATCGCTACCCTGACCGGCGGTACCGTAATCTCTGAAGAGATCGGTATGGAACTGGAAAAAGCGACCCTGGAAGACCTGGGCCAGGCGAAACGCGTTGTGATCAACAAAGACACCACCACCATCATCGATGGCGTGGGTGAAGAAGCTGCTATTCAGGGCCGCGTTGGTCAGATCCGTAAGCAGATCGAAGAAGCGACTTCCGATTACGACCGTGAAAAACTGCAGGAGCGCGTAGCGAAACTGGCAGGCGGCGTTGCGGTAATCAAAGTCGGTGCAGCGACCGAAGTTGAAATGAAAGAGAAAAAAGCACGCGTTGACGATGCCCTGCACGCGACCCGTGCTGCGGTAGAAGAAGGCGTGGTTGCTGGTGGTGGTGTTGCGCTGGTGCGTGTTGCCGCTAAACTGGCAGGCCTGACCGCACAGAACGAAGATCAGAACGTGGGTATTAAAGTTGCGCTGCGCGCAATGGAAGCTCCTCTGCGTCAGATCGTTTCTAACGCCGGTGAAGAGCCATCTGTGGTTGCGAACAACGTGAAAGCGGGCGAAGGTAACTACGGTTATAACGCAGCAACTGAAGAATACGGCAACATGATCGACTTCGGTATCCTGGATCCAACGAAAGTGACCCGTTCTGCTCTGCAGTACGCGGCATCTGTCGCTGGCCTGATGATCACCACCGAGTGCATGGTCACCGATATGCCTAAAGGCGATGCACCAGACTTAGGTGCTGCTGGCATGGGCGGCATGGGCGGTATGGGCGGCATGATGTAATCGTGCGCTCTACGTCGTAGAATGTGAAAAACCCCCGGGCAGAAATGCTCGGGGGTTTTTCTTTTGGTCATCTTTTAGGTATAAGATTTACACACGGACAACTACTGTCCAGCTTATTGAAAACGAGGAATAACATGCGCGTAAAAGTCTGTGCAGGGATTGTAGGGGCAGCATTGCTGCTGGCGGGTTGTAGCTCCAGCAATGAGCTGTCGGCAGCGGGCCAGGGCGTTCGCTTTGTGGAAGATAAGCCTGGCAGTGAATGCCAGCTGTTAGGCACGGCAACCGGTGAGCAAAGTAACTGGATGTCAGGGCAGCATGGCGAAGAAGGCGGCTCGATGCGCGGTGCGGCGAATGCGCTGCGTAACCAGGCTGCGGCAATGGGCGGTAACGTGATTTACGGCGTGAGCAGCCCAACGCAGAGTATGCTGTCCAGCTTCGTGCCGACCGCCAGCCAGATGAACGGCCAGGTCTACAAGTGCCCGAACTGATTGCCTTTTTCCCTCTCCCTGTGGGAGAGGGTTAGGGTGCGGGGAAACTAGCGCTGCCGCAGCTGCAAATCCAGCGGCGTCTTGCTCGGCTCTCCGCCAATCTCGCGTGCCAGCTTCGGCACCATATAGCCTGAAACCAGCGTTAACAGTTCGCGCATAATCTGCCGGGCTTCTTCATCCGTCACCATGAAATGGGCCGCGCCCTGAACGCGATCCAGCACGTGCAGGTAATAGGGCATCACGCCCGCATCAAACAGGGCATTGCTCAGATCAGCCAGCACGCGGGCGCTGTCATTGACGCCGCGCAGCAGCACGCTCTGGTTCAGCAGCGTCACGCCCGCTTTACGCAGACGCGCCATCGCCGCGCGAAAGTCATCGTCAATTTCATTCGCATGGTTAATATGATTCACCAGCAGCACCTGCAATCTTGACTGCTCCAGGCGTGACACCAGTCCGTCAGTGACACGTGCCGGAATGACAATCGGTAAACGGCTGTGAATACGCAGGCGCTTAACGTGCGGGATGGCTTCAAGCTGAGTCAACAGCCAGTCCAGCTCATGATCTTTTGCCATCAGCGGGTCACCGCCGGAAAAAATAATCTCATCCAGCTCCGGATGGGCGGCGATATAGTCCAGCGCGACCTGCCAGTTGCGTTTATTGCCCTGGTTTTCGGCATACGGGAAGTGCCGACGGAAGCAATAACGACAATTTACCGCGCAACCGCCTTTTACCAGCAGCAGGGCGCGGTTGAGATACTTGTGCAGTAAACCCGGCACCACGCTGTTCTGCTCTTCCAGCGGATCGGTGCTGTATCCCGGTGCGGTGACAAACTCATCCTGCGAAGTAAGCGTTTGTTTTAAAAGTGGATCGTCGGGGTTGCCTTTCTCCATTCGCGCCACAAACGCACGGGGAACGCGCAGGGCGAAAAGGCGCTTTGCCTCGCGGCCTGCAAGCAACTCTGGGTGCTGATCGAGGTCTAAAAGACGCAGCAATTCATCAGGACTGGTGATTACATCGGCAAGTTGCGATAACCAATCTTCTCTGGACGGGGTGTTTAGGGTTACAATATGCGCCATTTTGTGGCTTAGCTACCAGTTAACAAATTTAGAGGGCCTTATGGCAACGTACTATAGCAACGATTTTCGTGCTGGTCTTAAAATCATGATGGACGGCGAACCGTACGCGGTTGAAGCCAGCGAATTCGTTAAACCAGGTAAAGGCCAGGCATTCGCACGCGTTAAGCTGCGCCGTCTGCTGACCGGTACCCGTGTTGAGAAAACCTTCAAGTCTACTGACTCCGCTGAAGGCGCTGATGTTGTTGATATGAACCTGACCTATCTGTACAACGACGGTGAGTTCTATCATTTCATGAACAACTCCACTTTCGAACAGCTGTCTGCTGATGAGAAAGCGGTAGGTGATAGCGCTAAATGGCTGCTGGATCAGGCTGAGTGCATCGTGACCCTGTGGAACGGCCAGCCTATCGCTGTGACCCCACCAAACTTCGTAGAACTGGAAATCGTTGAAACCGATCCAGGTCTGAAAGGTGATACCGCAGGTACCGGCGGTAAACCAGCCAAACTGTCTACCGGCGCAGTGGTTAAAGTTCCACTGTTCGTACAGACTGGCGAAGTGATCAAAGTGGATACCCGCTCCGGCGAATACGTATCCCGCGTGAAGTAATTTACGTCATGATTGAAGGCGCAGCGCCCGCTGCGCCTGATTTTTGCAGGCAGGGATGATGAAACGTACCGTTAAAATTCTGCTTCTGTTAGCGCTTTCCAGTGCATTGCTTTCCGGCTGTAACACCACCCGTGGAATGGGACAAGATATCCAGGATCTCGGTCATATCATTTCTCACGCCGCCAGCTAAGTTCGTCTAATTTTCCTAAAAATGCTTCCTTTTCCGTCAACCGGCGGGATCTTGTCTATTCTTAAGTTGCTATACACAAAACAACTTTGGCTATAAAAGGAAGATATTATGGTTAAGAAGACAATTGCAGCGATCTTTTCAGTCCTGGTACTTTCTTCAGTGTTAACGGCCTGTAATACCACGCGTGGCGTCGGTCAGGATATTTCTGAAGGTGGTAGCGCAATCTCTGGTGCGGCAACTAAAGCTCAGCAGTAATTAACATACGGTACGAGACCAGCGGGTTTCGTACCGTCAGCTTTCTGATTCCTGCAGGGATAAGAACGGAGAAAAACGCGTATCCATATGCAATTTCATCCGGATATTGCGTTTGTAGGTATAGACCGTTTTTCCATTGATACTCAGGTGAGCGGCAATTTTTTGATTGCTTGCCCCGTCCATCCACAATGTCAGCACTTTCTCTTCCTGCCGGGTCAGCAAGGGGGCGGCTGCCGTTGGCCTTTCAGCGCTAGCGCGCGAGTTTAATGCGTCATTGATAGTCGTTGCCACTTCTCCGAGACTGGCGTTTTTCAACAGCGACGACCAAACCGGGAACTGTCCGAGCCAGTCGGTCATGCCGCGGTCCTCTCCCGATTGCAGCATAATAAACGGTAATCGTTCACTGGCGTTAAGCAAGGACGAGAGCTGCTGAAAATGATGAATATCCTGCCTGAAGCCGTACAGGTCGGCGATGACCAGCGTGGGTTTCCATTGCAGAATGTGCTCCCTGGCAAGGAACAGATTATTTAGTCCGGTCACAACGTAGTGTCCCGGGAACAAACCGGAATGATTGAGCCATGCTTCAAACCCCGTGCGGGTGAAGTGACAACGGTCAATCAAAAGAATTTTGAACATATTTTATTCGCAGTCGGCTAGTGGTTTGGCTTCCTGCCATCAGAAAGCACATCATCATAGAGAAGTCGGATGAGTGCTAAATGCCGGAACTACGCGCCATACTGCGGCTATTTCTTGCCTTAACGTGTTCAGCAAAAAATGATTGAAAAAAAATAGCACGCTAACCACAATATGGGGCGTAATCTCTGCCTTACGGGACGACCCGTAAGCGTTTCTTTCACCGGGGACGGCCCCAACTTGAATTAAGTTAAGGAGCCTGAAATGTCCTGGATCATTCTTTTTATTGCTGGCCTGCTCGAAGTGGTATGGGCAATTGGTCTCAAGTACACCCACGGATTTACCCGCCTGACGCCCAGCGTCATTACCGTCACCGCGATGATCGTGAGTATTGTCCTGTTATCCTGGGCGATGCGCTCGCTGCCTGTGGGAACGGCTTATGCCGTCTGGACGGGCATTGGTGCGGTAGGGGCCGCCATCACCGGCATTCTGCTGCTGGGAGAGTCAGCGAGTCTGGCGCGTATCGCCAGCCTCGCCTTGATTGTGGCCGGCATCGTTGGGCTGAAGCTCAGCACCCATTAATGGGGCTGTTTTACCCAGATGAGTTTTGACACATCAAACCCTTGCCGGGTCGCGACGTCCAGCATTTGCTGTTTCATTTCTGACGAAATAGTTGGCGTGCGGGAAAGTATCCACAAATAGTCGCGATCCGGCCCGCACACCAGCGCGTGACGGTACTCTCTGTCGAGCGCGATCACGTTATAGCCGCCATAAAACGGGCCGAAGAAAGAGACTTTGAGCGCGGCCCGTCGCGGGTCGCCCGTGAAGTACGCTTTCCCAATCGATTGCTGCCACATCTCCCGATCGGGATTATAGCCCCGGTTGATCACCTGAATACCGCCATCATCCATCGGGCTGTAATTCGCAGTGACCTTCTCTAAGCCCTGCTCAAACCGATGGTCGAGGCGCGCGATTTCATACCATGTTCCAAGGAAGCGTTGTGCATCAAAAGGCGAGACGACGGTAACGCCTGGAGGTGGGGTAGGGGAACTGCAGGCAACCACTAAAAACGCGGCTGTCACCGCGGCGATAACAGGCAGAATGCGCATAGGAGTTTCCTTACTGTTTTTTGTTAAGTGTAGATGACGGCAAGGAAAATGTGGTTTTTGTGCGGTGTGTTTCGCCGGGGGGTCACCCCGTGGATTTTGTAGGCCGGGTCAGGCAAAGCCGCCACCCGGCAATGTTTTACTGCAGCGCGTCGAGGATACGGTATGCCGCCTCAACGCGTGCCGGGTTCGGATAGCTTTTATTCGCCAGCAACACAATGCCGAGCTGCTTTTCAGGAATAAATGCCACGTAGCTGCCAAACCCGCCGGTAGAGCCTGTTTTATGGACCCAGGACGCATTGACCGGGGGCGCCGGTGGATTCACTTCTCTCGCAGGCAACGGTGCCAGCGCCACCTTATTGTCGCTACCTTCAACCACGGTTTTTGCATCGACCGGCCAGTTAAGCATTTCCCAGCCCAACCCCTGATACATGGCACCCACGCGCCAGTAGCGAGACTGCGCCAGGGTAAGGCCTTTCCTGAGTGAACTATCCTCAAGCGAGTCCGGCTTCATGTTGACCATCACCCAGCTTGCCATATCCTTCACGTTGGTTTTTACGCCATAGGCTTCAGCGTCCAGCATTCCTGGCGAAACGTGTACCGCCTTACCGTCGCGGTATCCCCAGGCGTAATGCGCCTCTTCCGTTTTCGGAACGTTAATCCAGGTATGGTCCAGCTTGAGCGGCTTAAAGACCCGCGTCGTTATGGTCTGCTCATAGCTCATGCCGGAAGGTTTGACCGCCAGCGCGCCAAAAAGACCGATGCTGGCGTTGGCGTAAAGACGCGTAGTGCCCGGCTTCCACTGCGGCTGCCAGTTTTGATAAAAGCGCAGCAGAGAGGCGTTATCCGTGACCTCATCCGGTACCTGTAACGGCAAACCTCCTGCGGTATAGGTTGCCAGATCCAGCATGCGGATCCCCTGCCACTGCTTGCCTGTCAGCTCAGGGCAGTATTTTGTCACCGGATCGCCCAGCGATATTTCACCGCGAGCAATGGCATCGCCGCCGAGTACGCCGGTGAAGGTTTTACTTATAGAGCCCAGCTCGAATAAGGTTTGTGGGGTGACAGGTTTGTTCGCCGCAACATCGGCTTTACCGAAGGTAAAGTAGTGCGGCTGACCCTGATAAATCACCGCCACCGCCATACCCGGAATGGCCTGCGCTTTCATCAGCGGCGTAACGGTACGTTCCACCACCTCAGCCAGCTGTTTTTCTGACATCGGGGCAGCCAATACCGAGCAGGAGGTGCTGAGCAGCAGGGCGCAGCAAAGGGATTTAGTCATCATCAGTTATCTTCCGTAATAGCAGTTCAAGGGAGTGTCCGGGCCCGTCAGACCGCTGTAGTCTGTTGGATTTGACTATGGCTGACAAACGGTTAAATTTAGCATTAGCTGTTAATTTTTCTAACGGACGAGACCATGACGCGCAGCTATCTCCCTCTTAATTCCCTGCGGGCGTTTGAAGCAGCCGCCAGGCATCTCAGTTTTACGCATGCCGCTATCGAGCTGAACGTCACCCATTCCGCGATTAGCCAGCACGTAAAGGCGCTGGAGCAGCACCTTAATTGCCAGCTGTTTGTCCGCGTTTCGCGTGGGCTGATGTTGACCACCGAAGGCGAGAATTTGCTGCCGGTACTGAATGACTCGTTCGATCGCATCGCCGGAATGCTGGATCGCTTTGCCAGCCAGCGCGCTCAGGAGAAGCTCAAAATAGGTGTGGTAGGGACTTTTGCCACGGGAGTTTTATTCTCGCTGCTTGCGGACTTTCGCCGCTGCTATCCGCATATTGATCTTCAGCTTTCCACCCATAACAATCGCGTCGACCCGGCGGCTGAAGGGCTTGATTACGCCATTCGCTACGGTGGCGGCGCGTGGCATGGAACCGATGCTGAATTCCTTTGCCCTGCGCCGCTGTCTCCGCTCTGTACACCCGACATTGCCTCCTGTCTAAAAAGCCCGGCAGATATCCTGAAGTTTACCCTGCTGCGCTCCTACCGGCGCGACGAGTGGGCGGCGTGGATGCAGGCCGCGGGTGAACATCCTCCCTCACCGACGCACCGGGTGATGGTGTTTGATTCGTCCGTGACCATGCTGGAAGCCGCGCAGGCAGGCACAGGGATTGCCATTGCGCCTGTCGACATGTTTACCCATTTACTCAGCAGCGAACGCATCGTGCAGCCGTTTGCAACGCAGATTGACCTCGGCAGCTACTGGCTGACAAGACTACAGTCACGGACAGAAACGCCCGCAATGCGCGAGTTTGCCCAGTGGCTGGTGGGGAAGATGCAGAAATAAAAGGCCCGCCGGATGGCGGGCCAGAAGCGTCAGATGGTGACCACGGCAATCAGCGTCACCACGGTCAGTATGGTCGCCAGACCGTAGAACACCCATTTCCCGCTCGGTACATGGATTTTCAGGTCATGCATCGCATGGTGAATACGGTGCAGGCCACACCACAGCGGCAGGACGATCATCAGGAAGATGAACACGCGGCCGATAAAGCTGCTCGCAAACGCCAGCACGCGCTCGTAGCTCAGCGCATCGCCCGGGAACAGCCCCAGCGGCAGCATAATGCCGACCAGCAGAATGATGACGGGGGCGATGATGGCACTCCACATGCCGCCTGCGCCAAACAGGCCCCAGAAGACCGGCTCGTCAGAACGTTTTGGATTTGGATTGATCACAGGTGTCTCCTTACCAGAACAGTGCGACAAACAGAATGACCACAGTGACCAGAATCGTCACTGCCCAGAGCCCTTTAATCACCGGCTCTGGCCCCATTTTCTCGTCTTTTATGATGATGTTCGCCGCTTTTGGCGCCAGCTCAAACCAGGTTTTGGTATGAAGCAGCGCGGCCGCGAGTACGATCAGGTTCAGAACAACAATGATCGGGTTTTGCAGAAAACCGACAAAGCTGGCCCAGGCTTCCGGGCCATGCTTGAGGGCAAAAACGCCGTACATCAGCTCAAGGCTGAACCAGACCGCCGGTACCGCCGTGCCTTCACGCAGCATGTAGAAGCGATAAAACGGCAGGTTTTTCCACCAGGTGGACGGCACAGGCCGCACATAGGCTTTGCGTTTAGTCGTCATCATGCACTCCTTAGCGTGGTTTCAGGGTAGCGATAAGAAAGTCTTTCGAGCTTTCCACTTTACCCTGCTGAATTGCGGCGGCCGGGTCGACGTGCTTCGGACACACTTCGGAGCAGTAACCCACAAAGGTACAGCTCCAGACGCCGTTCTGGCTGTTAAGCTGCGCCATACGTTCTTTTTTGCCGTGGTCGCGGCTGTCTTCGTTATAGCGGTGTGCCAGGGTAATGGCGGCCGGGCCGATGAACTCCTTGTTCAGGCCAAACTGTGGACAGGCTGCGTAGCACAGGCCGCAGTTGATGCAGCCGGAGAACTGATGGTATTTCGCCATCTGAGCCGGCGTCTGGGTATTTGGCCCCTGATCCGGCGTGCGCGGATTACCGATGATGTACGGCTTAATGGCTTCCAGGCTTTCGATAAAGTGGGTCATATCGACCACCAGATCGCGTTCAATCGGGAAGTTGCCCAGCGCTTCGACCTTAATGCCTTTGGTGTACTCGCGCAGGAAGGTCTTACAGGCCAGCTTCGGCACCTTGTTGACCATCATGCCGCAGGAGCCGCAGATTGCCATGCGGCAGGACCAGCGGTAGCTCAGGTCTGGCGCCAGGTTATCTTTGATATAGCCGAGCGCATCCAGCAGGGAGGTTTGCTCGTCATAAGGTACTTCATAGAAAGCGCTGTGCGGTGCGGCGTCCACTTCCGGATTGTAGCGCACCACTTCAACCTTCATTTTTTGCATCTCAGCCATTCGCCTTCTCCTTCTTCTCGGCGGCTTCTGCTTCTGCACCGTACACGCGTTTAGCCGGCGGCAGCGTGGTGATTTTCACGTCGCTGTAGTCCAGACGTGTGGTGCCATCTGCATCGCGCCAGGCGAGAGTGTGTTTCAGGAAATTGACGTCGTCACGTTCGGTACAGCCTTCGTCCAGACGCTGGTGGGCCCCACGCGACTCTTTACGCGCCAGCGCAGAGTGCGCCATACATTCCGCGACGTTCAGACCGTGGCCCAGCTCGATGGTGTAGAGCAGGTCGGTGTTAAATACGCTGGAGGTATCGGTGATGCGCACGCGCTTGAAGCGCTCCTGCAGTTCCGCCAGCTTATCGACGGTTTTTTGCATCAGCTCTGGCGTACGGTAAATACCGCAGCCTTCTTCCATCGACAGGCCCATCTCGTCGCGGATCTTAGACCAGTTCTCGTTCCCCTCCTGGTTCACCAGATCTTTCAGGCGTTTTTCAACGTCTGCAACCTGCGCATCCAGCGCGGCACCGTTGGCTTCACCTGCGGTAGCTGCCCGCTCCATCGCGCGCTCGCCCGCCATGCGGCCAAAGACGACCAGCTCTGCCAGCGAGTTAGACCCGAGACGGTTGGCGCCGTGCAGACCCACGGAGGAACACTCGCCGACGGCGAACAGGCCTTTAATACGGGTTTCGCACTGCTGGTCGGTTTCGATCCCGCCCATGGTGTAGTGCGCGGTAGGACGCACCGGAATCGGCTCTTTCACCGGGTCGACGCCGACGTAAGCTTTCGCCAGCTCGCAGATGAACGGCAGACGTTCCAGCAGTTTCTTCTCGCCAAGGTGACGCAGGTCGAGATAGACCACATCGCCGCGCGGCGTGGAGATGGTGTTGCCTTTGCGCCACTCGTGCCAGAAGGCCTGAGAGACTTTGTCACGCGGGCCGAGTTCCATGTATTTGTTCTTCGGCTCGCCGAGCGGGGTTTCCGGGCCCATGCCGTAATCCTGCAGATAGCGGTAGCCGTTTTTATTGACCAGAATACCGCCTTCACCGCGGCAGCCTTCCGTCATCAGAATGCCGGAGCCCGGCAGGCCGGTTGGGTGATACTGGACGAACTCCATATCGCGCAGCGGTACGCCGTGACCGAGCGCCATGCCCATGCCGTCACCGGTGACGATGCCGCCGTTGGTGTTATAACGATAAACGCGACCCGCACCGCCCGTCGCCATCACTACCGCGTTGGCGCGGATCTGGACAAGCGTGCCTTCCATCATATTCATCGCCACCAGGCCACGCGCCTGTCCGTCATCAACCAGAATGTCGAGGACGAAATGTTCATCGAAGCGCTGAATTTGTGGGAACTGAAGGGAGGTCTGGAACAGGGTGTGCAGCATGTGGAAGCCGGTTTTATCGGCGGCGAACCAGGTGCGTTCAATCTTCATACCGCCAAAGCGGCGAACGTTGACGCTGCCGTCCGGGCGGCGGCTCCACGGACATCCCCACTGTTCAAGCTGGGTCATTTCCGTGGGACAATGATGCACAAAGTAGTCAACGACATCCTGCTCGCAAAGCCAGTCGCCCCCTGCAACCGTGTCGTGGAAATGGTATTCAAAGCTGTCATGATCCTGCGCAACGGCGGCGGACCCTCCTTCTGCTGCCACTGTGTGACTACGCATTGGATAGACTTTTGAAATCAATGCGATTTTAGCGTTGGGATTAGCTTGTGCTGCAGCAATCGCAGCACGTAATCCAGCCCCGCCAGCGCCTATTACGGCAAGATCGGCTTGAAAAGTTTGCACGACATTCCTCCAGATTTTTGTTATTTCGCAACGCGACAAACTAAAGGTAGTTCACCCGTCCAAAAGGACGATTGCGAAAGCGTTTCCACTGCTCCTTTATGGGTAAAACAGTATAACCGTGTAGATGTCAGGGAAATTTGACGTGTTCGATTTTTTTGCTGTTCTGTACGGCGATTTATCATGAAGATTGATGAAATACGTCACGAAAAAGTTCACCTAAATGAAACGCGCTTTTTTACTGCGCAAAATTTGTCTCTGCCCCTGCTAACGAGTAGACTTCGTGCCCTTGTATGAAATCGGAGAACAACTCATGAGCGAAACGGCCACCTGGCAGCCGAGCGCATCCATCCCTAATCTGTTAAAACGCGCTGCAATTATGGCGGAGATCCGCCGTTTCTTTGCCGACCGCGGAGTCCTGGAGGTGGAAACGCCGTGCATGAGTCAGGCAACGGTAACGGATATTCATCTGGTGCCGTTTGAAACCCGTTTTGTTGGCCCCGGCCACTCTCAGGGCATGAATTTGTATCTGATGACCAGCCCGGAATACCACATGAAACGCCTGCTGGCGGCGGGGTGTGGCCCGGTGTATCAGCTGTGCCGCAGCTTCCGTAATGAAGAGATGGGTCGTCACCACAACCCGGAATTCACCATGCTGGAGTGGTACCGCCCGCATTATGATATGTACCGCCTGATGAATGAGGTGGACGATCTGCTCCAGCAGGTCCTGGACTGCTCAGAAGCCGAAACGCTCTCCTATCAGCAGGCTTTCCAGCGCCATCTGGAAATCGATCCGCTGTCGGCGGACAAAACCCAGCTGCGCGAAGCGGCGGCAAAACTGGATCTGAGCAACGTGGCGGATACCGAAGAGGATCGCGACACGCTGCTGCAGCTGCTGTTCACCTTCGGCGTAGAACCACAGATTGGCAAGGATCGTCCGACCTTTGTCTACCACTTCCCGGCAAGCCAGGCGTCGCTGGCGCAGATCAGTACCGAAGATCATCGTGTCGCAGAGCGTTTTGAGGTCTATTACAAAGGCATCGAGCTGGCGAACGGCTTCCACGAACTGACGGATGCCCGCGAGCAGCAGCAGCGCTTCGAGCAGGATAACCGCAAGCGCGCCGCGCGCGGTCTGCCGCAGCAGCCTATTGATGTGAATTTGCTTGAAGCATTAAAAGCAGGTCTGCCGGATTGCTCCGGCGTGGCGCTGGGTGTTGACCGTCTGGTGATGCTGGCCCTGGGCGCAGAGCAGCTTGGCGATGTGATTGCGTTTACCGTAGATCGCGCCTGACGGCAGTTTACCCTCTCCCGTGGGAGAGGGTTGCCCCGCTTACCTTACAAACTTCCCGCCGGGCGCGTACGCGCCGCTGACGTCAGCGTTCTTCCCGTTTTACGCCCGTCCAGGCTTTCGAGACGCATCTGGAACGGTGGGAACGGCATATCAATACCGTGCTCGCGGAAGCCCGCCAGAATCAGCTGGTGGATCTCATGGCGCAGCGGCATACGGTGTCCCATTTCGGCGGCGTAGATGCGCAGCTCGAAAATCTGGATCCCCTGCTGTAAATCCACAAGGAATACTTCCGGCGCCGGGTTGTCGATTACCAGCGAACAGCGCTCAGCGGCAGTGTAGAGGATCTGGGTGACCTCTTCGCTGTTGGCGTCCGACGGCGCCGGTACCGTCAGCACCACGCGGGTAACGGAGTCTGACAGCGACCAGTTGATGAACTGCTCGGTAATAAACGCCTTGTTTGGCACGATGATCTCTTTCCGATCCCAGTCGCTGATCGTCGTCGCACGGGTGTTGATCTTCGTGATGCTGCCGGTCAGATCGCGAATCGTTACGGTATCGCCAATACGGATCGGTTTTTCGAACAGAATGATCAGGCCAGAGATGAAGTTGGCGAAGATCTCCTGTAAACCAAAACCTAACCCTACACCAAGGGCCGCCACTAGCCACTGCAGCTTCGACCACTCAATACCGATCATCGAGAAGCCAACCAGCCCGCCAAACAGCATGATCAGATATTTGGTAATGGTCGTAATCGCATAGCCCGTCCCCGGCGTTAAATCCAGATGCTGCAGCAGCGCAAGCTCCAGCAGCGCCGGGAAGTTGCGTACCAGCTGCGTGGTGATGATCAGCACCAGAATGGCAATCAGCACCGCCCCTAAGGTAATCGGCTCCAGGCTTTCCACGCCCTGCACCGTAGACGTCACGTCCCAGAGCGAGATGTTCTCCAGGAAGCCAAATGCGGAGTGGATCTCTGACCAGAGGAAGATCACCGACAGGAGGGCAATCAGCATCAGGATGGAACGAACCAGGCGCAGGGACTGGGTACTGATGGCATCCAGATCCAGTTCGACCTCGTCCGCTTCCGTTGTGCCTTCCGTACTGTTGACGTGGTTTGGCTCTTCTTCACCCCGCGCGCGCTGGGCGAGGATCTCCGCCCGGCGATGCTTGGCTCGGTCAAAGGCCAGACGGCGGCGCTGGATCAGCATCCAGCGGCGGATCACGTGGTACACCACCAGCAGCAGGAACCAGATGGCCACCGAGGTTTCCAGCCGCGCCAGCAGCGCCTGCGCGGTTGCCAGATAGCCCACCGCGGCTGCCAGCATCGCAAACAGCGGCGCGCTAAGCAGCAGGTTCCAGAGCAGCCGGTTGAACATGTTTTCGCCGCTGCCGGATTTATCGAGATAGAGCGGAATACCCGCGCGTTTCAGGCTGAGCGTAACGATGGCCAGCGCCCCGCATATCAGCATAAAGCAGAGGCGCCCCAGCGAGCCTGAGAACTCCCGGTCGTTGAGATTATCGAACATGATCAGCGCCATAATCAGCGGCACAATCAGCCCGATGCTCATCAGGTAGTAACGCATGGCGCGCGCGACGCGATTACGCGGCCAGCCAAAGTGGGTGATGAACAGGCCATTGGGGCGCGCGAAGGTGGCGCAAATCATGACCACCCACAGCAGCGGCACCGTGGCGGTGACGCCATCGCCAATCGCGACCGCGAGCGGATAGGGCCAGGCTTCCCGCAGGCCATACCCCAGCGTCATCCACAGCACCGGCAGCGGAGAGGCGACAAGAATCGACCAGAATACGGTGCGCAACGTCAGCCAGAAGTGATCCTGGGTGACTTTCCCGACCCGGGAGCTGGAACGCTCCAGGAAGCGGGTGAAATGTCTGCGCGAGTAAATGCTGAAGCCCACCAGAATCAACGCCCCCAGCAGCGGGAAAATGGTCTCTTTGCTGGTAAACATCATCACGCTGGCCTGTCCCAGCTGGCTGACGGTGTCCAGCGAAATCAGGCGGCGCAGGTCCTGGACAATCTCAATCGGCCACGAGAAGGTCATCGGACGCACGTCGGACGTCCAGAAGAGATAACGGTGCGTAGCCTCGTTCACCTCTTTCAGCGCATCTTCCAGCTGGCTATTGGAGACTTTTAGCTTGGTCAGCTCCAGAATCAGCGTATCCCCGCCCTGGAGCAGAGAGTTCAGCAGCTCACGCTGGGTACGCAGCTGGGCTTCCAGAATACGGTTTTGCTCGCTGGTCAGGGGCTGGCCGTCAGCCTGACGGATCTGGCGGATTTGCGGCTGTTTATTGAGAAGATCTTCAAAGTGCAGGCGCTGAACGCGCAACTGGGCCATCTCGGTATCCAGCTGCTGCGGCTTCGGCATTTCCGGCAGGCGCGCGACCTGGGCGCGTAACGCTTCGCCCAGCAGGTTTGATGACCCGAGCCACTGGGACTGCTCGCGCAGGGTGTTGAGCGCCTGGCGAACCTGAAGGGTTTGATTGGTCGCCTGACGCTGCTGCGAGGCAACCAGATCCATACGCTGCGCCTGCTGATTCAGCGCGGCAGAAAGCTCGCGGTTGACCCTGAATTGTTCGTTGATACCGGCAGGCAGGTTTTCGCTGTTTTCCGCCAGCAGTTCGGTACTTTCCAGCGCGCGCTCCGCTTCACGCTGGCGCTGGCTGTTGAGCTGATTGCGCAGGGCCTGGAGATACGCATCCAGTTGCTCGCTCTGCTTCTGAGCGAGTTCAGAGCGCATCCGCGACAGCTCCTGGCGGTTATTGGCGGAAAGCTGCGCCAGCTCCAGCTCATCGACAAGGGCCTTCAGGCGAGCCGATTCTGCCTGCAGGCCCAGATTTTGAGCCTGAGCCTGTGGCGTATTGCCGCTTTGCGTACCCACGCGACGCTCAACCTCATTAAGCTGGCGGCGGGCGTCGGTTTGCTGTTGCGGAAGCTGGCTGAGGGAGTCGGCAATTTCACGCGCTCGCTCCTGCTCCTGCTGGGCAAGGCGGCTCTTTTCCAGAAGCTGGCTGCTGACCTGCAGGATCTCCTGGTTCAGGGCGTCGGAGGTCATGCCTGCGGGCACGTCGCGCGGTTCGTCACGCAGATTATTGAGCTGCGCGCGCAGCGTCTGCGAGAGTTTGGGGAAGTTGTCGATAACCTGCTGATACTGCTGAGCGCGCTCAAGAGAGCCTTTTCGCTCCTCAAGCGCGTTCAGGGCAGCCTGGAGCGACTCGACGGTCTCTGGCTGAGCAGGTTTAGCCGCTTTTGCCTGCTCCAGTTCCTGGGTTATCTGTTTGGCGTCGGGGGCTGTCGCTGCGTACGCCCCCATGCTGAGGCACCAGGCCATCAGTAGAACGATAATCGGGCGCACGTCAGCGATCCTTCTGTTGTTAGCCTTCGTCTTTTTTGTCGTCAACCAGCGGGCTGGCGTCGTGCTCGGCGTTGATCTCTTCCTGCGGTAGCGGCGCTGGTTCTGCATCCGGCGTAACGAAGGTTTCGGTAGAGACCGCCAGCGGCTGGCCCAGTTTGGTGACCGACAGGCTTTCGAGCTGTTCAGCCAGCTTCACTTTGCCCGGCGCAAACAGGTTGATTACGGTAGAGCCCAGCTTGAAGCGACCCATCTCCTGACCTTTCAGCAGGGCCACCGAGCCTTCCGCTTCACCGGCAGGCCAGGTCCAGCGTTTGATCACGCCTTCGCGCGGTGGGGTGATGGTGCCCGCCCAGACGGTTTCGATGCTGCCTACGATGGTCGCACCCACCAGAATCTGCGCCATAGGGCCAAATTCAGTATCGAACAGACAGATGACGCGCTCGTTACGGGCAAAAAGGTTCGGCACGTTCTGCGCGGTCAGGTGGTTTACGGAGAACAGGTCGCCCGGGACGTAAATCATTTCACGCAGGATACCGTTACACGGCATGTGCACGCGATGGTAGTCGCGCGGTGAAAGATAGGTGGTGGCAAAGGTACCGTTACGGAACAGATCCGCCATCAGGTAGTTACCCGCCAGCAGCGCTTCCAGACTGTAGTTATGGCCCTTCGCCTGCAGGATTTTGTCGTCTTCGATATCACCCAACTGGCTGATCACGCCGTCTGCCGGCATCACCAGGACGTTAGGGTCGGTGTTCAGCGGGCGCACTTCGTCACGCAGCGGGCGTACGAAGAACTCGTTGAAGGTGCGGTAGCTGGCGGTATCCGGCTTCTGCGCCTCTTTCATGTCGACCTTGTAATATTTTACGAAAAGGTCGATGACCAGTTTGGTCAGCCAGCCCGCGCGTTTGCTTGCGCCCCAGCCCGCCAGGCGAGTGAGCCACAGTTTTGGCAGAATGTATTGAAGCGAAAGTTTAAATGCGTTTAACAAGGTAGCCTCCAGGCCATTGTTTTGTCGTTCCTGATCCGGCGTTAAGCCGCCGGAACCTGAAAAAAGGGGACGATTTTAGCGATGCTTAGCTTAGTTGTCAGTTATCAGAATCAGAAAAGTTTTTACGCGTTTTTACGTCTTCCATGCTCTCAAGAATGCGGTGGTAATTCTCGAAGCGGGTTTCCGCGATCTCGCCTTTCTCAACTGCTTCACGGATAGCGCAGCCAGGGTCGTTATCGTGCTTACAGTCGCGGTATTTACAGGCGCCTAAATAATCATGGAATTCGACAAATCCGTTAAAGATTTGTTCCGGCTCAAGGTGCCACAAACCGAACTCACGCACGCCCGGGGAGTCGATCACGTCCCCGCCGTGCGGGAAATGATACAGACGCGAGGCGGTGGTGGTGTGCTGGCCCAGGCCAGAGACGTTGGACACATCGTTGGTCAGGATCTCTTGCTGGAGGCCAAGCAGGTTGTTCAGCAGGCTCGATTTACCTACGCCGGACTGACCCGCAAAGATGCTGATGCGGTCGGTCAGCGCCTCTTCCAGCGGTTTAAGGCCATCTTTGGTGTGGCTGGAGACCATCAGCACGCGGTAACCAATCTTGCGGTAGATATCCATCTGCTCATTCACGAAGGCCATACCGTCGTCATCCAGCAGATCGATTTTGTTCAACACGATAATCGGTTCAACCTGCAGCGTTTCGCAGGCGACGAGATATCGGTCGATAATGTTGAGCGAAAGTTCGGGCAAAATCGCCGAAACAATGACGATCTGGTTAATGTTGGCGGCAATAGGTTTGACCCCGTCGTAGAAATCGGGACGGGTTAACACGGACGTGCGCTCATGAACCGCTTCAACGATACCTTTTACCGTAACGCCTTCCGCCGCCTCTTTACCCGGTCTCCAGACCACGCGATCGCCGGTAACCAGTGAACGGATGGTGCGACGGATATTGCAACGGTGAATATCCCCGTCGGCGGATTCGACATCGGCATGCATACCGAAACGGCTGATGACTACGCCTTCTGTCGCTTCACCAAACAGGTTGTCGTCATAATCCGGCTTCTCCGAAGTGGTTTTAAGACGGCGCTGGTGATTGGCGTTTACGCGGCGCTGCTGCCCTTTGGAGAGTTTATTTTTACTCAATCGCGCTGGCTCCTGGTCGCCCGTAAGGGGCAAAACCTCTATGATACACTCTAATTAATACTAGTTAACCTGCTACTGCCGGTTATGCGAGAAGGGTGGAAAATAACATGAGCGCGGATGAAAACAACCTGATTTGGATCGATCTCGAAATGACCGGGCTGGATCCCGAGCGCGATCGCATCATTGAAATTGCAACGCTGGTGACGGACGCTAACCTGAATATCCTGGCTGAAGGGCCAACGATTGCGGTGCATCAGTCCGACGACCAGCTGGCTTTGATGGATGAATGGAACGTGCGCACCCACACCGGCAGTGGCCTGGTAGAGCGCGTGAAGGCGAGCACGTTCGGCGATCGCGAGGCGGAGCTGGCGACGCTTGAGTTCCTGAAACAGTGGGTTCCGGCAGGCAAATCGCCTATCTGTGGGAATAGTATCGGCCAGGATCGCCGTTTCCTGTTTAAGTACATGCCGGAGCTGGAGTCATATTTCCACTACCGCTATCTGGATGTCAGCACTCTGAAAGAGCTGGCGCGTCGCTGGAAGCCTGAAATCCTCGACGGCTTTAAAAAGCAGGGGACTCACCAGGCGATGGACGATATCCGTGAGTCTGTGGCGGAGCTTTCCTACTACCGCGAAAACTTTATTAAGCTGTGATTTTGCGATCCGGCGCCTTGCGTGGCCGGGTTTTTGTCGTTAAATTGTTCAGCTTGCCGATTAATTAAGCATTTGAACTTAATTTCGAAAAAATCGCTTTAAGGGGGGTTGCAGCTAAAAGGATTTCTCGTATAATGCGCCTCCCGTAACGACAGAGAATTACACGTTACGACAGCAACAAAAGCAGTGCAGATTTGCGGGAATAGCTCAGTTGGTAGAGCACGACCTTGCCAAGGTCGGGGTCGCGAGTTCGAGTCTCGTTTCCCGCTCCAA
>NZ_JASEYI010000034.1:0-26487 GCF_035064085.1 Enterobacter sp. R-1.6.2
ATGGACAACCATCACCACAGGAGAAAACCAGGATGCACACACGAAACGTCAACGTCAAAACCGCCGCTCAAGAATCTACCGGAAGATGTGATTCAAACCTCACCACGTCCCAGTTCACGGATCTGTTTTGCTGGGTCCTGGCAGCATCTGAAGGGGAGCCACAACCGGTAATTTTTACGCCGCCAGAGAATGCCACTGAGCTGACGTTAATTAATGACGAATGCCCGGATTATATCTCAGTCTGGGTTGTGGATGGTCGGCCGGTGGCAGCTGCAATGCCGCTGGATAATTTTCACCGCGTTATTACTTCATCACTTACTAAATAATCAGGAGTAAATAAAAATGGTCAGTTTCGCAAGCCGCTATCGTATGCCTGTCTCGATCCGTAAAGACCGTCCGCTGACAAATGAGGAATTACAGCTCATCGTTCCGAGCGCGTTCTCATCGGATAAACACGATTCACGCTCTGAACGTTATACATATATCCCGACCATAAATATTCTTGATCGTTTACGTGATGAAGGGTTTCAGCCGTATTATGCAACGCAGTCACGCACACGTGACCAGGATAAACGCGAATTTACAAAGCATATGCTTCGCCTGCGTCGTCACGACCAGATTAACGGAAAAGAAGTACCGGAAATTATTCTGCTGAATAGCCATGATGGTTCAAGCAGCTATAAAATGATCCCCGGTATGTTCCGTCAGGTTTGCAGTAATGGTCTGGTTGCATGGAAGGATTTTGGTGAAATCCGCGTACCCCACAAAGGGGATATTGTCGGGCAGGTTATTGAAGGCGCTTACACGGTGCTGAAAACATTTGACGCGGTTGATGAAAATATTGACCTCATGAAAAGCATTCAGCTTACTTTGCCTGAGCAGCGACTTTTTGGTGCGACCGCTCTGGAACTTAAGTACGATGGAAAACCAGCGCCGATTACACCGGAGCAAATTATTAACCCCCGCCGGGTACTCGACAGAGGCCAGGATTTATGGACCACGTTTAACGTGGTACAGGAAAATGTGATCCGTGGGGGGATTCGTGGCAGAACGCAAAAAGGGAAGGTGACCAGAACGCGGGAAGTCACCGGAATTGATGGTGACATCAAATTAAATCAGGTGCTCTGGAAAATGGCGGAGGAGTTTGCAAAACTGAAGGCCTGAAAATTAAGCCGCTCAACAGAGCGGCTTTTTACTGTCCGCTATGTAACGAGGCCGTTTCCGCAATTTGAATCGCATGCTCCTTTCCCGCAACTGGCACCAGACGTTCAGAAAGCAACTTTTTTCTTGCCAGCAAAACGCGATATATATTTTTGATATCCTGAGCATACGCCTTACGCTGCGCAATGAGCTTTTTGCTCGGCCCCGTATTATACATCCCCACGCTGTCCCAGTTTTTTCCGTATGACCTGAAGTTGTGCGCCAGTACCCATGCACCCGTATAAACGCAGATGCATGGATCATTCAACAGGCGCTCACGGGTAATATTGAAGTTTTTAAGTTTACCGTAATGGGAACTGTTTACCTGCATCCCGCAGACATCTTCTGTCCCATTCCTGTTTGATCCATTTATTGCATCCGGTACCAGATGGCTCTCTTTAATCGAAATTGACATAAGCAGCAGCGGATCAATTTGATAATCTTTCCCGGCCTGATCAAAGCACATCTTGGGAGCTGCGCCAGCAGACAGTGAAAGTGTCAGCAATGCCGCAGGTAGTAACGATATTTTCATGGTTTGGCCTTTTAACGAAACACACGGGCTCTGGAGAGTCGCCTTAAAAAATACCCCGGCGGATCGTCGTAATCAAGTTAATTCACTACAAACGCGCGTGAGCGCTCTCCTGAAGGGATTTAACACCCGTCCGAAATAAACATGTCAGAGCAGTAGACGGTATTAACACGCCGCTCTTTACTAACCCTTTAAAACATCACACCCCACGCAAGACTTCGTCTTGCAGATTTTTCCTTTCATTTCAGTGGGATGTTTGTAAGAAATTTGCGCGCTTTTGGAATGTGACCGTTTAATGTCGTACATACCGACACTACACTATCGTATAATCCTGATACCTGTTAGTGTCGGTATGTCACACATGTATCATACAATTGTAGATATGCTTTAATTACATTGAATTATATATCGCACAGTGTCACACTATCGCACATCATAGTGCTGGATTGTACTACTGTATAGAACAGAAATGCACAGCAGTATCAACCCATTACAGCCTTGCACAGCAATGTGGAAATCCACCAACAGGCCATACATAGTGTCGGTTCCGACACTAACTTAAAACAGGTAAGAAATATGGGAAGAGTCGGCATCTACCTTAAAGATAAAATTGAACGCGAAGTTCGCGATATTGTTCAACAAGACCTGCAGAACGGCGCTAATGCTGGAGAAGCAAACATATCAGCTACCTGCAACGAATTAATCCGGCTTGGACTGCTTGTTTATAAACGCGATGGCGAGGATGGCAATCAATTTGATATCGAAGGATATCGAAGAGACCTCATAAGAAAAGCAGCCGGCTCACGCGAAGGCACAGTTCTCATTGCCACCCTAATCGCTGAGATGTATTTAAAAATGACAGGAAAAGACGGCGAAGGCAGCCTTGAAGATACGCTTGATATGATTTTAAGCGGCATAAACACAGCCGAGAACGAAGCAGAAGCAAGGCACTTCATCAACGAAAAAGAATAAATCTGTGAGCCGGACACCCCGGCCCACATCGATCACAGGGACGGTTTTTCATCCCAGGGAAGGTCACTTTTCTCCACCTCCTTTATTTTTTCTTTCAGGAACACCTCGAACTCCATGCAAAGAACTTTAAGCGCCTGCACATCCTCATTCTGGTCAAGTAACCTTTCCGTAAAATAACCCAGCGTATTCATCAGACGGGTGAGCATTTCATCATTCAGACTACGGTTATGCACCTTCGCCATTGCCCTGATTTCATCTGCAAGGTTTTCAGGAATTCGCATGCTATATCCGGTTGTTTTCCCCGGAAGCAAAACTCTTTCACCCTCACGCCACATCCACAATTGCTCCTGCTTGGGCGAGGATTTAATTTCTCCAGCATCATCAAGAGATTCACCATCAAGTAATTGCCCTAGCCACTCTTCAAATCTCACCGCCAGAGCAATGAGCCGCTCACCCTCCGCAGTTTTAATGACAGGCTTGCCGGGCTGATAATTCAGCGACAACAAAAGCCTGGCAATAATTTCCTCATTCACACTTCTGTTGCCAGCTCTGGCACATATTCTCAGCTCCATAAGCAGATTATCCGGTGCACGCAATCGCCACTCCACCGCCTCACCTGGCTGGAACTTGCGTGGACGGCCGCGACCATCCCACATTTTTTCTTTTACTTTCATAGCTATAGATCCCATAGACCATCTCCGAACTTACTGGTCAACAAAGCCTACCCACTTACATATTCGGATAAATCTGAATGGTTCCAAAAAGTGTGACATGCGTCACAGTTTTTTTTTTTTAGGGTCATGGGACAATTGCGCCCGCGTAAACAAGCACTTACGCGATTCACTTTTGTTTACTTCGGAGAAAACAAACATGTTAACCAAAGGCAGTGCCCTTAACGTCGGTAAGGGATGGGCGGTAGCGTCTTTATTCCGCAAAGCACGCGAAAATCGCCAGGCTAAATTTTACTTAAAGTCAGCAGGCGCTTTTTTAATTGCACTTATGGTCACTCACCCGGCATTCGCATCTGGTACCGACCTTCTTTCCTCGCAGAACGCCACGGTTAATTCCACCTTCGGCTCCGGCTCATCACTGGTTAAATGGTTCTACATCGCCGAAATCATCATGGGCCTGTTTATTTACATTAAGGCCCGCTCACTACTGGTATTCGTCGGTATCGTTATGGCAATCATCTTTACCCGTGTCGCCTTCGGTATCGCGAGCTAAATGATGAACGGGGAAGGAGACAAATATAACTTCCCGGAAACAATGAACCAGCAGAACCGCTATTTAGGCTTACCGATTGACGAATTGATTGTTACCGCACCCCTTTTAGTTTTGGGGGTGCTTAACAACCTGTCACTCGAACTTGGTGTAATTGCGGGAATCCTCTGGTTCATCGTCAGATATCTGAAAAAAGGGCAGGGGTCGTACTGGTTGCTTAATTTCTGCTACTGGCACCTGCCATCACTTTTATTCAAAGTAACCTTTCGCCAGATACCTGACTCAAGTTTCCGGCACTGGAGGGCATAGTTTTTCATGAAACTGAATATTAAAGGAGAGCGCGATAAACAACTCCGCTATGCGTTTATTGGTCTTTCAGCTTTAACTTTACTCATGAGCGCAGGGAATGTACTGACAGGGTCACTGGCATGGTATTTCGCCACAACCCAGAAAACCATCACCACGCCGTTAACGTTTAACCGCCCATTTGCATCAGATTCTAAAAGTGTCGATGCGACCGGTCTGACACAGTTCGCCGCTTCCTTTATTTACTGGCGACTCAACGTTACCCCGGAAAACATCGAACATAACCAGAAAATGATTCTTGGATTTGTCCCCTCCGCCGAACGGGACGTACTCAAGAAAGCCCTGGACATAGAAACTGAGCGCATCCAGAAAGCGGGCATCACCACCCAGTTCGACACGAAAGAAATTCGCGTCATGGATGATGGCTCCGTGCAGTACAGCGGGGTACTGAAATCCTCCACCACAAACGGCGCAATCATCACGCCACTGAAAGACCAGGAAAAAACCTACCGACTGAAACTGAGTTATGACAACGGTGTGATTAACCTCCACAGCTTTGAAGAACTCAAGCCGGTATCTTCCACTAACTGACAGGACTGCCCATGAAATTTCGCATTTCACCGGCAGCTGCTGCTGTGTTTCTGGCAGCGGGATTATTTACCAGCGGCCTCCGGGCCGCTTCCTCACCCGCAGCCATTCCGTTTGAGAACGACGCCGCCTTTAACGTCACTCTCAGCAACACCAACCCGAGTAAGGTTGTTGTAGACGGAGAACTCATTACCAGCATCAGCGGACCAACCGGTGCGTATGACCAGAGCCAGACCGAGGACGGAGCGCTTATTTTGTCTCCGCTTGTTGGCCAGAACTTCACCCTGTTTATCCAGACTGACCACGGTTCATCGCTGAGCCTGAACGTCAGGCCGCAGCCGGGTAACGGCAAAACACTGCGCTTCACCCCGATGTCACCACCACTTCGCAAGAACGACGATGCGAAGGCATGGGAAGAAGGGCAGACCTATGAAAAAACGCTGGTTGCGCTATCCCGCGCCGCAGTCAATGGCCAGGTGCCGGACGACTACCGGGAATACCCGGTCAGCCGCATGCCGGCTTACACACCCGCCAGTGATGTACGCCTGACGCCTGAACGCCAGTTTGTGGGCAACCACCTGCGGGTTGTTCGCTTCCGGATGAGCAACCCGGGCAGCATCACCCGCAGCCTCCGCGAGCGCGATTTCTGGCGCAAGGGCGTCCGGGCCGTAATGCTGTCGCAGAATCAGCTCTACGCTGGCGGTGAGGGCTATGCCTGGATTGTGTTTTCAGATGACGGAGACGCCCGCTCATGACCATCAGCCTGAATGAAAACCTGAAAACCCGCCGCAAGCAACTGGCCATCCTGGCCGCCGTCATCATTGGCGGCGCAGCTGCAGCAGGCGGCGTAATGTGGTACGGGCAATACCAGCAAAAACAAAAGCAACCCGCACCGGTTGCAACACCAAACCTGACCGGCGTTGTGACCGCGACGTTTAACGAACAGGTCAACGATGCCGCGCTGACACAGCAGCAGGCAAAGACCTCCGCTCTTGAGCAAAACCTTGCCACGCTTGCTCAGCAGTTCGCGCAGAACAAGCTCACAACCGAGCAGAAGCTGGCCGAGAAGGACGCTGAAATACAGCGCTTGAATGACCAGCTAACGAAAGCCCCCGGCAGCAACCAGACCACTGGCCAGCAGACACCACCTGTTGGCCAGAACGGAACACCACTCCCCGGTCCCGTTGCTGGCGGTCAGGCCCGGCCACCCGAATACACCGTAAAGTGAGCTGATGTTAGCGAGGGCTTATATGAATGTATTTGGTTCACTTCCTGAGGGGCAGGGAATGACCATCATTGCTGGCTGGGCTGGCTATGAATTCACTCTATATGGTCTGGAGCCCCAGGAGTGGCATTCACCGGTTTATAAGGATGTGGCCTCCTCAGTCCGTTCTGTGGCTGCATACATTAATGCACAGGACTGGGAGGACGGATGTCAGCAGGCCAGATATGAACTGAGTCTGATGTAATAACCCGACGTTTTCCCACTCGCGCTATCACGTAATTCATCACCCTTTTCAACGTTTCTCCCCTGATAACACACATCACCGAACAGGTGATGCAATAACGGCCGGACAACACTCTATGAGCTTCGCAGGAAAAAACCTCACTCAGGGCGGGCAGATGACCGCCTACCGCTGGCGCATGTTCATTCAGGTGAACAACTGGATAGGATTCTGGATCTTCATCCTGTTCGCCGTGCTAACTACCGCCATTTTTCTCTGGCGAATTCCACAGGAAGCCCTTGATAACGGCTCCCTGTGGTGGTTTGCCAGCATCAACAGCAGTTTTATCGATCTGATGCCGGCAACGGGGACGCCAAAAATTTACGACGTCCACTACTGGTATGCGCCAACCGCGACGATGATGGTGCTCAAAATGACCCTGCCGCAGATCTATACCGACCTGTATATGCAGGAGATGGGCAACCAGTGCCTGACTGAGCTGCAGTGGGCGGCCGGCGCCAGCGGGTTGTTCAGTATGGTGGTGTTTATCGCCGTGACATGGTTTATCGCCAGTATCGGCAGAAAGGAAAGTGAAGATGAATACATTTCCGGGATGCAGCTGACTGATAAGCCAGCTGAAGTGAACAAGCTCCTGCGTAAAAACGGTGAGTTCTCTGACCTGCGCGTGGGTGATCTGCATATGGTCAGGATGGCGGAGGTACTCAACTTCCTGATGCATGGCACTATCGGGGTGGGGAAGTCGACGCTGATACGCTGGTTGCAGAGCTGAGCGGAGGCAGTGAAAACGTCACCGGAGGCGCGGTCCCGTACGCTCATCATTGCGCAGCTGAACGCCGACCGTAAGGCGATAAATGCTGGCATTCATGCCGCGCTGGCAGCGCGGGGAGAACTGGGGGAGAAGGCTATTAAGGTGCCGGTGCTCGATAAAATCACCCATACGCGCCATGAGTTCAATAAAACAGAGTCCTGGGAAGCCGGGATGGTGGTTAAACGCGGTGACCGCTACCAGGATGTGGTAGCCGTTGACCGTAACGGCAGCACGGTGACGGTACGTGATGAGGAGGGGAAGATTGCTCTGGTTTCACCGAAGGAGCTGATCACCGGTGACGTGCAGCTGTTTCGCCGCAGCGAGATGGAAGTCCGTTCCGGCGATCTGCTTAAGTTCACGGCGACCGATCGCGAACAGGGGCAGATGGCCAACCAGCGCTATACGGTGGAGTCGGTCAGCGAGGAGGGGAATATCCGTCTGAAGGGGGAGAACGGTCGCGTCACCATCAATCCTGAGAAGGTCCGGGCGCAGCAGAATCTCGACTACGGCTGGGCCGTCACCGGCTACGGCGCACAGGGGGCCAGCAGTGATTATGTCATTGCGCTTGAGGGCACGAAAGACGGACGTAAGGCACTGGCTTCCCGTCGTGCCTTCTACATTTCAGCCTCACGCGTCAAGGAGCACGTCCAGATTTACACCGACAAGAAAGCGGACTGGGTTAAGGCGGTAAAAACGCCGGAGCGTGATATCAAAACGGCGCACGATGCGCTGGCACCAGAAACGCAGCGCAAACAGGCGAAAGCCATCTGGGCAATGGGGCAGCCGGTGAATAAAACGGCCATCGGTCGCGCCTGGGTGCGCCATCAGGGCATGCAGGATGCGTCACTGACGGCAAAAATCATCCCGGCCACCCGGCGCTTTCCTGAACCGGCGCTGGCGCTGCCGGTGTATGACAACAATGGCAGGAGTGCGGGCCTGGCCATGGTTTCCCTGGTTGCCAGCCCGGAAGGGCGGATGACACAGGGGGAGACCCGGATGGTCATGACAGAACGTGCCCGTGGTGCGGTACTGCAGCGAAGCCAGTCAGGCAACACGATTGTGGCCAGTGACCTGGCGGCCGCGCTTGATGCAGTACGACATCACCCGAAGGACGGCGTGGTCTGGCAGACCGGCGATGAACCGCCTTCAGCATGGTTGCTTAAGGTGAGCGGTGGGACAAAACAGGATGTGTCGCCGGGTATTGTCTCCACGCTGACTGACGAGCAGAACGTACAGCAACTGCGCGAACAGATGCTGGCAGACCAGATTCGCAATGAAGACGCCGGACGGAACAGGCAGCCGGAGTCGTTGCTGCCGGAAATTCCGCAGGAAGAGGTGATCAGACTGAAACCGGAAGACATTAACCCGCGTAAACCGGAACCACTCACCCCGGATGCAGATGTAATCGCCAGGGTGAGAGGTGAGGAAAACACCGGTGGACAGGAAATGAAAGCTGCTGCAGGTGTCAGGAGTGAGCTGGAAGGTGCTGACAAGGCATCCGGTGAACAGTCGCGGGCATCGCGTGTGATTGCAGATCTGGCAAACGCTGAGCGCGACATGCTCAGGGTGGCAGAAAATACTGAACGCGGCCGCATGCCGGAGCGTGAAGAACAGACCCTCACCCGTACCATTCAGAAAGAACGCTAATCCCCCATTTAACAATGAGACTCAGACGATGAAAGTACACAAATTAGCAGCATTAATAGTTACAACATACATTGGCTTTATTGCAACAGCACACGCTTCGGCCCCTCAGCCGATATTCAGCCCGGAGCAGGAGGCCCGTATCGGGGAAATCGCAGCAGACTACCTGGTATCCCACCCGGAGATACTGGTGACGGTCAGTCATAAGCTGCAGGAACAGCAGGAGGCACGTAAGCAGAAGATGTTTGCACTCAGCGTGATGGAGAATCAGGCGAACCTTCTGCATGATCCGGATACCCCGGCTTACGGGCCTGATAATACAAAGGTCGCGGTGATTGAATTCTTTGATTACCAGTGCGTGTTCTGCAGCCGCTTTGCGCCGGAGCTGGAGAAGGTCATGAAAGCGCAGCCGGACGTCCGCTACCTCTTTAAGGAGTGGCCAATATTTGGTGGCCGCTGGGAAGCCTCACTTCAGGCAGCGCAGCAGGGGCTGACGGTCTGGCAAAAGAAAGGGCCGCAGGCCTATGTCACCTATCACAATGCCATCTACGCCACCGGGCATAATGAAGGCAAACTGACGGTGGAGGATATTCGCGTTGCAGCGTCAAAGGCGGGGCTGGCCACCTCAGCTCCTGGCGACCATACCGCGTCTCTTGAGAAAAACAGCAATCTGTCGGAGGCGCTGGGACTCACCGGAACGCCGGGGATCATCGTCATGCCCGTTAGCGGGGCGACTCCCGACACCATCACGGTTTTCCCGGAAGCTGTAACCGCTGACAGGCTTCAGGTAGCAATCCGGAAAGCCACGGCCAGATAGAAGATTTCAATTTCCTGTTTGCTGTGCCAGCCACATATGCAACCAACTTTTTTTAGCATATAGTTAAGTTCAGTAGTAAAATGCAGCGCCTCGTCGAGAGATGATGATTATGGAGCCCGTCGTGAAATTTAAAATCCAGCACTTGCAGGCCGCAGTGGCACTGGTTCTTGCCAGTTTCCAGCCGCAACCCAAAGCGGTTGCGTGTCAGCCTACGATTGTTGAACGGGTTTACGAAATGGGCTCCAGAGTCAACAAAACCGATATCAGCGAGCTCACTGTTGCTCTCAATGACGTAGCTGAAGAATTACGCTCAAGTCGCATCGAGCTGGCACGGTATGCAGACAGCGATTTCGCCGGCGCTATCAAAGTCGCCAGCGACATCAGAAATCATACTATCCATGTCGCAGGTATCGCAGAGTCCTTTGTTCTGATGCTGCCGGAAAAAAAAATCGTTCAGTCGTATGACAGGAATTCTGTTGAGTTTGCATTCTTTAAGGCCATTAAAATGGTCAGTCTTGCGACTAAAAACTACCTCAGTCTTATTGATCAAATCACACGAACGACAGAAGTGCGTGACTCTGGAATCAACCTCTCGGCCATGAATCACCTGCTGGATTCAGGCAACAGGGCAGCGGCTAAATGGCGTTAACAGCTGAGTACAGTCATGTCACGTGGGATACTTTTTTCCAGCCCACGTTTGCCGTTTACCCTGAGCTGGAGAGCCAGTTACAAGCAGAGTTCATTACGTATAAATCAACTGGCGCACCGTCAAATCTTCTTGGAAGGGACGCCCCTTTTGATTACCCGCCATTCGCTGTCGATGCTAACGTCCAGCATATTCACGTTAATCTGCATTTCCAGCTCACCTGGAGTGCCAGACAAGAGAATTACAACCGTACCTCAGATCACTATCTCATTTACACAGAACACATGTGGGATAGCGGCCGCTTTCTGCTGATGGGGCTGATAACACCGGCTCATGAACGTATGCCCGCGAGAGATACACGGTTACTCAGCTACTTTTCTGAAGTTGCAGAAGATTTTCACGCTTCATAACCCTAAAAATCACATATGGTACCCGGCAAAAGAACGAAAAGGACCGGCCATCCCGCATATCCAAACCACCCCGGTTCAGAAGGGGAAACGGGATAGCCGGCAGACCTACTTTAACGGAAGTTCCAATGTGACACCATTTCAGAAAATTGCAAGCATGCGAGCATCCACACTTACTATCTTGTTAACTTGTTATCTTAACGTGTTGTTAAGTTCATATCAGATCCAGACGGTCGCGCGCCGTTCGCAGGCGCGCCTCGCCGCGGCGATCGTACTGCTGGGTGGTGGTGACGCTGGCATGACCCATCGCATCCTTCACCGTAATCAGGTCTTCCCCATTATCCAGCATGGCCGTGGCAAAAGTACGCCTTAAATCGTGCGGGGCGCATTTCGCTATTCCTGCCTGGCGCTGGCGCACCTGCAGGACATGGTACACTGCCTGGTCGGTGAGACGGTCATTCGTCAGGGTGTCAAAGCGACGGATACGGGTAAACAGCGGCCCGTCTTTTTCTCCGCGCACTTCATCGATCCACAGCTTTAGCCGCTGCCAGGTGCCCGCCGGCATATAGGCCAGCCGTTCCTTGTTCCCCTTACCCAGCACCCTGAGTGCTCGCTCAGTGGTGACAACGTCACTCAAATCCAGCCCCACGGCCTCCGACCGGCGCAGGCCGCAGCCAAGAATGACACCCAGCATCGCCGCATCCCGGAGGCCGATACTGGAGCCATCATCCTCGCAGGTACTGAACAGCGCTAGGATCTCCTCCGGCAGCAGGGCCCGGCCGCGGGGGAGACGGCTGCCGCGCAGGTTGCGCACCGCCCGGATGTGCTGGAAGCTTTCCACGTCCATCAGCCTGAGCATCCAGGCTTCCTTCGCCACGCCCTTGAGTGCCGAAAGGTAGGTGTTGACGGTGGCCGTGGCCCGCCCGCTATCGCGCAGCAGCTCGGTCACAGCCATCACGTGATGACGCCGCAGGCTGCCCCAGCAGCAGGCATCCATGGAAGCTGAACCGAGCATGTCCGCGACGATGCTAAGGAACGAGGCCATGGTCTGCCGGCTGCGGGGGGAATTCAGGGAAAGCAGGTACGCCCGGGCGGGACTGACCGGACCCTCGCCGCCTGTCAGCGCCGGCAGGAAATCCCCATCAGGTGGTATGACCGCCGGCGACATGGACAGGTCAGGATCATCATCAGGCATCTGTGTCATCCAGGGCTCCGTCAGGGCCGGAAACCGTCCGGCGCGCTGCGTGAAAAATCGGGGGAAATGATACCGCCAGAGCGTATCGCAGAAAGTCTACTTTTTCAAAGGTACATTTTAATAAGTAGATAAAGCAGCTATCTCGCCTT
Organism: Enterobacter sp. R-1.6.2; assembly: GCF_035064085.1. Lineage (NCBI taxonomy): Bacteria > Pseudomonadati > Pseudomonadota > Gammaproteobacteria > Enterobacterales > Enterobacteriaceae > Enterobacter > Enterobacter sp. R-1.6.2. The sequence goes on from NZ_JASEYI010000034.1 coordinate 11,949, forward strand.
GATACTGGTGGTATTGCTCTTTACGAAACCTAGTCCGTTCCCTTAGCGGAAATGCTTATAGTTCCTTTGGATTGCTCGGCGCTGTGCTGGCTTTAGCCGTAACGAATATGACGAATGACGTCTTTTTCAAAGTGGGCCAGATAACCCTGATTGGCCTTTCCGCTAAGAATGCGATTCTGGTTATCGAATTCGCGAAACAATTGATGAAAGAAGGAAAGACCCTTATTGATGCGACATTGATTGCATTGAAGCAGCGCTTGTGGTCAATACGGATTACTTCTCTGGTTTTCACATTAAACACTGTTCCGCTGATGCTTACCATGGGGCCAGTGACAGCACAAAGCATGCGATCGGTACCAGTGTATTCGGCGGGATGATTAGCGGAACGCTACTGGCCATTTCCTTTGTTCCGGTATTTTTCGTAAATATCACCCGATTTACTGGCATGCGAAAAGACATACCGGGGAATAGCCGGAACGGCTAATCTCTGCGCTATGTTCCGGTCAGTTTAAAGCAGGCTTCTTGCTGAACTGGCTGGCATTACATTATCAAGGATATTATGAACATCATTATCACACAAAGGTTAATTTAAGGGAGAGGATGCGGCAGCACTTTTCGATTACCTCTCTTCACCACGTGCTCCTTGCTTTTAGGTTGAAAAGTTACATTCACTAGCCGAGGCGGAGGTCGACGTGGCTAAACGAGCCACTGACCCAGCACAGTTTGCCGTTTGTCTAAAAACCGATACGTTAATCGGATATCTTTTTGCGGACAATAGCAATAAGCCAGACAGCAATACCAGGTCAGTAGGCTGACACTTTACTCAACGTTATGAACGCCAGAGATATGCGAACGAGTCATTTGCTGCATTGTTTGATTATTTATTTAAACAGACGTTTGTATGCCTGGGTGGAAGTTTACAATCTGGCTTCTCAAAAATTTTGTGAACGTTACACGCAGAGGTTGCAGAGCAATAGTGGCCCAGAAAAAATGCCTGCTAATTGAAATGAACAATATTCTTAGTGTTTTTAATGGTAATGCAGTTACTGAACACAATTTTATTGAACACAGATCAATGATCTGACTCTCCACTAAATCAAAATTTCAACGTACCTTAGTCTTTGTCTGTTTTTGAAAATAATAAGTAGCGGTAATTCTGAATTGTTTATGAAGAGGTCCCGTACGCCTGCCGTTCACCATCATAAGCTAGCCGGATGCTCGTAACACTTATTTTGGCAATCCGACGGAGCTGACCGACTCTGCTAGTTACTTGAGGATGCCAAGACGCGCCGAACCAATCAAGTAAATGAAAGAAAACAGACAATGCGGCGCCGGAAACAAATACGAATGTTCAGAGTATGAGCAGTTGATATGCACGAAAGGAAGAAAAAAGGCAGGGAGATTAATTCCCTGCCTTTTTTATCATTTAATCAAGAAGTCATCAACATTGCCGCCGTTGGCAATGTGTTCAGCAAAAACTTTAGGTGTACGGCCCTGGCCAGTCCATGTTTTAGTTTCACCGTTTTCATCGGTGTACTGGTATTTGGCCGGTCGTGCTGCACGCTCTTTTTTAGGTTTTGTCTGGCCGGTGGAGAATTCAAGCAACTCTGACGGGTCAATACCATCATCCAGCATCAACTGGCGCAACTTATTCAGCTTCTCTGTACGTTCCGAAATCTCGTTACGTTTTGCTTCTTCTTCATCACGACGTTCCGAAACGATGACATTAAACTTCTCCAGAATGTCTTCCAGAGTTTCGAGAGGCAACTCACGCGCCTGAGCTCGCAGTGAACGGGTGTTATTAAGTGTTTTCAGTTCTTCAGACATTTTAGCTCCAGAGGGTAGTAATCATAATCTCAGTTGATTATGAAACATTAAAAAATAAAATCAACAGAAAGCCAACTGAATTAATGAACAATGTCGAACGGATTCACTTCTTTATGTTTCTTAAAATGAATGAACTGCGCTTGAAGAGCTTCTGAGACATTGTGCCTTGGTATACAGGTTGTAAAGTCGCATGGGGTTCATACATGTTAGATGGGAACGATACTTAAAATGAATCACAGGTAGGGATTTACCCGGCATATTTATGATGTTAAAAAGTTAGAAATACAAAATTAGTTACAAAAACCTTATGGCAACTCATACCATATACCTGGTTTAAAATGCATCAACCCTGACTACTTGAGAGTGTTTTGATAAGCGTGGGTCAGGGGTAATGTTACCCCTTATATGAAGATAATCTGAGTTCAGCTTTGATGTAAGGTATTCGCTGATAGTGGCTATGGCAAGCATAATGCTGAGTCAGGGCAACTTTGGTCGAAGATAAATAAACGCTCCCGGTTAAAGTTTTACTTACCATTGCAGGAGTAATGGTTTACCGGGTGCGCATATTTTATGCTCTCTGTCGGTTACTTTGTGTTAAGGGGATTCATTTTTCCGAATCTTCTCATTTTCACGGCTTTCCTTTAAAAGCTCGTCAATCACACGTTCCGTTATTTTTTCCACGGCCTCGCTTCTTGAGAGACCTTCCATATCCGCAAGCCTGTCTATCTTCCGCAGTATTTTCATACGCAGCGATAAAGAGACCGCTGTTTTTTTATCTTTATCCAGAATGACGCGGCCACCTGACTCTGTGCTTTTCAGTTCGGCATTCTTTGCCAGATCATCACTCATCCGTCGCAGCGTTTTTTTATCAAGGTTACCCGGCGTGATCATCTGGTAAGAGTGACTGGCCTTGCTGTACTTTATTTCTGCTGAATAGTCTTCCCTGAGTGCTTTAAGGGCCCGTGTCAGGGTTGGCTCTGAACATTCCAGGCTGGTGATGATATCGGCGGCAGGAACCGGTTTCCCGGTGCCCAGTAAATTAGCCAGAGTGAAAATGCGGACCTGTCGCGTATTGAGTTGCATCGTTAGTTAAAGCCTGCGTCAAAAAAAAGTGGTTCAATTGCCTGAAAGATAAATGTCGTGCTCATCTTTCTGATAACCGGATAGTCTCCAAGCGCTTCCACCGGATCCACATGTTCTATCCCGGCAAAATTAATCGACGCCATCTGTGCTCTGCTAAATTTGCATGACAGGATGTATTCGTCTTCAAGATACCCGGTCCGTTTACTGATGCGCTGGGTAAAACCTGAAACCACCACGTAGTCAAAGGGTAGTGTATGCAGGGCAATACCGGCCAGGCGCAACAGGCACCCATGAACATGGCGTGCGTAATTTTCTCGCTGTGCTTTTTGCGTCATGGCCTTTTCGGTGATTTCTGTACCGCGGGCATTCACACCGTAAGTTTTATCAGGCATGTCTTCTATCTCAGGCAGATCGACATCGAGCCAGACCGTGGACTGTTCAGGTTTGACTTCGAACGTCACCAGAGTTTCCCGTGGCCACTCAGTTTGCGCCAGTACCTCACCCAGTCGGGACTCAAAGAAAGCACTGTCCCTGCGAAACTGGTCACGGGCTTCAGCCTGCGATGCGATCAGCCTGCTTTCATGCTCCTTAGCCTCGAATTGCCAATTGGCATACTGTTCAGCCCAGGCGGTGCGCTGCTGCTGATAGCGATGCTGGCGGAGCGTATTTTCTCGTTCCGTATCAGCCAGCGTCTGCTGCCATTGATTCCTGAGCTCCTCAAGACGCTCTGCACGGGCCGCATCGGATTCAAACCATTTCCCAAAAAATCCTACACTAGTGCTCTCATCCGGTTGCTCTGGTAAGGGCATCAACTCAGGTTTCGCCGGACGTACCGGCGCCGGTACCAGCCAGGGTTTCTGACGACTGGCCAGATATTCTGTTTCCAGTTCGGACCAGCTGATACCCTGGCGGGGATCCGGCGTCAGCTCATGGATATTGGCAATACTGCTCACAACAGACATCAGTGCGCCCACTTCCTTTTCGAGCTCCAGCCGAATAGAAGGATCGGGTTGTGCGCTACGGGCAGTACGTGAGCGGGCTGAGCTATCCAGTCTGGTGCGATAACTCAGGCCGGTACCCGGCAAACCCAGGTTGGCATAAGTGCCCCGGCTACCAATGGATACAGACGCCCCCCGCGGTCCTACGCTGAGACTCGGTGCGCCGTTACTTAAGTTCAGCCGTACGCCGGGAATGATGTTGATCGTTTTACGAAATCGAAATCCCATTACGACATCCTCAGTTTTTCTGTGACAGTGGCATCAGTCTGATACCCTCTGCGCTTTGTTCCGGGATCATGCCATATATCCGGGCTCGTTCCAGTATGCTCGCTGCCCAGCGGCGATGCGTTGCCGGTTCGCACATCGCGCCCTGCGATTTGAATACAGCCTGAGTGGAGTTGAGGATCCGGAGCGCATCCGAATGTTCGCCTGCTGATACCTTCAGTGCGTTTTCGATAACATCAATCTGAGCAGGGTGGATGGCCGTTTTACCCACCAGCCCATGCGCCATATCAAGCGCCAGCTCCCGCGCCATAATGTCATGATCGTCAATATGCTCACAGACTGGCGCCGTCAGCGCAAAATCACGCGGACCGAATACTGACACCAGCATTTTAATCACGTAGCCCATAGGCCCGTCGTAAAGTGTCAGATTCCGCGGCCGTCTCAGCGAGACCACATTCATCAGGTCATTTCCGCCGATACGCAGGGCAATGAGCCGATCAAGGCATGGATGAGAAAGTAGCTTTTCCGCAAGTTCACGCATCCGGAGGACATCAAACACGTCGTCGGTTTCAAGGGTCGGCATAAGACAAAGGTGCGTGTCTGCCATTGCCGCCCACCATTCCGGCAACGAGGCCAGAGTGAATTTTGGCAGTACAAAACCGTCAACGGCGCTCAGGTCGACATTCTGAACCAGCCATTGCCCCATTTCCGTATGTCGCGGGCGAATAAACACCAGCGGCCAGTCCTGGTTACCGGCACGTAATTTTTCCTGGCTGAGGCGCTGCAGCAGCTGTCTCAGATTTTCCAGCGCCCGGGGGATATCTGTTTCACTGACCGCATCCTCCAGACAAATGACCAGCGAGCGAAGTCCCGGGATCTTGCCGTCCAGGATAGCTCCCTCAATATCGTAACGGGTTGCGGGCATGTACAGCGTGGCGCCAAGATTCCAGGGCGAGAGGCGATTTTTCATCAGAGCACCTTTTTAATAATGGTCACGGCCCGGTACTGGCCAAGTGCGTCACCCATTTCGGTAACGATGATCCCTTTATCGCGGGCCAGGCCTACCAGTAACTCGACATCCGGATCGCTGACTGAGCGTACAAACACATGATCGGGTACCCGGCGTAATACGGCGCGGGTTGCTTCAGCGATACCCGGTTTAATCCGGTTGATGCTGTCGACCGCATACCTGTCAGCAAGGAGGGCGATCACATCACGACTCTTCTGCCACAGACCGGTATTCGCTGCCATATTCCAGTCGAGCCCGGGTACAGCCGCGGGATCGAGTTTTTCGCGATAATCGGCAACCGTCCCGACCAGCAAGCGGCTGCATTCGTACTCATTCAGATGTTCGCACACGACGCAGCCGTGTAACCCTTCAGTAGTCCATACAGAGCGTGAAATAAGGCCTGATACCGGCGCCCCCATAATCCCGAACGGGATCAGCCAGTCATCATCGCTTGCCGCCAGCCAGGAGCAGCCACACGGGTCAGCGAGCACCACAAGGCGGGGGTGTTCCGGATAACCGCTGCGTCCTTCCAGGGAGCGAACCAGTTGACCCGTGATCGCGCCTTTACCGGTCCAGCCATCAACGAACACAATGCCATGTGTGCCATGACGGGATTCAATGATATCCAGGGCAGCGGTATCGATGCCGCGATCACGAATGATGCTGATCCCGTAGTGGAAGGATGTTTTCCCCATGTCCCGCAGCGTCTGATGCAGCATCACGCCCAGAGGCACACCGGCCCGGACGAGACTTGCCAGAATAATGGGTTCATCACCAAAGCGGTTGGCCAGTTCGCGGGCAAGTTGTGTTACTTCGTGTGCCAGTCGGGCCGCGCCACGATCCAGTGCGCGTGAGAATAGATCCAGATGCCAAGAGGTAGGGGCAGGCTCCTGGCTCAGCATGTCTGAATAATGCTTTTTGCCGGACTGGATCAGCGCCTCTTTTTGGTCAACCGGCGTCATTTCCATTTCAATGGGTTTGAGCAGGAACTGGACATCACTGGCGTCGTAAGAGCCCGAAAAAGGAATGAGTGGCTGCATCTTACAGTTCTCCAAAAATTTTCATTGAGACGGCTTCAGCGAACTGGCTTTGACGCGGGATCCCGTACCAGCTGCAGAGCTTCATAAAGCGGTGATCGCTAAGACTGTCACCGAGCCCAATCACCGGGAATACACCTCGCTCGGCACGTAATTTGTTCAGCAACCAGGTAACGGCCAGACCTTTTTCCACGGGATGAGGAAGCCAGGCAACATTGTTGCTGTTACGGTGGATATAGAAGTCCGCGACCGGGAATACCGCTTCAATCTCGTCTGCAATGGCATACAGCTCATCAAGCCGTGTGCTGTCGCGGTGCTTCATCACCAGATAGACGGGTGTGCCGTCATATTCATAGTTGAGTCGCGCCCAGGCGTTAATGCCCCTGGCTTCCATCATCTCTGTGATCGCACGTTGCATGGAGATAAGCCTCTCTTCGTACTGCGCCAGGCCCTGCAACATGTGCGCTTTCCAGTCCTCGTCAGGCTGACCCTGTGGGTTCAGGATAACGGCACCATGGGTTGTAATCGCCCAAGAGTGGAAGGGGATCTGCACGCGGCTGATTTCTTCAGTGCCGCGGGCCGTCACCGGAATAAGTTCAGCCTGCTCCAGTAACCAGTCCACCAGCATGGACTGCTCTTCAGTCATGAAGCTGCGTGGCGCTAAACTTCTGTCCAGCGCTCCGGTTTTAAAGGGCTCCAGCGCGAGCTCATCCACCATTTTGCGTCGGGTCTGGAAGAGGGTGTCATCAAGGTCACTCAGGACAACGGGTTTATTCATAGCTAATAATCTCCACACTGGCGGCTACTCCTGCCAGCGTCTTCATCAGGTGACTGTCCACGCTGGCCGCTGGCGTCTCGGTGCAAAGCAGAACGCGATCAAACCGCTGGTGCGCAACGTTGTATAAAAAATTGGGAATGCCCAGACCATAGTTATCCGTGAAGGCAATAGCCGACTGAATGGCGAAGCCTGTGGCTATCGGTGATCGGGTAGTGGAACTGTAAAACGCATCCGCACCGGCCTCGGCCAGACGCTCAGCAAGCAGGAACGGTTCCCACACAAATTCACCTGTGCCCAGCACCAGCACGCGTTCTCCCGGTGAGATGGTGATATTACGGCCCAGGTCATTAGCGGGCGCCGTCATCCCCAGTCGGCCCCAGGACTGTTTGCCGGTGATGGGGAAGTTACCCCGGGAAGTCACATTCACCGCTGGCATTACCGGGACGGGCGCGTCCGGGATGGGTTCCCACTGCCATGCACCGCTGACCAATGACAGCGTGCGCACCGGCAAAGGACAACGCGTTTCCAGCGCATCACCACTCCAGTCGGTGAGTGTGACAGCCACAACCTGCTCCAGCTGTGGCAACCGGCCAGTATTGCGCAGTGCCGCAAGGAGATTGATGAAGGTGTTACCGGTTGTGGCTTCATCATCAATCAGAACCAGGGTTCGCGCTTCGGTCACTCTGCGGCGCATTTCCGCCTCAGCGGGCAGGTAGATCAGATGATCTGTCGCATGGCTGTGCTCTTCCTTAAATTCACACAGCAGTTCACCGTCCTGAGGATGGCGCGTTGAGGTCAGGTAAACGGAATCCGCGTACTGGTGGCGAAGTTCATCAAACACGCCAGCCCCGAGACCTACCGCAGTCTCGGCCATCCCGATAAACAGCACCGGTCCGGGAACGGACTCCGGAAACTGGCGGGCCAGACGCTGGTATGCCTGACGCATTGTCGAAGGAGGAACCGGAATATGTCTGCCCAGCACTTTGCTGACAAAGAGAAAAGCACGTTTCGGGTTATGGCGCTCAGCAATATCAAAAAGATCGTTAAGGGACATCTCGCCCCGGGCGCGTGTGACCTGAATCGTGCCGCATGACAATGCACGTCGATAAACAGTGTCTTCGTTCAACAGTGACATAGTGAGCCTTAATTAATACGGTTGGTGAGGTCGGCTGGATAGACGATGACATCGGTAATGGATCGCACCGTTGCAGGCTTGAAGGAAACCATCGCGTTATCTATCACTTCATTTTTCGACATCAGGCCCAGCTGGTGGAAGGCAAACAGCCCCGGCAGATTTACGCCGCTGCGCAACGTGTATCCAATCCCACCTGACGGACGCATATTCGTCTCAAGCAGCACTGGCTTGCCGTTGTGGTCATTACGCGTCTGCACATTGGTGAGGCCGTCCGCGTTCATAGCCCGGGCACAGTTACAGGCCAGCTCGTATGCTTCGCCGCAGTTCACCAGATACTGAAGCGCACCTTCTTTGCGACGTCCCACAGCTGCGAGGACTTCACCCTTGTGCGCCAGAATATCGACAGAATATTCGGGTCCAGGCAGATACGGCATCAAAACAAGGGGGGTAAACGTCTTAGCGGCGCTCAGCGCTGCAATATACTGGCCGGGTTTCACGATCCGGTTTTCCGGGTTGTTGAATACCGCTATGGAGGAGGCCTCGTCATCGAAACGCCAGAATCCCATGCCATAAATACCCGTGACGGGTTTGACACATAGCGGAGTATCCGCAAAAGGAGGATTAGCAAGATGGTCCTGCAGCGCCGAAATCGAGTTGATGCGTACAGAAGGGACGACCGGCAGTCCACATTGCTGCATAAAGTCAGCGAAAGTAACTTTATCGTCGGCAAGCGTCAGCCAGTCAGAAGCCGTCGCGCCAGTGGTGAGCGTAGCGCCCGACGCTTCGATTGCAGCACGATGCTGTTCGAACCACTGACTATTTCGTCCCGTATGAACAGCATTAATCCCGTGTTTCCCGATAGTGTCGAGAATGAAAGCAAGGCGGCTTTCCGGGTCAGAGGGTTCGATTAGCGCATAGTCAGCAACGGCAAGCAATTCATTACGTTCGTGACGATGAGAGGCATAAACAACAAGATTGAAGTTATTAAATTTAGCGAAAGACTTCATTCCCTGAATAATATCACGCTGTGATGAAAGTCCTTCCATAAGCCAAATTTTGTTTTTCATTTTTTAAGTTATTACCTGATAAGTTCAAGCTGTTAAGGCGGTTATGAGAGTCTAAGAATGTCTTAAGTTGATGTCAATCATAATATGATTGTTAAATGCGGGCATTTTCAACGCTGTGACTGTGATCATGCAGGGGGTTTATACACTTATATTTCAGCAACCTGAAAGATTTAAGTGCGCAACAATGTAGCGAAAATACAGCCCTGGATCAAAAAAACCTAAAAATTTGTTCTTGCCTCAGAACTTCATCATGATATGATTTTTTACGTTAGTGGATAAGCGTTATCTCTGGGTTAACTTTCTCATCACCATTTAAGGAAATAAATATGGTTTCATTAAGCAAGAATCAGACGGTTTCACTCACTAAACAATCTTCTGCACTCAGCCAGCTTCAGTTTGGTCTTGGCTGGGATCCAATTAAGAAAAAAGGGCTGCTGGGTGGGTTGTTTGGTGGCAGTGGTTCCATCGATCTAGATGCCGGATGTGTCCTCATGGACAGCGCCGGAAACAAAATCGACACCGTCTGGTTCCAACAACTGAAATCCAAATGTACGGCTGTTGTTCACAGCGGCGACAACCTGACAGGTGAAGGCGATGGTGATGATGAAGTGATCAATGTCAATCTGAGCAAACTGCCTGCAAATGTCGAGTACCTGGCCTTTACCGTGAACAGCTTCCGTGGTCAGTCGTTCAACGATGTCGATAATGCATTCTGCCGTGTAGTTGATCAGACCAACAAAGAACTCGCCCGTTATCAGCTGACCGAGCAGGGCGCCCATACCGGCATCGTTATTGCGTCCCTGCGTCGTAATAATGGCAACTGGGACTTCACGGCCCATGGCCACCCATGCCGCGGTCGTACCATTACCGATATGCACTCCGATATCGTTTCAACGGTAGTCCGCTAATGAACCTGACGCCGGGGGGCAATGCCCCCGTACCATCACAGGAGCTCCGGGTTCGAATCACCTCAGGTGGTCCGGTTGACGCCTCTGCGTTTCGTCTTTATGCAGACGGAAAAGTGCAGGGGGATGCGGATATGGTCTTCTACGGCCAGCTGCGCAACGATGATGGCACTGTCAGCCTGGTGAGTGAGGGACAGTATTCAACATTTACTGTCGCTCTTAACCGGCTGAGGACCGATGTCCAGAAAATTGCCTTTACCGTTACCTGTGACGGTGGGCAGACCGTTGCTGGTCTTCGCAATCTGTCTATTGACGTAGAGCAGGGTGCAACCCGTCTGGTTAGCGGCGTCGTGGATTTAACGGGCCGTCAGGAAGCTGCGCTCATTCTGGGTGAATTCTATCGTCGTAATAACGAGTGGAAATTCCGCTTCGTTGCTCAGGGTTTCAATGGCGGACTAAAGCCGCTGGCGGAACACTTTGGTGTTGATATCGCAGACTCACCGGCTCCGGACACTACAACTGCGCCGCCTGCCGTTACGCCACCAGCACCAGCTCCGGCAGCTAATAAAGTAAGCCTGAGCAAGGTTTCCCTGACCAAGGAGAAACCAGCAATCAGCCTGGCCAAACGCGATAACTTTGGCGAGATCCGTATCAATCTTAACTGGAATCGCGCAAGCGGCAGCTCAGGACTGAGGGGCATGTTTGGTTCCAAAGGGATTGATCTGGATCTGGGTGCCTTTGTAGAGCTGGAAGACGGTTACAAATCGGTAATACAGGCGCTGGGTAATGCCTTCGGTGATTATCATGACGAACCTTATGTTCAGCTGCAGGGCGATGATCGTACTGGCGACAATGCTTCAGGTGAATGGCTGCACATCAACGGCCGCGAATGGAAGCACGTTCGTGAGGTCCTGATCTATGCCTTCATTTACGAAGGTGCGGCCAGCTGGGATAAAACAGATGGGATCGTCACCATCCATGTTCCGGATCAGCCGCCTATTGAAACCCGGCTGACAGAAGGCGATAACCGTCGCACCTTGTGTGCGATTGCCCGCCTTGTCAACGAAAATGGCGCCATCAAGGTGGAGCGAATCAACCAGTATTTCAAAGGCCAGTCTGAAATGGACAAAGCCTTTAACTGGGGCTTTCGCTGGAGCGCCGGTTCTAAATAACGTCACATCAAAGGATTTAACCATGAGTTTTTTCGACAAAGTTAAAGGTGCGCTTAATTCCGGGCGCGACGAACTGACCCGTCAGGTTGGCCGTTTCAAAAATAAGAAGTTCATGCAGGGTACAGTCGCTGTCTGCGCCCGTATTGCTGCCGCCAGTGACGGCGTAAGCTCGGAAGAAAAACAGAAAATGATGGGTTTTCTGCGTGCTTCCGAAGAACTGAAAATTTTCGATACCAATGAGGTTATCGAGTTCTTCAACAAACTGGTTTCAAGTTTCGATTTCGATGTTGAGATTGGTAAAGGTGAAACCATGAAGTACATCCTGGCGCTGAAAGATCAGCCTGAAGCCGCACAACTGGCATTACGCGTTGGTATTGCTGTTGGCAAAAGCGACGGTAACTTTGACCCGGATGAGAAAGCAGCCGCACGTGAAATCGCTGTCGCGCTCGGCTTTGACCCGGCTGAATTCGGCCTCTGAGATACATCCTTTAAAGGTAAATTATGGTTTCGACACATATTGGTTTTCCGGTTGAGACAGTCACAGTGTTTATTGCGCTGTCACTCGGTGCCATTTTCATTGACCTGTTCATGCACCGTCATGACAAGCCAATTTCGCTGAAAAGTGCCGCGCTGTGGTCCGTGTTCTGGGTCATTGTCGCGATGGCATTTGCCGGGTTCCTGTACGTTCACCACGGTGCTGAAGTCGCAAGCCTGTTTGTCACTGGTTATGCACTGGAGAAGGTGCTTTCTGTCGACAACCTGTTCGTGATGATGGCCATTTTCTCCTGGTTCTCGGTACCGGATCGTTTCCGTCACCGTGTGCTCTACTGGGGCATTATTGGCGCCATCGTCTTCAGGGGCATTTTTGTGGCCATCGGTGCTGGCCTGCTGAGCCTGGGGCCGTATGTTGAAGTGGTATTCGCCCTCATCGTGGCCTGGACGGCTGTCATGATGCTCAGAAGTGGCGGTGATGAAGAGGAAGTGGAAGACTATTCGCAGCATCTTGCATACCGGATGGTTAAACGCTTCTTCCCGATCTGGCCAAAACTTCAGGGTCACGCTTTCCTTCTCTCTCAGAAAGAAGTGGATGCCGAGCTGGCAAAACCTGAAAACAAAGATGTGACCATCGGTCGCGGTAAGAAAGCATGGCGCTACGCCACGCCGCTGATGCTCTGTGTGGCAGTAGTGGAGCTCTCCGATGTCATGTTTGCGTTTGACTCGGTCCCGGCCATCATAGCCGTCAGCCGTGAGCCACTGATTGTCTACAGTGCCATGATGTTTGCTATCCTGGGCCTTCGTACCCTGTATTTCGTACTCGAAGCCCTGAAGCAGTATCTGGTGCATCTGGAGAAAGCCGTTATCGTACTGCTGTTCTTCATCGCTGCCAAACTGGGGCTGAACGCAACAGACCATATCTGGCACCACGGGTATAATATTGCGGCCACCACCAGCCTGTACGTCGTGCTGGGTGTCCTGGCCGTCGGGATCATTGCAAGCGTCATGTTCCCGGGCAAACCAGAAACAGAGGGAAAGGAGAGCTAATCTCCTGAGAATTTCACTAATTCTATTACTAATGCATGAGGCTGAACTATGAGTGTTTCTCTTTCTAAAGGCGGTAACGTATCCCTGAGCAAAGCAGCTCCAACCATGAAAAATGTTCTGGTTGGTCTGGGCTGGGATGCTCGTTCCACTGACGGGCAGGACTTCGACCTGGATGCTTCTGCGTTTCTGCTGAGCGCCAGTGGCAAAGTTCGTAATGACGCAGATTTCATTTTCTATAACAACCTGAAGTCAGCTGACGGGTCCGTTACCCATACCGGTGATAACCGTACCGGTGAAGGCGATGGTGATGATGAATCCCTGAAAATCAAACTGGATACTATCCCGGCAGACGTGGATAAGATTGTGTTTGTGGTGACGATCCATGATGCACAGGCCCGCCGACAGAGCTTTGGTCAGGTATCCGGTGCGTTTATCCGCCTGGTGAACGACGATAACCAGACTGAAGTCGCTCGTTATGATCTGACTGAAGACGCCTCCACAGAAACCGCCATGCTGTTTGGCGAACTGTATCGTCACAATACCGAATGGAAGTTCCGTGCGGTCGGCCAGGGTTATGCTGGTGGCCTGGCTTCCGTGTGTGCTCAGTACGGCATTAACGCGTCCTGATAAAAGTCGCTTTTCTGTCCCCGGGCTGTTCATTCAGCCCAAACCCTAATTAATAGCAGGAGCTTAACAATGGCAGTTTCTCTCGTTAAAGGCGGTAACGTATCCCTTACTAAAGAAGCACCAACCATGAATGTTGCGATGGTTGGTCTGGGCTGGGATGCGCGTGTCACCGACGGTCAGCCATTTGACCTGGATGCGTCTGTGTTCGCGGTAGGTGATGACGGTAAAGTGCTTTCTGATCAGCACTTCATTTTCTTCAACAACAAAACCAGTCCTGACGGCGCCGTGGAACACCAGGGTGACAACCGTACTGGTGAAGGGGATGGCGATGATGAGTCGGTCAAAATTGATCTGACCAAAGTGTCAGCTGACGTTAAAAAACTGGTATTCGCTGTCACCATCTATGACGCCGAAGTCCGTAAGCAAAACTTCGGTATGGTGAGCAACAGTTTCATGCGCGTTTACAACAACGATAATGCTGCTGAAATCGCACGCTTCGATCTGTCTGAAGATGCGTCCACCGAAACCGCTATGATCTTTGGCGAACTGTACCGCCATGGCGCCGAATGGAAATTTAAAGCCGTAGGCCAGGGTTTTGCAGGTGGATTACCGGCGCTGGCATCCCAGCACGGTGTTAATATCTAATAATAATTACATACTCAACCCCGGTGCTGTCACTGGGGTTTTTTTATAGGTGTCTGCACATGGCAAAGAAAAAAGATGATGGTTCGGCTGTAATACTACTTTTTGTTGTAGCGTTTTTTGTGTTCCTGCCCTTTCTGATATTCGGGATGTTCTTCTACCGAAAATTAAAAAGAAAATACTCAGCAATACCAAACATCCAGCGTGTTTACGATATTGGCGTTCTGTTTAAAACGTTGGGTGCCTCCATTGCTGTAATTGTGGTTTCAGCCGTACTGGTTCTGCAACTGAGTGCACTTCCGGCTAAATTTGTATCGCCAGGAACCGCACATTACATTGCGAGAGTTTTATTCATTCTCTATCCGATTGTCATGATATGGCCAATGAAAAAAATGGCTGAGCGCATCGCCATTGAGGGGTCGGTTCCGGCTGAGGGCGAAATGACACCCTAAGCTTTCGGTTCCTTGGGCCAAAGATATTCGCCAGTCAGTA
>NZ_JASEYI010000035.1:0-26097 GCF_035064085.1 Enterobacter sp. R-1.6.2
CCCTCCGGGGTTGTGTTTACCCCATGATTGCACAAGAGTTAATCAGGCGCATAATCAGGGGAAGTCCCTTCCATTCGTAAAGACCACGTCGTCCGCCGTCAGCGGCTGGCCGTCCTGCCATTTGAGGTTGGGTTTTAACGTCAGGGTATAGCTCAGGTTGTCGGCGGAAGGCGTCAGGCTTTCCGCCAGGCCCCACTCAATGTTGCCGTTATTAAAACTGTACAGCGGGGCATAGAGCGCCTGCATGATCGTTAACGTCGTACGGTCACTGGCATAGAGCGGATTAACGGCTAACGGGTCGCCGGAGGTAATTCCAATAATTAGCGAACCGCCCTCTTTTGGCGCGTCGTTTTTTGCCGCAGCCGCACTGTTTGTCTCTTTATTTTTCGCATCATCACAGCCCGCCAGGCCTAACGCGAGCGAAACGACCACTGCCGATAACAGAAGCTTGCGCATCTCACTAACTCCTTGCCTTATAAAGTGTTTATTACTGCATCTTTTATTTATGTTGAAGCATCATATTCAGCTTTATCGGTTTACGCATTAATTATGAAAATGCGATTTTCGATTAAGCTTATGCCGGATTTGATATATATAAGCGCCGGAAGGAATAGCGGCAGATCGATTACGCTCAGTTCGTTAAACGCTTCACAAATCTCCTGCTACACTGCCTCAACACATCACTCAAAAGGCAGGCCAACATGTCAGACAACACGTATCAGCCACCAAAAGTGTGGGAATGGAAAAAGAACGGCGGCGGCGCGTTCGCCAACATCAACCGCCCGATTTCCGGCGCGACCCATGAGAAAGATCTGCCCGTGGGCTCCCACCCGCTGCAGCTTTACTCTCTCGGGACCCCGAACGGCCAGAAAGTGACGATCATGCTCGAAGAGCTGCTGGCGCTGGGCGTGACGGGCGCGGAGTATGACGCCTGGTTAATTCGCATCGGCGAAGGCGATCAGTTCTCCAGCGGGTTTGTTGAAGTGAACCCGAACTCGAAAATACCGGCGCTTCGCGATCATTCCACGAACCCGCCAACGCGCGTCTTTGAATCCGGCAATATCCTGCTCTATCTGGCAGAGAAATTCGGTCACTTCCTGCCGAAAGATCCGGCTGGACGCACCGAGACCCTGAACTGGCTGTTCTGGCTGCAGGGCGCGGCACCGTTCCTCGGCGGCGGCTTTGGCCACTTCTACAACTACGCGCCGGTAAAAATTGAATACGCGATTGACCGCTTCACCATGGAAGCCAAGCGCCTGTTCGACGTGCTGGATAAACAGCTGGCGCGCGGTCGCTACGTGGCGGGTGAAGAGTACACCATCGCGGATATCGCCATCTGGCCGTGGTTCGGCTGCGTGGCGCTGGGCAGCGTCTATAACGCCGCCGAGTTCCTCGATGCAGAGAAGTACACAAACGTGCAGCGCTGGGCGAAAGACGTGGCGAATCGCCATGCCGTTAAGCGCGGCCGTATCGTTAACCGCACCAGCGGCGAGCTGAACGAGCAGCTCCACGAACGCCACGCGGCGAGCGACTTCGATACCAATACGGAAGATAAGCGTCAGGCGTAATGTTCAGCCGGGCGGGTCCCCGCCCGGCAACTGAGATCCCAGCCCAGGGCATGATTAGCTTAAAGGTTGAGCCGGTATTGCTGGCACTATCTGGACGTTTTTCTCGCGTGAGAAACGACGTCTCAACCGACAGCAGTCACAAAGGATCTGTTATGAAACTTATTAAAACAACGCTGGTTATCAGCGCCCTCATTTTTTCCACCTCGGGAATGGCTATCGACAAAACCGCCGCTGGCGCGGTAGCAGGCGCGGCCATTGGTGCGGCCACGGGCAAAGATCTGAAATCGACCGTTGGCGGCGCCGTCGTGGGCGCAGGCACAGGTGCCATGTTCAAAAACGGCGGCAAAGGTAAAGCCGCGCGTAAGGGCGGCGCGGTAGGTGCTGCCGTGGGCGCAGGTGCCGCGGCGGTTACCGGCAAGAGCGTGCTGAAAGGTGCGGCCGTTGGTGCGGGCACGGGCGCGCTGATTGGTGAAGCGACGCACTGATAAATACAGCCGGGCAACGCTGCGTTTGCCCGGCATGAATCACATCCCCGATGATGCTTTTCGTTTATTGTTCGTGCCTCATCCCTGAATAGTTTCCGTTAACCGCATTAATACTTAATGTCCCGCGCTTTTTGTCTTCCGGACTGTTTCATCTGACGCTTGTCCTGACGGCAGTCGCGATTACTCTGGTTATTGTTCGCCACGCAGGTCTGCTTCACCTGCCGCGACGCGTCGCGGGTTTCCTGCCTGACATCACGCGCCACGCGCCGCTCCTGCGCCTGCTGGGTCGCACTGGCAGAAACCGAGAACAGCATCAGAAGAATGCAAGAAAGGACAGGAATGACAGATAACGATCTGTTCATAGCAACACCTCGGAGAAGAGAGCCCAGAACGTCAGGGGGTTAGCAATAGAATAGCAGTTTCAGAAGGGGCTCAATGGGGAAGGCGTTAATAATACAAGGCCGCACAAGGCGGCCTTGTACGTTGCGTTATGCCGTCAGGCGGAACTTCTGCACCGAGCGCTGAAGCTCTTCGGTCTGGCGCTCCAGCGCCGCCGCCGCGGCAGAAACTTCTTCAACCAGCGAGGCGTTTTGCTGGGTCACGCCGTCCATCTGGGTAATGGCAATCCCGACCTGCGAAATACCCTTGCTTTGCTCCTCAGAGGCGGAAGCGATTTGCTTCATGATGGTTGTCACTTCCGTCACGTCGCGCAAAATCGCATCCATGGTGGTGCCGGTGTCGCTCACCAGCTGCGCCCCCTGCTCTACGCGGGAAACGGAATCGGTAATCAGCCCCTCAATCTCTTTAGCCGCATTGGCACTGCGGCTTGCCAGGTTGCGAACTTCGCCTGCCACCACCGCGAAACCACGCCCCTGTTCACCCGCGCGCGCCGCTTCAACCGCCGCATTGAGTGCCAGAATATTGGTCTGGAAGGCAATGCTGTTGATCACATTGGTGATTTCAGCAATTTTCTTCGAGCTTTCCGAAATACCGCTCATGGTGGTCACCACTTCTTCCACCAGCGAGCCGCCGCGGCTGGCGGTAGTTGAGGCGACATCGGCCAGCTGGCTGGCCTGACGCGCGCTTTCCGCGTTCAGTTTCACCGTGGCGGTCAGCTGTTCCATGCTGGCTGCCGTCTCTTCCAGCGCAGCCGCCTGCTCTTCGGTACGGGAAGAGAGGTCGTTGTTACCGCTGGAGATTTCCGTCGCGCCGCGCCAGATATTTTCACTGCCGGAGCGAATCGTGCTGACCGCTTCGCGCAGGCTGTCCTGCATCGCGCTCAGCAGCGGCACCAGCTGCCCCACGCAGTTGCGGCCGAACGGCTCAATGGGCTGGCTGAGATCGCCCTGGGCAATCTGGCGGAACTGCTGGCGAATGCGAGCCAGCGGTTTGACCAGCATCGCCACCAGATAACGGTCGGTGAAGAGCAGGATCAGCAGGCCGATAATCGTGGCGACGATTATCACCGTGCGGGTCATGCTTGTCAGGCCGTCCACCACCACGCGGGTGCTGTCGAGCGACTTCGCGGCGGCATTGTTGAACTCCTCGGCGGCCGCGCCGAACGCACGGCTCAGCGGCGGCGTGACGTTGTTGGCCTGCTGGCGATACCCCTCCAGAGCCCCCTGCTTCGCCTGCTGCATTTGCGGCGTGACGCCCTGTTCAAGCAGCGCCTGCCAGGAGCCGATCACCCGGGAAGAGACCTGCTCGTCCATCGGGCCTGGGGAGATCGCTTTCATCTCGGCCAGTTTCTTGCCCATGTTATCCAGCGCCTGTTGGGCAGAGGACAGATCCGGCGTGCCGCCTGCGGCTTTGACTTCCATCGCACGGCTCAGACGGGTCACAAAGCGGAAATATTGATCGTTACCCTGGCTGAGTACCGTCATCTGTTTAACCAGCTGGCGATCGACTTCATTGCCATCCGATACGCGAGAAAGGGACCAGGTGCTGTACAACCCAACGCCCGCCCACATTAAACAAAAGATCCCGAGAATCGTCAGCATGACGAAACGGATCGTGAAATTACGGAGCATATTCATAAGTCTTCCTTGCCGTGAGGGTGAGTTCGCCCAGAGGCGAGTACTACTCTCGTTATCGGCAGGAAAGAGGGAAATTATAACGTTTTGTGATCATTTTTAATTAGCGTGGCTTCACTGGTCACACAGCTGGCGTTAATCATTAGGCCCGCGCTTAGTGATGCAATTTGTGATGTGATAAGTGCAGAGTGGGAAAGCGCTTTGAATCTGTGGCGGGCGTCGTCGGATAAATAGTACGGTCTGATGCCCTCACCCCGGCCCTCTCCCACAGGGAGAGGGAGAAAGGCCGCACCGAGCGGTCCCCTCGCCCCTTTGGGGAGAGGGTTAGGGTGAGGGGTAAGGTGTACTTTATTTCTTACTGATCTTATCCAGATACCCCATCACAAACGCAGACAGCACAAACGTCAGGTGGATGATGACGTACCACATCAGTTTGTTATCCGGCACGTTCTTCGCGTCCATAAAAACGCGCAACAGGTGGATAGAAGAGATCGCCACAATCGACGCGGCCACTTTATTCTTCAGCGACGAAGCATCCATTTTGCCCAGCCAGCTGAGCTTCTCTTTACGCTCGTCGATATCGAGCTGGGAGACAAAATTCTCGTAGCCGGAGAACATCACCATCACCAGCAGCCCGCCCACCAGGGTCATGTCCACCAGCGACAGCAGAACCAGAATCAAATCCGCTTCGGCAATAGAAAAAATGTTCGGCAGAACATGCCAGATTTCCTGAAAGAACTTAATCGTCAGTGCGATAAGTGCCAGCGAGAGGCCAAAATAGACGGGAGCCAGTATCCAGCGGGAGGCGTACATGGCATTTTCAAAAAAGCGTTCCATAGAGTCCTGTTTGCAAAAGAAACCAGCGCCCAGTATATCTCAACGGCGCTGACTGTTTGCAATAACTCAACGGTACGTCACTCAGACGTTGTCTGGGTTAACCTCGGGACGTGCGTACTCCGGCCAGACAAGCGCCACCAGTTCAGGATAGGCTTCCAGGCTGAACTCGCGAAAACACTGACGCAAATTTAATACGTCCAGATCGGAATAAGAGACCTTCTCGCCGTTAAGACAGCGCTTTTTAATATTGTCATAATATTTATAGACTGCTGAATTCAGATCGCTACAGCGACGCTGCGCCTCAAACAGTCCAGGCGTGTCATTAATTTCCGACATTTTCATACGCTTAATTGTCGCGTGTAAAAAGTCGATATATTCGTGGTTCACCCGCCAGTACCAGACAGGCGTAACGGAGTTCATCAATACAGAGAAATGGTCTTCCCCTTCCTCTTTTGTCATCAGTTCAGGTTGCGGGGGTTCACTGGTGTCTTTCGACACTTTCGTTTTATTGAACTCCTGCATCAATAAAAGCACACCAGCGGTCAGTAATAGTAATGTGATGACCGTAAAAAAGATGCTGTTCATGGGTAGGCTCCATTTTTTTTGATTTTAAATTTGCCTCATGATATTGTCAACGAATCTCACGCCTTTACCAACCCCACCCTGTTGAAAATAAAGGAAATTAAAAATGCTGCCCGACTATCTCGTCCCGGCTAAGTACCACATTACGCCTGTGGAACAGCAACCGACGGAAGCAGAAAAAGAGGCCAGTTTCACTCAGGGGAAAAGAAAGCTCTCTGATTTCGAGCCCGATATATTAATTGGTGTTTCCCGAACTGGCAAATCCCGAAATATGTTGCTGGAAGAGCACGATCGCCATATAAAAGACCGCTTATTTCGCGCCATAAAAATTGAAGCCTTTGTCCACCTGCTGAATGACCTGCAGGCCGAGGGTGAAATAGATGCCCAGAAACTAAGTCAAATAATGGCTGAAAAAACCGAAGAAATTAATGAAGCGGGCAATGAAATTTGGCTTAATTTAATTACGCGCGAAAAAAACAACCCAATCTTTTATAGCCTGGGGGAAGATTAACGTGAAAGAAGTTAAAAACAACGACGTTTATTTGACTTTAGATGATAAAAAAAGTGATGAATTTATCTTAAAGCAAAATCTCGAGGCGCTGAGAAACACAAAAAATGACGAGATGACGCGTATTACGCAAGACCTGGTATCGATCCCGGCGACGCTGGTTCGTCTGAAATGGCAGAATCGCCGTGAAATTTATCCGCTACAGGTCAAAGAAGAGATTTACGGTGCCGTGATGAACGCCATCATAGAGCAGCGTCCCGAGCTGAAAGAGAAGCTTCTGGGACGTCTTGAGGCCAATTATCAGTATCTGCTTGCCAGAGAAATCGCCACCCTGCGTCTGACGCGCAAGCTGTCAGACGGTGAGTACCGTACCTCAAACGTCACCTGCGTGGCGCTGGATGAGGACGCGCTGGCAACCCCTTCTACCGCACCGACGGATAATAAAAACGCTTAAACCGACAGGCATAAAAAAAGCCGGCTTTCGCCAGCTTCTTTATCACTTCGAGGCCGCTTTCTCTTCGCCGACCAGTCCAATCTTCAGGTAACCCGCCTGATGCAGCGTGTCCATTACCTTCATCATGGTTTCATAATCAACGGTTTTATCCGCGCGGAAGAAGACCGTGGTGTCTTTCTTACCGCCCGTAAGCTGCTCCAGCGCCGGGATGACCGAGTCGGCCGTCACCGGGTCGTTCCCGAGGAACATGGATTTATCCGCCTTCACCGACAGGTAGATAGGCTTCTCCGGGCGCGGCTGGGGCTGGCTGGAAGAGGCAGGCAGATTGACCTTCACATCAACCGTCGCCAGCGGCGCGGCCACCATGAAGATAATCAGCAGAACCAGCATGACGTCGATAAACGGCGTCACGTTGATTTCATGCATTTCGCCGTTATCGTCCAGATTTTCGTTTAGACGCATCGCCATACTCTTAACCTGCGCGCAGTTTAGACGCCGCGTGCACCGGCTTAACCGAGCTGGCGTTCAGGTCGAGATCGCGACTTTGCAGCAGCAGAACCTGCGCGGCAACGTCACCCAGCGTGGCTTTGTAGCTGCCAATCATACGCGCGAAGATGTTGTAGATGACCACCGCCGGGATAGCGGCAACCAGACCGATTGCCGTCGCCAGCAGCGCTTCTGCGATACCCGGCGCCACGACCGCCAGGTTGGTGGTTTGGGTCTGCGCGATACCGATAAAGCTGTTCATGATGCCCCAGACCGTTCCGAAAAGACCGATGAACGGTGAGATCGCGCCGATGGTCGCCAGATAGCCATTGCCGCGTCCCATGTGTCGGCCAACGGCCGCAACGCGACGCTCCAGGCGGAAACCGGTACGTTCTTTGATCCCTTCGTTATCTTCACTGCCAGCGGAGAGTTCCAGCTCGTTCTGCGCTTCATTCACTAACAGGGTGGTCAGGCTTTTCGCGTGGAAGGATGAGGTCATATCTGAAGCCTGATCCAGAGAGCGGGCTTCAGCCAGCTGCTGCTGTTCCCGCTTAAGGCGACGCTTCTGCGAAAGCAGCTCGGCGCTTTTGCTGAAGAAGATAGCCCAGGTGACAACGGACGCCAGAATCAGGCCGATCATCACAATCTTAACCACGATGTCAGCATGCTGATACATGCCCCAAACGGAGAGATCCGTCTGCATCAAATTATTACCCACTCTGTATCTCCAGGACGCAAATCACAAAATCTGAGCGTAATAATATCAAAACGTCGTCGAATTGATAGTAGTTCTCATTAGTATTTGCATGGTGCCGTAATTTTCGCTCACTTTCCTTGCGCTTACGCAGTAAAAATTTCTTATGCAAATTTTTGCTAATATTTTCTGCTTATTCGATAAGCCCCGGGGTGCAGTTTTTTCCAATCGTGGTAGTCTGGACGTCCAGACGTATAAAAACAGGGTTAGCGAACATGACAAAGAAGCATCTTGATACCACGCTGGTACAGGCAGGACGCAGCAAAAAATATACGCAGGGATCGGTCAACAGCGTGATTCAACGAGCCTCCTCGCTGGTGTTTGATACCGTTGAGGAGAAAAAAATTGCCACGCGCAACCGCGCGAAAGGCGGGCTGTTTTATGGCCGTCGCGGCACGCTGACCCATTTCTCTCTTCAGGAGGCGATGTGCGAGCTGGAAGGCGGCGCGGGCTGCGCGCTGTTCCCGTGCGGGGCGGCGGCGGTCGCCAACACCATTCTGGCGTTTGTGGAACAGGGCGACCATATCCTGATGACCAACACCGCCTACGAGCCCAGCCAGGATTTCTGCACCAAAATCCTCAGCAAGCTCGGCGTAACGACCGGCTGGTTCGACCCGCTGGTTGGTGAAGGCATTGCCGAACTTATTCAGCCAAACACGCGCATTGTGTTCCTGGAATCTCCGGGATCGCTCACCATGGAAGTTCATGACGTGCCGGCTATCGTGAAGGCCGTGCGCAGCAAAGCCCCAGAGGCGATCGTGATGATCGATAACACCTGGGCGGCGGGCGTGCTGTTTAAAGCCCTGGAGTTCGACATTGATATCTCGATTCAGGCGGCGACGAAATACCTGATAGGCCACTCTGACGGCATGATTGGCACCGCGGTTTCCAACGCGCGCTGCTGGGATCAGCTGCGTGAAAATGCCTACCTGATGGGCCAGATGGTGGATGCAGACACGGCCTACATGACCAGCCGCGGACTCCGCACGCTGGGCGTTCGCCTGCGTCAGCACCATGAAAGCAGCCTGAAGGTGGCCGAATGGCTGGCGCAGCATCCGCTGGTTGAGCGCGTGAATCATCCCGCGTTACCGGGCAGTAAAGGCCACGAATTCTGGCAGCGTGATTTTACGGGCAGCAGCGGTTTGTTCTCGTTCATACTGAAAAAGCGGCTGAATCACGACGAGCTGGCGAGCTATCTGGATAATTTTACCCTCTTCAGCATGGCCTACTCCTGGGGCGGTTTTGAATCCCTGATCCTGCCTAACCAGCCGGAACAGGTTGCGGCTCTGCGTCCCGGCGGTGAAGTGGACTTCAGCGGTACCCTGATTCGACTGCATATCGGTTTAGAAAACGTTGACGATCTGATTGCCGATTTAGCAGCAGGGTTCGAGCGTATCGTGTAGAGTGCTGGCTGAAAATGTACTCCCTGGACGCTTTTGTGGACACCGCAAGCAGAAAAGTCTGCTTGAGTTGCGCCCGGGATCAAACCCGACGGGCGAATAAGGGAGTACAATAGCGCTATATCTGCTGTTCCACAGGAAAGTCCATGGCTGTTATTCAAGATATTATCGCGGCGCTCTGGCAACACGACTTTGCCGCGCTGGCGGATCCTCACGTCGTCGGTATCGTTTACCTCGTGATGTTCGCAACTCTGTTTCTGGAAAATGGATTACTGCCAGCCTCTTTTTTACCCGGTGACAGCCTGCTTTTACTTGCCGGGGCGTTAATCGGGAAAGGCGTCATGGACTTCACGCCAACGATGGTTATTCTCACCTCCGCAGCCAGCCTGGGCTGCTGGCTGAGCTATCTGCAGGGCCGCTGGCTCGGGAATACCCGCGTCGTGAAAGGCTGGCTGGCTCAGTTACCGCATAAATATCATCAGCGTGCGACCTGCATGTTCGACAGGCATGGCCTGCTGGCACTGCTGGCGGGGCGTTTCCTCGCGTTTGTTCGCACGCTTCTGCCTACGATGGCGGGCATTTCCGGTCTGTCAAACCGCCGCTTCCAGTTCTTCAACTGGCTCAGCGCCCTGCTGTGGGTGGGTGTGGTCACCACGCTCGGCTATGCGCTGAATATGATCCCCTTTGTGAAACACCATGAAGATCAGGTGATGACCTTCCTGATGGTGCTGCCGATGTTCCTGCTGGTGGCAGGACTGGTGGGAACCATCGCGGTGGTGATTAAGAAGAAGTACTGCAGCGCCTGATCCCCTCACCCTGACCCTCTCCCCATAGGGGAGAGGGGAAAAGCTTAAGCTCCCTGCATCGTTCTTATACGTGATGCATCCTCTCCCGGCGTAACGCCGAAATAGCGCTTAAACTCCCGACTGAACTGCGACGCGCTTTCGTAACCCACCCGCATCGCCGCCGCGCTGGCCTTCATGCCGTCGTGGATCATCAGCATCCGCGCCTTATGCAGCCGGTAGGTTTTAAGGTACTGCAGCGGCGAGGTGCTGGTTACCGACTTGAAGTTATGGTGAAACGCCGAGACGCTCATGTTCGCTTCCGCCGCCAGCTGGTCGACGCTGAGGTTTTCCGTGTACTGGCTTTCGATACGCTTGAGCACGCGGCTTATCAGGCTGAAGTGGGTCTGTCGGCTCACCAGAGCCAGTAACGCCCCGCCGCCCGGGCCCAGCAGCACGTGGTAGAGAATTTCGCGGACGATCTGCTTGCCCAGAATACGCGCGTCCAGCGGCCTTTCCATCACGTCCAGCAGACGTTCAATGGCGCAGAGGATCTCTTCCGACAGCGTCGCCGAGTTAATCCCGCTCGACGCCATAGACGGCTGGAAGAACTCATCTTCGCCAATATCCATCAGCAGCTCCTGCAGCTGAAGAATATCGACGTTGACGCGAATACCGGCCAGCGGAACGGCCTCTGTCGCGAAGGTTTCACATTCGAAGGGTAAAGGTACCGTCAGGAGCAGATATTCATTGGTGTCGTAGCGGAACACGCGCTCGTTGATATAGCCAATTTTATGGCCCGAGAAGAGAAAAACGATGCCCGGCTGGTACATGACCGGCGTGCGCGTCCCGGGCTGCGTGCCGTAGAGCAGGCGAATGTCAGGAAGCAGATCGCTGACGCCATTTTCTTTATCTATCAGTCTTTTAATCTGCGCAGTGAGCTGATGGCAGATCGCTTCACGGTTCATATTACGTTACTCCGGGTACGGTTTCCGACGCTGACAGTGTGCGTGCTTTTCCGCGCTTTCTCCAGCGCTCTGTAGAAATGGGCAAGACATCGGCAGGAATGTGCATTGAGAGGATAGCCCCGGACGGCCACAATGTGCAGCATCAGGTCGCCCTCTGCGCCACCACGGTTTTTCACCCACTAAAGGGAACGAGCAATGAACAACTTTAATCTTCACACCCCAACCCGCATTCTGTTTGGTAAAGACGCTATCGCCGATCTGCGCGCGCAGATCCCCGCTGACGCCCGCGTGCTGATCACCTACGGTGGCGGCAGCGTGAAAAAAACCGGCGTGCTGGATCGGGTTTACAGCGCCCTGGACGGTCTGGACGTGCGTGAGTTCGGCGGCATCGAGCCAAATCCGTCTTACGAAACGCTAATGAACGCGGTGAAAATTGCCCGCGAAGAAAATATCACCTTCCTGCTGGCCGTCGGCGGCGGCTCCGTGCTGGACGGCACCAAGTTCATCGCGGCGGCAGCGCACTACGCTGACGGCATCGATCCGTGGCACATTCTGGAAACCCGCGGCAGCGACATTAAAAGCGCCATCCCGATGGGCTCCGTGCTGACTCTGCCGGCCACCGGCTCTGAATCCAACAAGGGCGCGGTGATCTCCCGCAAAACCACCGGCGACAAACAGGCCTTTATGAACGAACACGTTCAGCCTGTGTTCGCGATCCTGGATCCGGTTTACACCTACACCCTGCCTGCGCGTCAGGTGGCGAACGGCGTGGTCGATGCCTTTGTTCATACCGTTGAGCAGTACGTCACGTATCCGGTAGATGCCAAAATTCAGGATCGCTTCGCGGAAGGCATTCTGCTGACGCTCGTCGAAGAAGGTCCGATAGCGCTGAAAGAACCGGAAAACTACGACGTGCGTGCCAACGTCATGTGGGCGGCAACGCAGGCGCTGAACGGCCTGATCGGCGCTGGCGTGCCGCAGGACTGGGCAACCCACATGCTGGGCCACGAGCTGACGGCAATGCACGGTCTGGACCACGCTCAGACACTGGCCGTTGTGCTGCCTGCCCTGTGGAACGAAAAGCGCGACACCAAGCGCGCCAAGCTGCTGCAGTACGCTGAACGCGTGTGGAACATCACCGAGGGTTCTGACGATGCGCGTATTGATGCCGCCATCGAAGCAACCCGCAGCTTCTTTGAAAGTCTGGGCGTGCCAACGCGTCTGTCTGGCTACGGCCTGGACGGCAGCTCCATCCCTGCCCTGCTGGCAAAACTCGAAGAACACGGCATGACCCACCTGGGCGAGCACGGCGATATTACGCTCGACGTCAGCCGTCGCATCTACGAAGCGGCACGCTAAGCGTTTTTGCCCTCCCGACTTTCGTTTTTTGACATTTCGTCCAGACTTAATGCACACCCCATCGCCGGAGGAACCCTCCGGCGATGCGCACCTGAAGGAGGAAAAATGGCAAACCAAACCGTAATCAAGCTGCAGGACGGCAACGTGATGCCCCAGCTGGGGCTAGGTGTATGGAAAGCCGGTAACGACGAGGTCGTCTCCGCCATTCATAAAGCCCTGGAAGTCGGCTATCGGTCGATTGATACCGCCGCCGCATACAAAAACGAGGACGGCGTGGGTAAGGCACTTGCCAGCGCTGGCGTCCCCCGCGATGAGTTATTCATCACCACGAAACTGTGGAACGACGATCAAAAGCGCCCCCGCGAAGCCCTGCAGGAGAGTCTGGAAAAGCTCCAGCTCGATTTCGTCGATCTCTGGCTGATGCACTGGCCGGTTCCGGCTATCGATCACTACGTTGATGCCTGGAAAGGGATGATTGAACTGCAGAAAGAGGGGCTGGTGAAAAGCATCGGCGTCTGTAATTTCCAGGTTCACCACCTGCAGCGGCTGATTGACGAGAGTGGCGTTGCGCCAGTGATTAACCAGATCGAGCTGCACCCGCTGATGCAGCAGCGCCAGCTACACGCCTGGAACGCTACGCATAAAATCCAGACCGAGTCCTGGAGCCCGCTGGCGCAGGGCGGCGAAGGGGTGTTTGATCAAAAGATTATCCGTGAGCTGGCGGATAAATACGGTAAAACCCCGGCGCAAATCGTCATTCGCTGGCATCTGGACAACGGCCTGGTGGTCATCCCGAAATCGGTCACGCCATCGCGCATCGCCGAGAACTTCGACGTCTGGGATTTCCGTCTGGACAAAGAAGAGCTGGGTGAGATTGCGAAGCTGGATAAGGGTAAACGGCTTGGGCCGGACCCGGATCAGTTTGGCGGATAACACCTAAAACGAGCCCGGTCTTGCGCCGGGCTCGTTTTAATCTATAAACCGGACTGACATCTCGCTTCTCCGGGAAGGTCAGGCAATGTGCAAATAACGTTATACACTTTCCCTTCAAGGTTATGTGGCCCACCGAGACCGCCGCCTGCTTCTGCTTCATATTCCTTTCCGTTGACGCTTATCTGGAGCGGGGTGTGATAAATCCAGTCCATCGGACCTATTGGCAGAAAAAAGATCCACTCATGCTGGCTCTGAAAAGCAAAATGACCGTTGTGGTCAGAAAGCGTCTGCTCCCTCTCTAATATTATTTTTGCGCCCGGGACAGGCTTACCTACGCTATCGATTAGACGTCCTTCCACTTCTGGCTGCGTCTGGCGGTGCATTACACAACCGCATAGCGTCAGGCCAATCAGCATCGCTCCTGTTAACTTCCTTATTTTCATTTTGGGACTCCTACCCTTATGCAGAAAAAAGCCGGGTGGCGGCTTCGCCTTACCCGGCCTACGCGCCGACCTGTAGGCCCGGTAAGCGCAGCGCCACCGGGTTTTGTTACATGTTTAACCGATCTTACGTTTTACGTTCTTCTTCGTTCCCGCTCCACCGTTCGAACGCTGATGCACAATCGGCGTGTGCTTGGTCAGCGCCGGGCGCGTATTCCGGTTCTGGCGACGCGCTTCGCGCATCTCATCCAGCGTCGGGGCCGGCACCAGGCAATCGCGGCGCGAGCCGATCAGGTGTTTTTTACCCATCTCTTCCAACGCCTGACGGATCAGCGGCCAGTTTTTTGGATCGTGATAGCGCAGCAGCGCCTTATGCAGACGACGCTGTTTATCCCCTTTCGGCACCACCACCTCTTCACTCTTATAGCCAATCTTACTCAGCGGGTTCTTGCCGGTGTAATACATGGTCGTCGAGTTGGCGAGCGGTGACGGATAGAAGTTCTGCACCTGATCCAGGCGGAAGCGACGCTGCTTCAGCCACAGCGCCAGGTTCACCATGTCCTCATCGCGCGTGCCCGGGTGCGCGGAGATGAAGTAAGGGATCAGGTACTGCTCTTTACCCGCCTGCTTTGAATAGGTATCGAACAGCTCTTTAAAGCGATCGTAGCTGCCCATGCCCGGCTTCATCATTTTCGACAGCGGGCCTTCCTCGGTGTGCTCCGGCGCAATCTTCAGATAGCCGCCGACGTGGTGCGTTGCCAGCTCTTTGATGTAGCGCGGATCTTCCACGGCGATGTCGTAACGTACCCCGGACGCGATCAGGATCTTTTTGATGCCCTTCAGGTCGCGCGCGCGACGGTAGAGGTTGATCGTCGGCTCATGGTTAGTGTCCATATGCTCGCAAATGCTCGGATAGACGCAGGAGAGGCGACGGCAGGTTTGCTCCGCGCGCGGCGACTTGCAGCGCAGCATGTACATGTTCGCGGTTGGGCCGCCAAGGTCGGAAATCACGCCGGTAAAGCCCGGCACCGAGTCGCGAATCGCTTCGATCTCATTGATGATCGAATCTTCAGAGCGGCTCTGGATAATACGCCCTTCGTGTTCGGTAATGGAGCAGAGCGAGCACCCTATAATTCTGATCATTTAGAAATTTTTTTGCGTTTAAAATCAATGAATTGAAAGATTTCATTTTTCTAAGTCTGATAAAACAGATGAAAACCCAACTGACTATACTCATAAAACTCAATCTTTGCGCTGCTGTACGATACCAGTAATTACAGGTGCCGAGTTTAACATCATGAAAAGTAGCCCAATAATGAATGACGCAACGCCAGCTGCGGTGCCTAACTTCTGACTGAACACCATTGAAACAAAGTACATATTTGGGATAAAAACGGACATAGCAATCACGAAAAGTAACTTATTCAGATAATTATTTATTCGGGTCTTAACCTCAACTCTATCATAAAAAGCCATCGAAACGTAAGCAGTTATCAGTGAATAAAAAGACCATGTCATATAGTTAACCGATTCATTAAATGCCTCTCGCAAAAGCAAAGCACTTTCTGTCATTCCCTACCTCATTAAATCAATAGAAAATAAATCTGAATAATTTATTTTTAAAAGAAAAGAACACAACATAACTTCAGTAGTTATGATTAATCCCTGAATGATTATTTCTTAGCAAGATATAACATGCTTAATGTATATCAGGCAATAAAAAAACTCCCAAAGACTACCGCTGTGGTCTTCAGGTATAGGATTTAAAGAACGAACTCAGTCCGGAAACGTATCACTATCTTCTGTAACGTCCGCTTTCTCTGGTAACATTCTGTTTTTAATATACTGTGAATTCCTGCAGATGAGAGGAAAAATCTCCGAGTTATTCATTATACAACTCGTTGCCGTACGGGCGTCCTCCGGAGACCATGATGAAAATGAAAACGTCTGACGGTCAAGCCATTGAGACAATAATACATTATCAACAGAAGCGCTAAACAGCGCCGCAATAGCCCTGCGTTCAACGGCCTTCTCAGGTTCAATAAACGACAACTCATTATGAAAACGGGTAATAATCGCAATACGGCTGTCAATACGAATATGTCTTTCAAGTAAGACATCGTGCAACTCATCAAGTACAGTCTCTCTCTGGGTATCGTCGAGGCAAGACCACAGAAAATGAATGTTCTCGGCATTTGTGACAACGTCTGGCTCTGCATCACGGAACCATGATGCAAAGATACCCACACTACCTTCCATCCGGATATGCTGCCCCTGAAGTTGCATTTGTTCAAGGATAAAGCGCATGTTCACAGGAAGAACCGTAAAACACTCAATAAGCCTTTCAGAAGAACTAAATACTCCACATGCCAGGGCGTTCAGCTTTTTCTTCAAAATATCAAACTGCTCACCTGACTGATATACGTCATGGAGAAATACTGGACCCATAGCATTCACATCAGACTCAATTATTTTCTCTGACAGTGCTTTTTGACGCTCTCGCACAAATATTAAAAGAGAGGTTGCATTTGTAGCTTCTTTGATGACGTCATACTGACCTTTAACAAAGCTCAGGACAGGTATATTCACCAGAAGACCTAAATCAACAATCCTGCCAACAGCATTTTTGATGTACGGCAGAACATTTTTATCCTTAAGTGCTATAAAGATACTCTCGGCAGTACGTAGATAACGAAGATATGCAGCCAAAGCCAGGTCAAACCGTTCCTCACCAATATGTTCACTGTACGACTCGATACCGGCATAGTTACCATGGAGCACCATGTGAGCAACAGCCTGTGCAGCAAATTCCGCAGGGAAGAGATTCCTCGTCGCCGTATTATTAAGATAATATTGATTTAAAACATTATTATTCCAGTCCGGGCTCAGAACAATTTTTCTGAAATGGATAACGTCCTCAACAACCTGACGATTTTTAAGCGTCATTATTGCAGAGCTAACCTGAGCCCCACCTGTACCATCATTCTTTCCAATTACGTTCTGTACCGCCTTCGATGCAATATTGATATGCCGGATAATTCCCGGATTAAAAAGGTCTATCTGAGGTTGCTCAGCTCCATAGCGTAACATCTCCTCCCGACCGTGATTTCCGATATCTAGTGTGCCAATTTTCAGGTTTGACAAGGTCTCTTCATTATTGACAAGGTATTCCACATAAAATACGCCATCTACAAAATTCTCCATTTTATTCAGTAGTGATTCACCGGCCAGAACAGAGTATGAATCAGCTTCCTGCAGCAACGTCTTCGTGGATTCAGCCTCCAATTTTTCTGAATCCTGAATTTCATCAAGTTTACTCACAATAAACGATATTTGCCTTTCGACGAAAGGCTCTAGGCTTATCCGCCCGTCAGCCATCAGTTTCTGCAGACTCAATACGAAACCTTCATCATTCTTTTCTCTGAGTGAAACAGCATAACTCTGATTCAGCATTTGCACTGCGACTTTGAGTTGCGGTTCGGCGAGAGCCTGACACTTCTCATCCATCCGGCTATAAGAAACCAGCCAGTCTCGCATCTGAATATGTGGTGCCACTCGCTGCCATGCTTCAGCGAAACCCCACAAGGCCGTCAGTTCTTCAAGCCGTGGGATATTTATAGCACCAATCGCGTCTTTAAGAGGCGTATCAAGCAACTCGCTCCTGGCAAGCTCCACCGTGGACTGATAGTGGATGCTCATCAGAAATTCGCTCCATCTTTCTGTATCGTTATTAAAAATTCGGGATATTTGTTGATAAGTTAGCGAGAGCATCTCGTCAAAATCATCCGGAGCAATACCGGGTTCGGTCTGACTAGCTTTGGGATCGCGAAGTAATACTTTAATATCTCGCTCCCCGTATCTGACCACCAGTAAGTAGAGAGCAATAAGAATATGGCGATGATCTTCTGTTGCAGGAACGGTAAGGTTCAGAATATGAATATCATTAACAAACTTCTTCATTAATCGCGGTGTGATACGAGGATACTCAGAGGGTTTCCAGCGCTCAAGCAACACCGTTGCTTCCCGGCACGCTATCCCTGCATCCTCATTTACTGTTTCTTTCCAGTACTGCCTTAACGCTTCCTGCCATCCTGCCGAAATAAGAGGAGGAACCTGAAAACTTACAGGAATCCGCTTTGCAATAAACTCACGCCCGCTGAAACCCGCCACAGAAAGTGAGGCTGAAACCTGTCTTGCCGAATAGGGCACCACTATCCTGAAGTGTTCATGAGTGGCTCCGGCAATAAGCTCCATATCACTCCAGAGCTCTTTCACTTTGTCTGCACTGATTCGGTCCAGATTATCAATGATAAGGATGAAGCGATCTCCATGGGAAATGACCTCTTTGGAGGTAAATCCCTGCAGAGCTTCAGCCAGCTCAATAGCTCCGACCTCCTTATTAACTAGCCAAGTCTCTTCAATCCTGTCAGTACTGTTGCGTTTGAACAAATCACCAATACTCGAATACCCTTTCTTTCTGTACCATTCCATGTTCTGCAGGCATGCCAGTCCTGCGACCATAATGGCAGGAGAAAGAAACGCGGCCACCTCAACATAAAAAAGCCACCCTAATAATGACTCCTTGTTAGTAAAATATTGATTAAGGTCTGTTAGCACATAACGAAGCATCTGCACGGAAAGCAATGACAGTAAAATAAAAACGACGGTCAACCAGCTTAGCCTGCTGCTGACCCTCTTGTCGTATTCAACGATGTTACCCAGAGCCAGATTTTTATACTTATCCAACACATCCCGGGAGCCCGGACATTGTAGGCTGACCCCGTGGTGGATGACATCGATAAGCGCTTTTTTAGTTGAGCCATGATGGTAACGTTCTGCATCAAAGTTAATGAACGTAAAATCATCTTTAAGCTTTTTCTGCAGGAACTTCAATATTGTTGACTTACCTGAACCCAGCTCACCTTCCAGACCAATAATATTGACATCAGGTGTCCTGATGATCTGAGCCACATTCTCTGCAACTTTTTCATGACTGCTGCCTCTAAACATATCCTGGTCAGCGGGTGATTCCGTCTGCAATCGTAGAGTCATTCAGCAATTTCCTTCGTTATAACGTAAGATTCTTTCACTATTAGACACAGTACAGAGCCCACAGCAACCAAATGACTGCAGCCGGGGCAGTTTAGTTTTAAGCATGCATAAGCCGATTTCGATGGAATCCCTTTCACACAATAATATTGAATTGAAGCAATGAAAACATTAATGTGTTTGTTGTGACTAGCTGCAGGGGCCTGGAAGAAATTCCAAAGCCTGACAAACCGGAACAGGGCTTGCTCTGCTCCGGTTTTATCCAGTTCATCTTGAAGCCCTTGTTTTTGTTACATATCCCTGCTCACTCTTTCAGCCATTGTTAAGCTTCTTGTGTGTAATCTGCGAATAATACGGATGCAAAATTGATGCAATGGATTATACATACCTACAGCGCACGTTACGCTGAGCTGAATCGAATTTCAGAGAACGTTCTTCGCTATTACCCTGCCCAGCCAGTTGAACACATTTTATCATCCGGCCCCGAGAGTGACATGTTCTCTGCCTGGTACAGCCTTCATCAGAGTCAAACTAGACGTTATTTACAGGCAAAAGAAGACAGCTACAGAGCTTAAGTCTGACATTATTCGTGGCTGTGTCTGCCTTCGGAGTTTTCAGCTTATCCCGATAACAGCGGTTTTGAAAAATTGACGTTTTTTACACCGGTACATTGCCCGAACGCAATCTCCCCCGTAGCGAAATACCGCCCCGCAGAAAATCGTCCATGCTCGGCATGCCCCTGGAACATCAGCATCTTTTCAATAAAGGTTTTACAGCCTATAGTCTGTATAACACAAAATACACCTTACCTGCTGTATTACAGGGCGGTACTCCCTACTCAGTCTGCGAGGCAGGTCACTTATGAATAATCAGTTCCCGATAAAAACGCTGAACCAGCTCAGACCTGTGCTAATCGGGTTTCGCAAAATCAAGGGCTTCACGCAAAAAGATGTGTCTGAGAGGCTTGGCGTAACGCAGCAAACCTATGCCCGCCTGGAAGCAAACCCTGCTAGCGCCAGTATTGATCGTCTGTACAAGGTATTCAGTATTCTGGGCGTAGAAATAACGCTGTCATCTATTTCCCCTTCACCCTTCATTTCCCACACAGAGATGAGGGGGGCATTTGACAGCACTCCCGCCAGACGGGAGAAATGGTGACTATTAGAAGTTTGCTAGTTTTGTCGAATGACGCCAACTACATGTCCGCATCCATCGAGTAGTGGCTTCAAGCCACGATTGTCACTGCCTCCGCTGCCTTTTTCCAGTAACTCTCTCCTTTTAATTCTAATATTTAGGGGTGTCAACGCAAAGCAGAAACGGCACCTTCTTTGCGAGACAGAAATGACCTGTGATTGCCTGGCCGATTTATGGCAGCTAAGTGCGAGAAGCGGATATAGCGAATTCGCCATTGTACGGGATTAGCAGGTTTACTGAAGCAACCTGCGATGGCGTTATGGCAATAGTCAGTCCCCTGTCCAGTCGGCATAGGTGGCCACCTCGTCACCGCCGGGGATAAACTGATTGAAGCCTCCGCGCAAAATCACTTATTCTTTTCCGTTAATAAAATGCAGGAGCAAAGTCATGACTGGCGAAATTCGTGGGCGAGGCAGGCCACGAAAAACAGAGAGTACCTATACAGGGTAAGGGTGCCAACTTACTGATTTAGTGTATGATGGTGTTTTTGAGGTGCTCCAGTGGCTTCTGTTTCTATCAGCTGTCCCTCCTGTTCAGCTACTGAAGGCGTGGTGCGTAACGGTAAAAGTACTGCCGGACATCAGCGCTATCTCTGCTCTCACTGCCGTAAAACATGGCAGCTACAGTTCACTTACATCGCCTCTCAGCCCGGTACACACCAGAAAATTATTGATATGGCCATGAATGGCGTCGGATGTCGCGCCAGTGCACGCATTATGGGCGTTGGCCTCAACACGATTTTACGACACTTAAAAAACTCAGGCCGCAGTCGGTAAACTCACGCATACAACCGGGCAGTGACGTTATTGTTTGCGCGGAAATGGACGAACAGTGGGGTTACGTCGGCGCTAAATCACGCCAGCGCTGGTTGTTTTACGCGTATGACAGGATACGGAGGACGGTTGTGGCGCACGTATTCGGTGAACGCACGTTGGTCACGCTGGAGCGTCTTCTGGGCCTGCTGTCGGCCTTTGAGGTCGTGGTATGGATGACGGATGGCTGGCCGCTTTATGAATCACGCCTGAAGGGAGAACTGCACGTTATCAGCAAGCGATATACGCAGCGCATTGAGCGGCATAACCTGAATCTGAGGCAGCATCTGGCAAGGCTGGGCAGGAAGTCACTGTCGTTCTCAAAATCGGTGGAGCTGCATGACAAAGTCATCGGGCATTATCTGAACATAAAACACTATCAGTAAGTTGGAGTCATTACCGGTGCTCTGATATATTTATTATACTATAGTGGGGTATGTGTTGATCTTAATGTAATACTCCCCTATAGTATAAGAAATACAGAGCAGTGAGGTAAGCAATGCCCAGTACTCCTGAAGAGAAAAAAAAGGTCCTAACCCGGGTTCGCCGTATCCGGGGTCAGATTGATGCTCTGGAAAGAGCACTTGAAAGTGGCGCTGAATGCCGTTCCGTTCTCCAGCAAATCGCCGCCGTCCGGGGCGCCGCTAACGGACTGATGGCAGAGGTGCTGGAGAGCCACATACGGGAAACCTTTGACCAGAATGACAGCTACAGTCATGAAGTCAGTAAATCAGTTGACGATACGATTGAGCTGGTTCGTGCCTATCTTAAATAGGTGAGGCCATTATTACATTGAGGATATATTACGTATGAAATCACGTGCCGCTGTTGCATTTGCACCAGGGAAGCCCCTGGAGATTGTTGAAATTGATGTTGCTCCGCCTAAAAAAGGCGAGGTGCTGATTAAAAACACCCACACAGGTGTCTGCCATACCGATGCCTTTACCCTCTCAGGGAATGACCCTGAGGGCGTTTTCCCGGTGGTTCTCGGCCACGAGGGAGCCGGTATCGTCGTTGAAGTTGGTGAAGGCGTCACCAGTGTGAAGCCGGGTGACCATGTTATTCCGCTCTACACCGCTGAATGCGGGGAGTGTGAATTCTGCCAGTCCGGTAAAACGAACCTCTGTGTATCGGTTCGCGAGACTCAGGGCAAAGGACTGATGCCTGACGGGACCACTCGCTTTTCATACAACGGTCAGCCTCTTTACCACTACATGGGATGTTCCACATTCAGTGAATACACCGTTGTGGCCGAGGTTTCTCTGGCAAAAATTAACCCGGAGGCGAACCATGAACACGTCTGCCTGTTGGGTTGTGGCGTGACTACCGGTATTGGCGCCGTCCATAACACGGCTAAAGTGCAGCCGGGCGATTCAGTTGCCATTTTTGGTCTGGGGGCAATTGGTCTGGCTGCGGTACAGGGGGCCCGTCAGGCAAAAGCGGGACGTATTATCGCTATCGATACTAATCCGACAAAATTTGACCTGGCCCGTCAGTTCGGGGCCACTGACTGCATTAACCCGAATGATTATGACAAACCGATTAAAGATGTTCTGCTGGATATCAACAAGTGGGGTATTGACCATACCTTTGAATGTATCGGTAACGTTAACGTCATGCGTGCAGCGCTGGAAAGTGCTCACCGTGGGTGGGGGCAGTCCGTTGTCATTGGTGTCGCAGGGGCCGGACAGGAGATTTCCACCCGTCCTTTCCAGCTGGTCACCGGGCGCGTATGGAAAGGTTCCGCGTTTGGCGGAGTAAAAGGCCGCACTCAGCTCCCCGGTATGGTCGAGGATGCCATGAAGGGGGATATTGACCTTGAGCCATTTGTAACCCATACGATGACACTGGATGAAATCAATGACGCCTTCGAGCTTATGCATGAAGGCAAATCTATCCGGACAGTGATTCATTACTGATCCCATCAGAATTTTAATCAACTCAAACTGAAGGAAGTGGAAAATGACAACTCCGGTAATTTCTGGTGACGGCATCTTTTCTCATGTGTTCATTGGCGCAGCCGATGTCGAGAAATCCTCCGCATTTTACGATGTCGTCCTGGGCACGCTTGGTATCAATAACCTCGGCCCGTTTGGCAACGGCTGGGTACTCTATGGCCGCGAAAAGCCGGCATTTATCATTGCCCGTCCGGGCAACGGTGAAGCACCTTCCGCTAACGGGGTGACTGTCGGCTTCGCTGCTGCCACCCCGGAAGAGGTTGATGCTTTCCATGCTGCCGGCCTTGCCGCCGGTGGAGCTGATGAAGGTCAACCTGGCCCGCGTGGTCACCTTCCCGGGGCCTATGCTGCCTACCTGCGGGATCCGGCGGGTAACAAAATCACGGCGTATACGTTTATCTGACGTCCGGATTTAAAGATACTTCCCCTGGCTTCGGTCAGGGGAAATAACCATGAGATAACGGCTGATGGAACTCATTGAGCAGCATGCCAGCTCTGGCGGCTGGCAAAACGTGTACCGGCATTATTCACAATCCCTTAATTGTGAAATGAATTTCGGTGTGTATCTTCCTCCCAAAGCAGTAACAGAAAAACTGCCGGTACTATACTGGTTGTCGGGCCTGACCTGTACTGAGCAGAATTTCATCACCAAATCAGGTATGCAGCATTATGCAGCCCGGCATAACGTCATCGTTGTTGTCCCGGATACCAGTCCCCGGGGTAATAATGTCCCGGATGCCGACAGTTACGATCTTGGCCAGGGGGCCGGTTTTTATCTGAACGCGACGGAACAGCCGTGGAATGTTCATTACAGGATGTATGACTATATTCTCAGAGAGCTTCCGGATGTCGTCATGAATCATTTTCCTGCAACGGCAAGAAAATCTATATCCGGTCATTCTATGGGAGGGCTGGGTGCTCTGGTGCTGGCTCTGCGAAATCCTGGTGAATATGTGAGCGTATCAGCATTTTCCCCGATAGTATCGCCTTCTCAGGTGCCATGGGGGCAACAGGCATTTAGCGCTTACCTGGGTGAAAACAGAAAAACGTGGGAAGCCTACGATCCAGTCAGCCTCATTTTACAGGGTGAAAAATTACCAGAAATCTTCATTGATCAGGGGCTGAGTGACGCCTTTTATGAAGAGCAACTGCGCACCAAAATCCTTGAGAGAGTATGCAATGAGATGAACCTCAATGCGTCGTTCCGATATCATACTGGATACGACCACAGCTATTATTTCATTTCCAGCTTTATTGGTGAGCACATTGCTTACCATGCCAACAGGCTCAGGCTGTCAGCATGAGTTGATTTCCAGCCTCAGAAAATGTGCTTAATTTTCAGGCCTGAACAGGGCCTGAACCCTGCAGACCTGAGATGTACTGTAACTGGTGGCTTCAGCAGTTTCTCTTATGCTCAGTTTCTTGACCTGTCGGTAATACAGAACTTTCTTATGTCGTTCCTGATCGGCCTGTTTGCCCCGGTGAATAGCCACGGATAATCTAGACACTTCCGAGCCGTTGATGGACTGACCCCGCCCCGGTAGACGATCCTGCCCTATAGTTTGGACTGACCCCACGCCTGTAGACAAATCCTGTCCTCACGACGAGGCCTGTTCGAAGGCCTCCGGACTGACGCCGCCGAGGTGGCTGTGGCGCCGGGACCGGTTATAGAAGACTTCAATGTAATCGAAGATCCGCCCGGGCCAGATCCCTGGTTTTATATATGCGTTTTCTGATCCGTTCTTTTTTCAGCGAACTGAAGAACGATTCGGCCACCGCATTATCCCAGCAGTTGCCACGCCGGCTCATGCTCGGCGCCAGGTTATTGGCCCGGTAGAAGCGCTGCCAGTCGTCACTGCCGTACTGGCTGCCCTGGACGCCCTTCTAAGAGTCAAGCTGTTATCGGGATACTGTTGATCCGCCTGTTTTGATTGCGCAGTAACGTGTAAACTTCGCGGGAGATATATCGCTTTAGACAGCGTATCGCTTCCATTTTTGTATGTCCTTCGGCTACACGCCTGGCGACATATTCCTTTGTTTTTGCGTCAGTTCGTAAGCGTCCGATGGCGATGATGTGAAGTGCACTATTTGCAGCACGATCTCCACCACGATTAAGTCGGTAACGGTTCGTTTTTCCAGAAGAAACGGGGACCGGGCTGACACCACACAGTGCCGCAAATCCTGATTCTGATCTTAACCGTTGAGGATTGTCTCCGGCAGTGATCAGCAACTGTGAAGCGCTTTCGTATCCGATAGCATTACGTTTAATCAGCTCAGGTGCCAACTCGTCGACAATTGCCGCAATCATGACATCCAGATCAGCGATTTCGTCATGTAACTCGAGATAGCGTCGGGCAAGGGACTTTAATGAAATGCGATAAACGTTGGTTACATTGCGGTATTCACTGGCATCAGGTCTCCAGGAACCCAGGGTCCTGATGAGCTGCATGCGCGTCATATTTCTGAGCTGTTCACGTAATTCATCCGGGGCAGAGATAATATTTGAATGGATAATCTGGAGAGCGACTCTGCGGGCTGATATTGCTGTTTTTCGGCAAGTTTTTAATACCCGCAGGGACTCAATCATGCCATCACGCGTTTTGGGAGTAACTGTCCTGATGCCTGAGAATGCTGCATGAGCGGCACATTCAGCATCAATTGTGTCACTTTTACCCCGTTTGCGTCGCTCCATCCGGTCTGGAGCAGTCACCTCAAGAACTTCTAACCCGGCGTTCTGAAAATAACGAAGCAAACCGGAACCATAGGTACCTGTGCACTCAACACCAATTCGCTTTAATGTCCCAAACGAGGTCATCCATGCCAGCATCTGCCGGTAACCTTGTCGTGTTGTGGAGAAATACTGAGTCCCAAGGACTTTATTGTTCTGATCTACGACAGCGGCAACGTGCAAATCTTTATGTGTATCCACGCCACCCACAACGGCAGCTTCGGTAACTTTATCAACCATGACAGAGCTCCTGTGAGGAAACAGAGTTGAATCTCCAGACAGATAACCTGGACAGGACAGTAACGAGACAAGCCGTCAGGCCCTTCTTGAGTCACGCGCATCGGTGAGGAGATGCCTCGCATGAAGGCGCTTCCGGCAACCGACGGGTCCAGGGCAGGACACAAAAGGTCGATCGCTGTGTGAGTCAGGATGCGGGAAGGTCTTCACTGCATCAGTAATCACACCAATCTGGTTAAACGGCAAACTAAGTGGTGGTAAAGACTGACATCGGCATTATTACTATCGCTGTGGAACATCACCCCGACGGGCTTACCACGGGTTTCCCATGCCATTTCCAGTGCTTTCATGGTGAGCCTGCTGTCCGGCGAGAACGACATGGCCCAGCCCACTGGTTTTCTTGCGAACAGGTCGAGAACAACGGCGAGGTACGCCCAGCGCTTACCCGTCCAGAGTAGAGTAAGAGGCAGGGCGTAGTCGGACTATTTCCCTGCCTCTCCTCCCCGAACCGGACGTGCACCTTTCAGCGC
>NZ_JASEYI010000036.1:0-25579 GCF_035064085.1 Enterobacter sp. R-1.6.2
TCCCCTTTATTTTTTTACTATAGTGCAGACAGAAACCGTAAACACCGGCGTTGACATGCCGGGGAAGCCCTTATAGTACAATAATTTTCGATATCCAAACTGACCCCAAGTAAGGACGGTCGCGCCTGTGGTGGTTTTATCTCCGTGGAGCGCCTGGCCCCGGCCATAATTGTTAGTTCGATACCCCATGAGTCACGCCTCCGGGTATTGCCAGAAAGTCGGGGGCTTCAGCCATACCTTTGCGCGATAACAGCACTAATCTGTCCTGCGGGGTCGAGACAATTTCATCCCCGTTATCCAGTACGCTGCCCACCAGCGCGAGCCCTTTCTCGAAGTGTGTAGCTTTCTGGCCAGCGCTTGAAACAATCCGTGCAGATGAACCATCGGTATAAGTGACTGCATCACCCTCCACTGCGATTTTGACCATTTGACCGTTGCCTAGATCCATAACCCTGGCGCTATCAACAGCGGTTACGACACCACCTCGCGCAGTCAGGCTTCCCTCGACCGCAACACGCCAGATTGCTGTTACCGGGTGTTGGCGATCCCTTTCAGCGTTCTGCTCAATAATTTGTCGAGCATCCACATCCATTGCGGCCAGATCAGCGTCAGAGAAAGGGGATTTGTCAAAGTCGGCCAGCATTTGTTGAGTTGCTTCATTTGTAAACTGCTTCATCGTTATTACTCCTTATAAAATGTACGGATAAATTCCGAATTGTATACGAAGTAAGCACGAGTAAATTCTGAAAATGAACTGAGGAATCATATGGTTGCAATTTGTTATGTGCAGTTACCCACTTCTGGACAAGTGATAAGAAAAACCTGAAGAGTGATAGCGGAAAATAACTTTCGGAAAAGGAGGTGCGAAAATTCCTGGCTCCTGTCTATAATACTGTATGGATATACAGCACCACGAAGAGCAGAGCATTATGAAACTTATCCCAGTGACACAACAATCACCAGGCCAATTCCCGTTGTTCGTTGAGCCTGTCAGCGCAGGTTTCCCTTCAGTCGCTTCCGATTATGTTGATGAATTTATTGATCTAAATACTCACCTCATCAAACATCCATCTGCAACCTACTTCTTACGAGTAACAGGTTCATCGATGGTAGAGGCACGTATTCACGAAGGCGATCTGGTCATCGTGGATAGCTCACTTGAGGCGAAAGAGGGGGATATTGTGATTGCGACCGTTGATGGTGATTTCACCATTAAGCGGTTGCAGCTAAGCCCGGCTCCCGCGCTACTGCCAATGAATAGCCGGATGTCACCGATCTATCTGAAAGAAGGCGAAGAACTGGCCATTTTTGGCGTGGTGACCTTCATCGTGTACAAGGCCTTGTGATGTTCTGCCTGGTGGATTGCAACTCATTTTACGCCTCCTGCGAGAGAGTCTTTCGGCCCGATCTGGTGAACAAGCCAATTGTATGCCTTTCGAACAATGATGGCATGGTCGTGGCACGTTCAGCGGAAGCTAAAAAATTAGGTATCCAGAATGGTGACGTGTACTTCCAGAAGAAAGCATTCTTTGAAGCTAACGGTGTACATGTTTTCAGTTCTAACTATGCCTTGTACGCGGAGATCTCCCGTAGGGTGTGTGAGACATTATTTAAATTCTCCAGTAATACTGAGGTCTACAGTATTGATGAAGTTTTCCTTTCGTTTGAAGGAATGCAGAAAAATTATAATTTTGATGACTATGGAAGAGAAATAAAGAAAACCGTATTAAAGAGCACCCATATACCCGTGGGGGTGGGCATATCGACAACTAAAACTTTGGCAAAACTAGCAAATAAAGCTGCAAAAACATGGACTAAAACAGGCGGAGTGGTTGATCTCAGCAGTCCAGAAAGACAACGTAAATTATTGCCATATATTGACGTAAGCGATGTCTGGGGGGTGGGCCGGAGATATGCCACCAGACTGAACAGCATGGGCATCAGGACTGCTCTCGATCTGGCCAATGCGCCAACATCGCTTATCCGTAACACATTTGGAGTCGTACTGGAGCGAACGCAGCGCGAATTGAATGGCGAGTCCTGCATAGCCCTGGAAGAGGTGAGGAAGGTTAAGCAGCAGATCATCAGCTCGCGTTCATTCGGCCAGAAAATAGAGCACTACGAAGCAATGCACCAGGCGGTGTGTGAGTATGCCGAACGTGCAGGCGAGAAGCTGCGCGAAGAGAAGCAATACTGTCGCTGCATAACGGTTTTTATTGGCACAAGTTACTATTCGAAAACGGCCCCTTACAGTGGCCAGCAGACAGTCAAGCTGGAAAACCCCACCGCCGATACCCGGGAAATCATTGCGGCTGCGGTCGCAGGGCTCCGGCATATCTGGCAGGAGGGATACCGATACCATAAAGCCGGAGTGATGCTATCTGACTTTTATGATAGCGCCACCAGCCAGCTCGATTTGTTTGGTGAGAACCGACTCTTTGCCAATGGTGAAGCGTTGATGGGCGTGATGGATAGAATTAACCGGTCAGGTCGGGGGAAATTATGGTTTGCGGGCCAGGGCATCGACAAAGACTGGACGATGCGGCGGGAGTTATTGTCACCATCCTATCTCACTAACATTAATGAAATCCCTCGCGTCAGGATTGGCTAATCAGCAGTGAAAACTTCATTCGTCATCGATAAAATTCGTCTGTAAACAAAACGAACTTGATATACTCGGTTTCGCTTGTTATGAGTATGTATGTACATACAGTCCTCCGTGCAGCGGAGGGAGTTTAGAGCCCTTTTTCGGGGATAGAAATGAATATCTCAACAACTTTCCAGACGCTGGAGAGCGAGATCACACAACTTCGTGGAGTGCTGGGTTCCCGGCTTCCGCTCAAGGCGAGTGTCTGCGTCCTGCCAGCCGTTGCTGATGGCGAAGAAGATATGGCCATCGAACACATCATGCCTGAGCTGAAACAGGGACACGATGCTGTCCATGCTGCCTGCGCGGCATACGCTGACCTGCATATCAGGGATGGCTATTCGCAGAAGTCCGCTCGGCGCACTACCGGCGTATTATGGTACGACAATACAGATGCGGAATTCTCTCAGCTGGTTACCCGTTTGGTGACATCCATCAACCAGCATAAAGAGAGCATTCAACGCCACATCATCGAAAACTACGGTGGTGATCGCCG
Source organism: Enterobacter sp. R-1.6.2 (assembly GCF_035064085.1). Lineage (NCBI taxonomy): Bacteria > Pseudomonadati > Pseudomonadota > Gammaproteobacteria > Enterobacterales > Enterobacteriaceae > Enterobacter > Enterobacter sp. R-1.6.2. The sequence goes on from NZ_JASEYI010000036.1 coordinate 3,144, forward strand.
ACCGGAATACATGCGCTTCAACGCGCTGCATAGCGCCTGCCCTGGTGTCATGACCCTGCATCTCTATCGGCAGCTGCGTATGTTTGATAATGCTAACGTCAATCTGGTCAGTTTCGGCTGGAGGCAAAAGACGCTTTTTAGCAGGGTTAACAAAATCGAGTTGCTCCAGAAGATGGGCAAGGACATCGAGGAAGATGAAGATAAATCAGTCAGACTCAACTCGTTGATTAAGGCTATTGCGCGTGTACCGGAAGAAAAGCTTCGCTTACGCCGTCCGGTTAAAGTGCATCCAGCTGCAAACATCGCGATGGCTGATCCTGAACACCCCGACCAGATACTGCGTCTTTCTGCCGCTTCATCTATGCCGTTCATTATCATTCAGGATGAGCACGTGAAAATTCGGCCATTGCCAGAGTTCGTGGCCAATGAAGTAAAGCCGAGGAGTAACCGCCTCAAGACAGATGTGATCGGTATATTCCACGGCGAAAGTATCGAAATGATTCTCTGACCACACCGGCCAAAGGACTGGCCGTATTCCCCCCTCATAATTTCGTCACTCGCCGTCCATGCCATACCCTGAAACTAATATTGAAAATTCATTATGTTCAGCAAGGAATGTGGCGTGAAATACTTTGAATGTGCGCTCAGGTTCAGAATCGCCCCAGGTGACGTGTATGGGATCCACCAGCAACTGGATAAGGTAGTCCAGGAACGTTCTGGGTCGCGACTCCCATACACCTTCTACTCTCGCAAACAAAGTGCCTCCGACACCCAGGTTGTTCTGAGAACGGCTGTTGCACTCGGGCTCCCTGGCGAAGTCATGAAGGAAATCATGTTTGTGTCTGGCCAGAAAATTCGAATCTGCGGCTCGCTGGCCACTATTCGACGCGAGGAAGCTGGAGGCCGGAAAAGAGAGATTTGTCCACCTGCCCATGAACTCCCGGATTATATCCACTATCACCTGGAACGGGCCGGAGTGATCTGTGGACGGTTACGTATCGTTCGAAGCACCAAGTTCCATATTATTAAGCCCGGGAGCGTTGGCCGTACATCCCACAAGATCATTGTACCGATGAGCCAGTACGATGCTGAATGCGTGATTGAAGATGTCGGCGCACTTGAACAGGCATACGCTTTCGGGATCGGCAGAAAGCGGATATTCGGCTTTGGCTATATGAACAGCATCGAAGTGCTTTCCTGAACAGGCCATTAAGCATAGTTATTATCTGAATTTCAAACCGACTCGCAAACTTACGGCATTAACACTTCTGATACACCCTTTAAATGCTGTAAACTGTTGTAGCCCTTACTAAATCGTAAGAGTGGGGATTTGCAGCCCCGACTAATGACACGCCGTTCATGTACTTGAACGGTTCGCACTCGCTCGCCTGTTTTTTGTCAATGGTGGGTCGGGGCGTGGGAGCCTTACGGCTCGCCAGTCGTCATTAGCTGGTACTGCAAACCATGTTCCGATTCACCACCAAAGGAAATGGAGATGGAAAAACAGGACTGGCATAAGGCAGACATCATAGCTGCGCTACATAAGAAAGGTTTGTCACTTGCCTCACTGAGTAGGGCTAACGGTCTTTCAAGCAGCACTCTGGCAAATGCACTGACACGTGACTGGCCTAGAGGCGAGATCATCATCGCTAATGCAATTGGTGAAGAACCTCAAGAAATATGGCCAACCCGATATTTTGATAAGGCAGGAATGCCGATCAAGAGAATCATAAGAAAACCGGTTTAAATGAAAAAGGCTGGCATTTTTGCTGGCCTTATATACCTCCTGGCTCTGCTACTGAAACCACTAACACCGATCAAATGGTCATCAGCGAAATACCCCGTTCATTTCTATTGACCTCTTTACCTCCATGTAATCAAATTGATGGAATAATAACGGTTACGAGAGACAAACTGATGACGGTGTTATCTGCCCCTGAAATGCGCTTTGGAACCAAACAGGATGTTCCCTTTATCATAGCGGTGATTCGCGACGGTATGCGGGATGGGTATTTTAACTTTGATGATGATGACGGACTGTCTCAGTTCGAAAGTCAGATCTCAGAAGCCATTGCCAGGCGGGAACGGGGAGAGAATTGCGCCGATTTCTTGTTTGTCTTTGATGCTCAACATAATGGCGCAGCGATAGGTTTTGCCCTACTGACGGGCAAAAATGGTGCAAATGGACTTGCTTCACATCTGGAAATCAGGATGTTTGGTGTTACCAGGAGTCAAAGACAAAAAGGATTTGGGCGCTCCATGTTGCAAAGTATTCTGGATGCTACTCCCGGCCATAAAGTGGAGGCATCCTGTCTTCCTGCATCAGTTGTCATGGCCAGGATGCTGACTAATGCGGGTTTTCACGTCAAAGAGATAAGCCCGTTTGGAAAGCGTACTTTCAGACGCTAATGTAAAATTCAGATAAAAAAACCGGCTGACGAATTCAGTCGGTTTAGTAATCCTGCAAAAGGATGCTGGACAGCGACGGACGACTTCAGAGCTGTGGCAATGGCCCCTGGTTATCTTCAGTCGCAGCCTGGTCTTTATCCGGGGTGGCCGTTGCAGTCCGCGAGGCATCAAATGAGACCGTTGGGTCGCTGAGAGTCAGGATGCCAGTGTCTTCAACTTCTCGCGTTGTCAGCGTAAGCTCAGATTTACTGTCATCACACTTATTCGTTTTCTCCGCCAGTGCCTTGCACCAGATATAACGACCTCTCTGGGCATCAGAGACTGAAGGCTCTCCATATTTCTCGATCGCCGACTTCAGTAAGAGATCAGGGTTGCTGAATGAAAAGCGGATTTTGTAAGCCACCGGCTCAATGGGGTCAACTGCCGTATCGGGGATAAAATAGACCACCGTCTCCTGGTGAGCATCTCCCCAGAAAATACTATTCAATGAGTTGTTACTGTAGCGCTTTTGAATTTCTTCACCAGCAGACTGGCCAAGTTTGTCAGTGATAGCAGTGATCGCTTCAGAAGCTGTCATCCGCAGGCTTACCGGCCCTATAGAAAAAGACATAACATCAAAGCTATTCAGGGGGGTAATGGTGCTTTCTGGAGCGGTAGATGAATCGGGTACGTCATCACTGTACAGACTGTCATCCCCCGGAGAAGGCGTTACAGGTGCTGAATTTTGGATGTCAGGTGTGTAGCTGGGATCGGGAGCGTATAGGCCCATTGTATCATTCTGTACAGCAGAATATACCGAAGCGGTCGGCAGGACGGTAAGGAGCGCAAGGGCGCAGTATCCAAGGTATCTGGTCATATTCACCTCGTCAGTAGCAGTTGTCCTACTGTAACAGCGCGAGGTTTGAGAACATCATGGAAATGGGGTCAAAGCGGGGCGAAAAACAAGCCTGATTCACATGGCTTACGTAGCAGCATGGAGATCTCCTGAAGTCGGAGAAAATGAGTCAGATAACGCGAATATCGAAAATGGAACGAAGTACTTAATTACCTAACAGGAGGTACATGTTAACCTGACGAACATTGCTTACTGCCTATTTGTAGATTCAGGCTACAGGGAGAATCCAAGTGCCAAACTGCATACCCCTTAATCCGGTATTACCTAAAAACTTCGACGATACACCTAATGAAAAGCGCTCAAAGTCTCAGCTTGATGCCTGGTGGGATCATCCATATGGCATTACTTGCCCGGACGGGAAAATCACTGTTCGATGCCTGAATGGAGGAGCTTGGGATCGTTCGACAGTGCTGGGAGTAGCGGACAATTACGAAGAAGCCTGCGAGCTCGCAGAGCGCGAGCAATCAGCATGGGTCAAACGCCGTGCGGAGCCAATATTCTACTATAGCGGTGAAGCTCCATTCAGAGCGATAAGGGATGCACAACGTCCTGATCAGGAGCAGACCTTTGTCGCGTCTTTTGACACGCAAGATGAGCTAATCAGCTGGCTTAATAGTCAGAAAACCAGTTAATACCAAGTCTGGAAGTCTGCTTCTCAACAGACTTCCACATTTGATTATCAAGCTCCCCATAATTTGGGTTCAGTATAAACATTCCATTACGTTCTATTCCCCTCATTACATTCATCTATCCGTAAATTTCGTTAGCCAGCACATCGGGGTGATACTGATGTCAGGTAAACAAAACGGATGCAAAAATGCAGACATGTTCGGAAGTCCTGGCGGTTGAAATATTCAATCAAGTTGGACGTGAGGCAGCTATTGCTCAATATAACTTAATTTGTGAAATAGCCCAGCGACGTTACGAAGACAGCCTGGCCAAATATGGTTCCGTGCCAGCTGGTTTCACCGCGCTCAATTTCCTCCATCCGGCAGAACTTCAGGAGCGTTACATCCTGGGGTTGGGAATTCAGCTTTGTATCGATGAGCAGCATGAAGCCAGGGAACGGGTTTTAGCTCGCTGCCTGGCAAGAAAAAGGGCCGCATAAACAGGTGATAAAACAACTCAGCTATAGCTGAACACGCACTAATTGGCTATGTTAACAAAACGAACAAGGTGGCGATTATGTACAGTGAATCTATCGATCGTGCTATCAGTATCCTCAAGGACGCGGGCGAAAAAATCGGTATGGAACTGGGTAGTAATGTGACATCTCAGGAATCAGAACTGCTTGAGGATGCGCTGGTGGGCCTGACTAAAGTTAAAGGGCAACTCTGCGGTAATCACTCCTTAACTGATGTAAAAGCGGACGTCGTGCCTTTTAGTCTCAGTTCGACGAAGAACGTCGATAGCCCGCATTAATTAACAACCACCAACTGGACGGAAGGGATATGACTGAAGACAACGCCGGTAGTGTTTCTGGAAAAGCACAGAACGCCCCAAAAGCAAATGCCCACCTGGACAGGCTCTTTGATTTCATTGTGACAGAAATCAAAGAGCAGGGTGCAGCACCGTCTTACGAGCAGATCTGTTCTTCTCTGGGGTATTCAAAAGGGCTCGTTTCCCGGCGTATCCGGCAGTTGCATGACCAGGGACGAATCATTATCGATGGTGAAAGAAAGTCTATGACGCTGCGCGTAGCGAAAGGACAAGGTCATGATGACATTGCCGAACTCCCGGACATGACCAGTGACAGGAAAGCAATCATCACGTATGTCAAAAAATACATGAACAGAAATGGTGGCCGTGGGCCATCAGTTCACGCAATAGGGAAAGCGCTCGGCTTCTCGAATAACAAGGCGCGTAGACATGTGGACTATCTCGACGAAGTAGAGAGGGTACGTTACAGCCCTCATCTTAATGAAGTAATCGTTATCAATCAGGGTGATTACGTTAAAATTACCCAGGACAACGATGAACCACCGAGCCCGGCAGAAGGTTAGCCATGATTCGCATATGGAGAGAAGTTGTAAACGTAAAGGTTCAGGACGGGAGCCGTAACGGACGAATCTGGTTTCTTGAACTTTCGTGTGGCCATCATGCTGTCAGACGTATACCTCGATTACGTCTGCATAATCTGACGCAATTCGAACGACTTGAGCCACCAGCTAAATGTCACTGTGTATTGTGTGAAATAGATGCTATTGCAGGACAAAAATAGCAATAAACACAACATAAAAGCCCTCAATTTGTCCCCATTGTTTTTAGCCTGACAGCATTGGTACTGATAGCCTAATCATATTTAAACGCATAACCCTATGGTGGACATATGAAAAAAGCTGTTTTTGGCCTTTTAGCACTATTGCCCTTCATAACCAGCGCAGAATCGATCGATCCGAACGATTTCTATGCTCAGCAGCCTTCTCAAAACTACCAACAACCTGCTGCCAGCGAGCAACAGGACGATGCTGACAATTCCAGTGACCAGACAGCTGCGATCGTATTGAACCTGGAAAGTTACAAACCGCTGGGGAATTTTGTAGTCCCCCAGGGAGTAGAACGCCCATTCATTGGTCTTATTAACAGCAAAATTTTCATACTGTCTGAGCAACCAGATAAACGCTTGGCTGGCCTATGGATAGGTCGTAGTCAGGATGGTCGTGAAGCACTTTGTGGTTACCTGAACAACAGTATGCAGGTCAGAAAATGTTATTACATCTTATATCGTGAGTAAAAAATGGGGCCGTAGCCCCATTTATTTTAATGTTTGAATGAGGGTATAAAGGGTATTACTGGATTTGTTCCTAGCGAAGCTAATTCGTTAGGCGCAAGATAACGTCGCAGTTCAGTAATCAATATATCAACTGATTTATCCCAGCCATCTCTCACAATGTTTAGAATGTGCCGAGCTGGATAATGTGTTAGAAAAGGATGGTTGGGGCCAAATTTATTAAGGTGTTCAATAGTACCTATTGCATCGAGATAATCTGTAACAAGATGGTGTTCTGACTCAAAAATAGCGACAAATTTATAACCATCAGCAGCGTTTACCCACTGGCAAGTACAGTCATTAAGCTGAAATTGATTAGAACGTTTTTCCCCCTTGGGTTTAGGATTGACTCCAATACCAAAAGACAAATACAAACCTTTCCTTCCCCAGAAGGCCGGTCTCTTCAAGTCCTGACCATTGTTTCCTTCGACCTCTCCAAGAATGCCAAACAAAGTAGCTGATTCTTGGTTAGGATTCGTTCTCATACGGAAAAGAATGCATAGATCTGCAAACTTTAAGCTATTATAAACTGAATTATAAAAGACATTCTCATGGCCAAGTAGATAAGGATTATGCTCTACCGCAAAATTAGTGCCACTTCTAAAGTCACGGCAGCTAATGAATACACCAAACTGGCTCATATTAGCGAGGATATCGACATTGCGATAATCAGACAAATTAATAAGTATAGTATTTAAGACTTCTCTACCTTCATAACTCATCAGATAGTGGCAGAGCAAATTTTGTAGACCGAAGTTTCTGAACTGATCTTTAATTAAAGAAAAATATCCTTCACCAGCTAATGAAACTAGGTTTCTCATTGTTGGTGTATGTTTCCCCATGAGAGGGGAATTAAAACGTACCTTCATCCGGTTATTATCATAAAGGGTTTCAATAATTGAGCAAAAGTGCATCGCCCAATACGCGTTGTTATCACCAATTAAACCGGGTTTCACTACAGTAGTTTTAGAAAAATCCATTCTGTCTCCAAAGCAGTAATCAGTCACTCATAACACGATATTTGCAGTGAAAGTTATATCTGTAAGCAAATTTCGTCAGCTGTTAGCGTCGTATTAGGCTTAGTAAAAAGCCGGAGGTAGATATGCCTAAAGACGATGTTGCAACAATCATAATCCAGAATGGGTTGACGCATAAAGTAAATGTGATCTGCAAATTCAGCGCACAAATCGACAATCAAATGTTCTCATTCATCATCCATCGCACATTAAGCGTATGTCGATATGCGCTTGTCTGTAAGGCAACAGGCCAAAGAATTGCAGTTCTTGATACCAGTCGAGTAAAGGCACTTGGTATGGAAGCAGCAGGTAAACTAGCGCTATCAGATCTGGCCTCATCATTAGGCGAGACTAGACTTGCTGCGATTCTGACAAATTCACTTCAGAGCAGGAGCGCGGCAAGTGAGTGATTTAATCGACGATAACTTTATTATTCCTGCACTGAGTAGCATAGCAGGCATCACCACGCCACTATCAGGACAAACGTACAGGAACGCTCCAGATATCGACATATCTTGCTATGACGTGATAATCATTTGCCTTAGCGGCGGAAAAGACTCCATAGCCTGCCTTCTCCACTTAATTGACATCGGGGTCGATCTGTCCAGGGTGGAACTCTGGCATCACGATGTTGATGGCCGCGAGGGAAGTACTTTAATGGACTGGCCATTTATGGCCGACTACAACCGCAAAATAGCTTCAACATTTCAGATACCGTTGATGTTCTCCTGGCTTCAGGGAGGAATGGAAGGTGAGATGCTGAAAGAGAATGGCTACAGTCGCCCGCAATGTATCGAAACCCCAGATGGATTAATAATCGCGGAACGTGATATCCAGCGAAGCACTCCCGCCACGCGACTTCGGTTCCCTCAGCAATCACCAAGCCTTAAAACACGTTGGTGCTCATCAGCACTAAAAATTGATGTTGGTCGGCGAGCACTCACAAATCAGAGACGCTTTGACGGAAAAAAGGTGCTTTTTATTACGGGGGAAAGGAGAGCGGAAAGCTCTAATAGATTCAATTACTTACAACTGGAGCCACATACCAGCAGTTGCAAAAAAAGACAAGTTGATGCCTGGAGGCCAGTACTTGAATGGTCTGAAGAACAAGTCTGGGAGATTTTAGCAAAACATCGTGTTACAGCCCCAGTACCGTATCGTCTTGGATGGGGTCGCAGTTCATGCTTAACGTGTATATACAACAGTGCTCGCATATGGGCAACCATCAAACATTATTTCCCCGAGCGTATTCACGCAATGGCCAACTATGAAAACCGCTTTGGGGTCACTATCAGTCGTAAACGAATAAATGTTCTGGATCTAAGCCAGAATATTTCTCCTATTAATATCACGGATGAGGAAGCGCTGCTGCAAGCGGTAAATCCGGTCTATACATTGCCCGTCATTAACATGTCAAAAGAATGGGTGCTACCTGGTGGGGCGTACAACCGGGAGAAATGCGGGTCAGACTAATTAGCCATCAGCGATTTATAGCTGAGATTTCGTCACCTGAATATTACGTGGAAAATAGATATCAAATAGCAACATTGATACAGGCTTAACCGCCTCTGAAGGAAATATTATGACGATGGTAACGGCCAGAAATTGTACTGAAACACGGTTCAACCAGTTATGGGATGCTCTGCATGAAAAAAGCAGTGCGGAAAACGAATCCTTGTTTCAGCAAGAATTGCATCGCTGCCGCAGTAAACGTCAGCGAAGTAAACTGGCCGGGCGATTCGCCGGTGCCTGGCAAACCTTATTCGATGCCTTCTGTGAAGGTCGGGTCTTCTGCTCACTTCTGGACTCGGTTATCCACCAGGAGAGTATCAGCGAATGGCAGGTTGAAGAGTTAATCTCATTCACTTCTGCCCAGATGTCGACTCTATACAAAGGGTAGAGGTAGATATGGGACAAAGAAAATGTGCAGCAGCGTTCCTGCTCGCTGAAGAAATGTACCAGATACCAGCGACCAAATCGGTGATACTTGCCCGGGACCTGGAAGAAAGAGGGTTGTATCTCCGCGCTGCCAGGCAATGGGGAGAGGTCATGTTTGAACATACCCAGTGTACTGAGTACATTGTTGAACAACGGGAACGTTGCATTCGGTTATCCAATTCTCGCCATGAAGACCGTATCAGACAGCATGAGCAGGCAAGTGATCTTCAATATATTCACAAGCATATTAATGATGTATACACACGGATGGGACTAAAAGACGATGGTGTCTTTAATACCGCCTGATTTGTCGACCTTTTCCGTTCATTAAAAAATGAAACTGAGGAGAATGAGCGCACTCTTGACTGATTTTGACGGAGGATTACGTAAGTGGTTAAACAAAGTTTATTTGACCTTATAGGAGCTACCACGGGCCCAGAGCGAGATCTGTTGATCGTAAGCCTTCAGTCTCTACATCGTGAACGAGTAAGCTCATACAATGCATTGTGTACAGCCTGCTCAATCTCTGGAGATAAAGTCCCGCCAATGTCTTTATTCGGCATAGACGAGGTTACTGATGCACTACGCCGGTTAGGTGCATTACCGATCAGATAGTTCTTCAAGTAGTCAGGGTGAACAGGTTTGAATTGATACAAACGGCCTATGCTGAAGAGGAACAGAGATAACTGATGAAAACAAACGAAAACCTGCTGAACAGCATTGGAAAAAGTATTCGAATGTGGCGAGATAACTGCTTCCCTCCATTTCAGCGAGCGTATGGAACATGGTTATTGGTTCTGGTTTCGGTTAATGCCGGGATATGGTTTTACATAACCTCTGACTGGTCTGTACAGTTCGTCGGCAATATAGCAGGGCTCTTGGTTTTCCCAATGCTGGGTCGAAAGGTTTTTACAAAACGCGCCAGATCTTGGCAAGAAGAACTGGATATTAAGCTGGCAAAATACAAACCGCATAACATAGCTGCATGGAGGGAGTTGCAGGCTTATGCCTTGGAATCCAATACGCTATCTTCACAAATTGTTGAACGGTGGTATTTCAAAGAGCGGGAATTTATCAAGACGGCCCAAAAAGGGAAGCCGGGTAGTTCTGAACTCAAATTTCTCAAGAATAATACTGGATCAAAGCCTTAAGGAATCTGAGAGCCGGTGCGTAATGCAGAACCCACAGCCGAAGGGTTTTGGGAGTTAAACTGATACAGCTTTTACCGTGAGGTGGGATTTATGTCGAATGTCTTGCAGAAAGAAAACATCATCATGTCTCTGCCTCATCGTGACTGGAGTTGTGAAGTCATCGAGTGCCGATTAAAAGTGTGCCCCGTACCTGACGAACTCGACAGGGGGAATAACATCTTTTTCATCGTGGAAGACCTTTACCAGCTACGCGAGAACAGTGAATCACTTAACGTGCTTGGACAAATTCTGGCGAAACGTTTCCCACACATACCACCAAAAAGAATGCACCTTGTGCTGCACCGACGTGATGTGCAGAAAGCTCATGGAGTAGCCATCCACCTCTACCGCTTCATGCGTAGCGAGAAAGAAAATAACCGTAGTATTTTCATTGGTCGTAACCCTACTGAAGTTTCCCAGAAGACGGCATACGCCTCGATGTGCATTTTCTGACCACCAGCTGTTGAATCGTCACAATAGCCGACATAGTCGGCTATTTTTTTACGCTAAGAAAAACCATTTATGCCCACAAATTGCGGTTGAAAAAGCTATTTATTTTTGGGTGCAAAACGTCCTCATTCTCACTGTAACAATAAATTTCAACATGTGATTATAGTGAGAGTCGAAGCTGAAACATGAATGGTGGCTACATATGCATGATCTCCAGAATTCGTTAACTAGCAAAAATACCAACATTATCCGTGCTGAATTTGAAAATATGCTTTCTGCGCGTGGAACATCTATCGTGCGTTTTGATACCAACGCAGGGGCGAACAGCGGCGAGTATATAGGAAAAGGAATTCAACGTGAGTGGGTTGGGTATTTGCTAAACCATACGAGTTCTGGCCATACGGTCAAGGCATTTGAACCGGTGTATTCTATTCCTTTAAAAATCAGGCCAGACCTTCAATCCAGAAATATTGCAGACCACCAGACTAAAGTAAAAAAGTTATTTGAAAGTTATGATGAAGCGTATCTTACAGCCGCTATAGACTCAGAAGAGTATTGCAAGCCATTCTGGGTTTATCAGAATGCAGATGACGGTCATTACTCGATCAGTACTCGCGGTTTCAAAAATGCAAATGCACCTGCAAGCATTCCGAGCGATAATCGCATTGATATCGCTCAGATGAAAATGGGATATCCCATGCTCGATTATTGCCATAACATTATACCGTCCTCAGTCGTGCGATTAGGATTTAATGGGCGAGTGTTTACGCAAGGTAAGTATTATTACACCAATGAAGAGGTTTTCAGTTGGTTGTCCCGGAACCCGGATAGCGCAGTTTTCATTACGTTCCCAAAAGTTAACCAGACTGATAGATCTGAATTGATGTCAATTATGAAACGAGAATTCCTGAATTCGTGGGGTTTATTCTCATATTATCGCTGGCTGGGACGCAGCACCGCATTACTGGCATTGAGCCCGGTCAGTTCTAATGCTTCTGTTAAGTTAAGAAGTAGCAATGCACACTTCTTCAAAAATGCAATGCTGGCTGTTAACACGATCATTCCTAAAGGTAACGGAATTTCGTAATCGGAATAGTTACCGTTAGAGTGATTTAAAGATCGATTCATTCTGGAAATTGAACGAAGAAAATTTAATGGGAGTAACTATGACTGCACTACGCCGTATCTCAACAGAACCAAGCTGGACTCCAGTTGGCATCCGGGGCGAAGGGTTACCGACTAAAGCAGGTGTATACCGTTTTATTGTTCCCCGGGAAGCCGATAGCTCAGAACATATTGAGTTTCTGGCGTTAGTGCGCTGGCGTAAACACGGTGTTCATCAACTGTTATTTCCCACCTTTGAATACATCGTATGCGACGAGAATATCGTGCTCCCAGAAGGCACATGCTGGCGTGAACGCGAACCGTGGGATCCAGATACGCTGGGGGAAACCGAGTTCATCATCGTTCCTGAAATGAGCGCGGGTGCTCAACGCTGTCCGTTCTGCAAAGAAGTTCCGCGCATCGTTGGTGATAAATACAACTTTGAGTATAAGGAAAACTACATCACGAAAATGCCTCACCGGTTTAACCGCCTGTGGTTCAGCTGCTGTAAATGGGTTGCTCCTGTGCCCACTTCTGGGATTCAGTCACTGATTACGGCCTGGAACAAAATGCTCGGGTCATCCCGGTAGGAGTAATGATGAAATGTGCGTACCTACGAAAGTTTCTGATCATTGCTTTCATAACCGGCATTAGCGGATGCCAGAGTCTCGGAATAGGGTTAAGCCTGGATGAGCGCTACCAGAAGGCTTATCAGAAAGTACTGGCTGACCCTAATGACGATAACATTAAGACTTTCATGAAACTCAGCCAGGAAAAAGGCGAAAGAGACATGCAAGAGGCAAATTCAAAAGCCGCAGCCGACACTCGTGAAAGCGATAAGGGGTTTACTGAGTATTTTAAATCATATGGCAACGATGGATTTAAGCGGGCCAGACAATAAGAAAGAGGTCATATGTCATTACAGCAATCGCATGAAAATCTGGAGTTCCTGAAGGGGGCGGTCTGGTGCGCCGCAAAACTCGTTCAGGAAATTGGCGATTCAAAAGGTGCAGCTATTCTTATCACAAACTTGCCGGTTGGAATTTTCCCTCAATGTAGCGAAAGGGATTTATTTGTTCTGAGGCAATATGTCAGGAAAGATCTGCCACTTGGTATTGATGCCGAATATAGCGATATCAGGCCGGTCTTAATTGATTATCTGGGAGAGCCAGTAGACCTTCCTGAGTGTGAACTGGATAATTATGAACCGGCTCCTGGTGAAATGCTCCGCTGGGGAGTAACTGGAGATCTCAGTTCCGGGACACGATGTGTGCTGGTGGATAATCTTGCTTATCTCGCTGAAGCAATTGGTATCAGCAACGCACTAAGGCAACAGGCCGCAGAGTCAATCCAGCGCACCCTGTGATTAGTGAGTCGCCCCGAATTTCGTAAGCAGCATAAATGCCCTTAATCTTTATCCTACATATTTCAGGTTGTTGGGGTTTACCATGTACAAAGACCATTTTCCACAAGCGTGTCCTTCATCGATAAAAGAGGGCCAGTCATGCTGGCGGGTATTTATTGATATGGACGTAGACAACCCGTCGAAAATAAAAACCAGCGTCGAATTAATAGAAGTTGGCGTAAAAACAATTCGAATGAAAAAGAATGCGGCAGAAGGCAGTGAAAAAACTGTTTTTCTTGTGGATAAAATCCCTGGAATCACATTTATCAAAATTCGGCCTAGCGACAAAAAGCCAAGCGTCTGGAATACAAGCATCAGCAGTTTCTATAAACATGACGTGGAAATCGGGAAAACATTCCCCGTTGGTATCAGAACGACTAAAAGCGCTGCGTTTCGTACAGCAACAAAAAAAGTTGAACAGAGTATGCAAGAATACACTGATACTATAGCTAAGCTTGAAAACGACTATGTTAAGAATGAGACGGAGATTGCTGAGTACAAAAATGAACTCGCTGCTTACCAAACAATACTCCAAACCCTAAAACGTATGGCAAAAAGGCATCTCAAGCAATAATACATTTCGTCTCTTTTCAGGTAAACAAAATGGAAACACAATGTATTTTCATTGCAGGTTTCAAAAATTGTTTCACTCTGGGCCATACATGTTTAGTATGGGGACATAACAAAGAGAACGCTGGCGAGTACGCTGGCATAAAGATCACCTTTCCCGGCCTGGCCGGGATTTTTTTTGTCTGATGTGCCGTCCTTCTCACCACAAACTTAATATCCTGACTATTTTTATGGATGTGCAGTGCAATTATTTAACGAATTACCATTCGTCACCAGACCGGACAGGCTGATAATAATGTCATCCGATACAGAGCTGGGGAGGGTGTATGACTAATCGTGGCTATAGCAAAGTAATTATCGAAGGTACTGTAGGCCGTGAGCCTGAAATCCGACAACACCCTACCCACGGCATCTACGCAAAGATTTATGTAACAACATCTGAGTCCTCAATGGAGGATAAATCTGGTCTGGAGAAAATTACGGAAGAACACTATCAGATCATTTTGCTTGGTCAATTTGCTGATGTGGCCCGCAATCATCTTCATGTCGGGACAGGAGTGTACCTGGAGGCCCAATTGCGTACCCGCCTAATCAAGGAGGATGGTAAAGAACGCTTCTTTATGGACGTACTTGTCAACCCCGTGAAGGGGCATGTTCTTCGCAAAGTCAATGTAGGCGGTAATAAACTGGTGAGTCGTCACCTCCAGCAGAACCGTGGGCAGGATCACCGGCAGAATACCAGTTATAGCCGCAGGCCACAAAACACGAACGCGAGGCCAGCAACACCACGCAACTCGCCCCCAACAATGGAAAATTATTATTTGGGAAATCAGGATGAAGTTCCAGGAAGCACTGGTGCTTATGGAACTGAGATAGCCTTTTAATGATTAGCAGCATATCTGTTTTAATTTGTATCATAACTAATGGGGAATTATTGCCGTGAATGAATTCAATAACGCACTCCAGACGATACTGGAAAATGGGTCTATGTCATATGGCCAGGCTGCTATTTATGCCGGTGGTGCAATTTGCGTTGCGGCCCTTTTTTCGGCGATACTCAGAAGTGGACTACTGGTAATTTTGGGAATTGTCTCAGGCTTTTATCTGTTCAGTCTCAACACTCCAGACAGTACACTGGCGTATACTGCTGCTGCCTCAGACCGTCTCATCGAGCAGGTTAAAGCTGTCGGTGGATGCGCCACTAGACACATTGAGGATGCGCAAACTCTGGGTATCATCATAAAAAATGGCGATGTTATCGAGATAGCAAAGCAGTGCGGTATTATAAAATAATAACCGTAGCATATTATGATTGATGAATGCCTGAATGGTAATCTGCTCGCGGATTACCATTATTTTTTGAGATGTCTTATAGAACTTATCTAAAATTACATACGACTGTCATGACAGTATAAGGTCTTTATGAAAAACGTCGTCAAAACTTTACTACCCTCAGTGAACACTGGTGATCAAGACGAAAGCGTAAAATCGGATACGCTGACTGGCACTACTAAACCCTGCGACCACGGACTGGTTCATAATCATCTTTTAGGGCAGGAGGCCTGTTACTATGCCAAACACTAACGACTCGCTGACAGGACTCAACGTCGAGCTCGTTGGTGCATCGAAACAAGAGTTTACTCTCCTCACTGAAAACCATCTGATGCGCCGCATCATAGTGGCTTTATCTGAGTTAATGCGTAACGCGGAAGGCGTGATGATTGATTCTCATGTTTACCCGTGGGATCAAGTTCTCCCTGCTGCGATGGACATTCCATCATCCAACGCTTCTGATGAAGAGATACAGAACTGGATGATCAGTGCCTGTAAGGAGTGGCAGTGCGAATACAATCGCCGGGTTCAGTCGTTTACCGCATCAGAAGTAAAAAGCAAAAGCGACACCGAGAACGATAACCTATTCCTGCTGAATATCACCAACCTAGCCCATATGCTGATTGACCGGTTACTGCCGTTTGTCAGTATCGAGGAGATTAATCATGAGGATCCAGATTTACTCCCCCAAGTTATTGATATCGTGAATTATATGGTTGGTGTTATAAATGGTACAACCAGCACACAACAAGTCAGACAAGAATTGTTTACTGCCGGTGCTGATGACGCAGTATTTGCACTCAAACTAAAGCACAAAGAGCTAACCAGCCGGGGTGAAGATGCTGGATGGCTTGAAGAGGCAATGAAGATAATCGAAGAAAACAAACGCCAATCCATCGACTTTATGCAGCGCAGCTAATCGTTCCCATAATAAAAGGGTAATGCTATGAGTAAACATCTGTACTGTATTAAGGGTGTTTTAAAACCCAGGAAATTTTCTGTAAGTCTGATAAGAAATAAACTTAGCTCATTTGGTTTAAGGGGAAGTACTCTTCGTAGCGAAACCGCTCGCATTCTTGCCGGGCCAATAGATGGTATTAAGGGTACGTATCCCTTCGGCTGGTCAGAAGAACATTTTGACCGCAGGATGAAACGCATATTCATTCGCGCCGGTAATGCTTCCAGACTTTCTGATAATCGTCCATTTGCATTAAAACGACGCAGCGCTTTAACTATCAGTAAAAAGTATCTTTCTGTGTAACCACCAGCAGACGAGTTTTACTCGTCTGCCTGGCCCCATGCCTCTAATCTTCGCACCCGAAATGAAGTTGCCTGGAGTTCTCCTGATGAAGTTAACTCAAATGAAACTGTAAGATCGTTTTTGTTCCGGTACTTCCATACATAGCCATTTTGCTGCAATGTTTTGAGTGACTTACGTAGGTTGGGCTCAGCTACATCCTGGCTGTCTGGAACAGAGTTAATAAACCCCAGCAACCTGGTGAATGGCACTATCGCAGTGCCTTTTTCTTTGCACAAAAGAAGAAGTACCAACGCATCCTTCTGAATACGGGAAAAGCGCTCCAGGCGATGTTCAGTACCATCTCCCTGCATATTGGCATTGTTCATAATCAACCTAATCATATGGGATATGATTAAGGTTAAAAAACACCCCCCGTTTTGTCACCCTTTTTTTTTCTTACTCACCACTTAAAGCAGTAAGCTCAGTTCGATAAATCTGAATTAAATAAGGCGAGGTTATATGAAAACGAAATTATTGCTGGCGCTAATTGCGGGATCGACTTTCTGCATCAATATTGCTGAAGCCAATATTCCTCTTAGAGCAGATGGAAGTCCGGCAGCGGGGCAGACACCAACTCAGTTCATTCAGCTTAAAAATGAATGTCCTGAATGCGTCATGGTCGCAACTGATGTAGTAAAGATGCGTAGCGATAGCTGTAAACAGCAGGCATCCATCGATTCTACAATCCTACAGGATCCTGTTTACGCATATCTCAACAGTATCCGTCTGGTAGTTGCCGGGAATGGTGGTTATGCAAGTCCAATCTATACATCCGCCCGTCAGGTCGTAGCGTCAAACATCAATTGCAGTGATGCAAACGACTGGGTAGCGAGAAGTAAAACGGTAATGGATAACACCTTCAAAACGCCGTAAACAATCCCTGAATATTTCGTTGCAGTAATGCTATCCCGTAGTATGACGTTAAAGGCGGAGCTTTGAATCGGGAAAAAATAACTACTGCACTTAGAGGTATTTATATGGGTCGTCACTTTACTGGTCTGATTGATAGTTCGCAGCAAAATTTTACAATGCCAATCCGTCCGTATGGACGGAGCCGCATGGCTGCAAAATTAAAAGGAATCTCCCGATTGAAAAAATCTGAAAAGCATGACGATGAATATCCTGATGAACTCTGGAAATTTATGAGTCCTTCAGAGAAAGCTAAATTTCTGGTCGCGGATGTATTTTCACGCAGTAGTAAAGACTCTTCCGCCATTCAACCGGGAGAACATAAGCAAAAGGAGCATGATAATGAGCACTGATAATTTACTAGCAGAACTCACTTCAAAAACAGGCCTGACAGAAACGGAACTTAATCGGCAGGCATTGATTATCGGTTTGATGGCATTGTGCCACCCGGATGCTATTGCCGGTGATTTGGTGAGCGCGGCACTTACGGGGTCATACTCAGATAGTACTGATAAACTACTTACCCGTGGTGATAACGCATCAGACAGTGTGTTGATGTCCATGCGTATCTTACTTCACCGGTTGAGTAAGTATGAAGGGTCTGATGGCAAAGTAGGTCAGATCAATAAAATGATGCACCGACTCGGCTACTTTAAGGCATCCGATGTGTTACGCGAGGCTCAATAAAGAGGCTCAATTTATGTTCACCATGACGAATTTCGCGTCCAATATTCTTGACATGGTTTTTCTATCAGAAATGGAAGGGGAACTCATTTATATAAAAGCGCTTAGCGGCGTTACTGGTTACGTTCCTCAGATCCATCTTTTCCGCCTCCAGCTTATCGCATTTGATATAGGTTGGTACTACGAGTACAGATTGAATTCAGGCAACCTCATTATAAAGGAAATTGTTGAGGCCATCACATCTCTTGGATGTGCTTTAAATGAATACCAATGGCAGTTCGCGTTTGAATTAGGTTATCGCCGTCACCACAAATAAACTTCATTTTTTCATAATTTGCTATTCGTCACTTGATTGACCGGGGGTACGATTAATTTAACACGGATAATTATGGGAGACAGTAAAATGACAGACGCATCTACAATAGACGCAGTTCAACCAAAGGCAAGACGCTTATCATTTAAAGAGCTTCCAGGGTTTGATATTTCTGCTGAAGCACTTCTCAAAATTATCGAAATGCCGTGTATGGTTATTCGCCGGTCTCCTGCAATGAAAGTACTGGAGATGATCACGCTGCGGTTACGTGGGGATTGTCTTTCTGCCCTTGGCATTGACTTAAACTCTGCCCAAATTACCAGTAAAGGGACGGTATCGGGGGGCAATGGTGATATGGACGTATCAGTACCTGCAACACAACTCTTTTCTTTAATCCGCAACATGCGCGGCGAAGATGAAATTAACGTCCGCTTCCATGCGGCAAAAAACCATCTTGTCATTCGCACCGACAAAAACTCCTATAACATCCCGGTTTGCTTAGACCATATACCCGAAATTCAGGCTGAGACGCTGGAACATAATTACAGCGTTTACTTTCCAACGCAGATGCTGAGTCAGATTATCAAGCGTGTCAGCCACGCTGCGGCTCAGAACGATGTCCGCTTTTATATGAATGGGGTCTACCTCGGTATCGATAATGGCCAATTTATTGCTGTAGCCACTGATGGACATCGTATGGCCGTCAGTTCTCATGATATCGACTTCAGCGATGACGTGGGCGATGAGATTCAATCTCCGACAGCTCCTACCTCTATCAGTAACACGAATGCAGGTGTGATTTTACCCAACGGGGTTTTCCCCGTGCTCCATAAAATCCTGAGCGGTAGCCAGGGTCAATTCAAAATTGACTACAGCAACCGTAACCTGACATTTACGCTCGGAAGCCATACAGTCATTTCAAATCTTGTCGATGGCCGTTACCCGGACTGGAAGCGCGTGGCCAGCACGGTAGCCAAAAATACTGAACTGTTTAAGGTTGATCCTTCTGAACTCACCACCGCACTAAAACGCGCAACCCCATTGCTTAAAGAGGGCTCGCCAAACAACACCAGTGTTTGTGTGATGTCATTCAAAGACAACGCCCTACAGCTTAAGTCGCCCGGCTCAAATGCAATCAGTTGCAAAGAGGTGATGGACATTGCGAAAGAGGCAGGCGAGCCCGAAACAATTGTTGATATCGGTATGAATGCCGATTACCTCCTGGAATCACTGGCAAGCCTGGGGGCGTGTTCGGAAGAAGGAGAAGCCGCACAGATTGCTTTGCGTGATACAACGACCGGCATATTGATTTCAGTAAACAAAAACAATTACGACATCATCATGCCTGTCCGTGTCTGACAAAACGCTCTCGTTTTGTCGGCCTTTTCGAAATAGCCAATTTCATGGGCGTGATAACGTTAAAACAAGCTTCCTGACGGGATGGCTATATGCCATCTCGCTCCCATTGGTCGCGATCACTGCGTCCTAATATTCTGGAGCCAGAATGAAATGAAAAGCGTTCTGAAGTGGGTAGGAGCCAAACACAACATTATGGCAAGTCTTAAGCATGTACTACCGAAAGGTGGTCGGCTTATTGAGCCCTTTGGCGGTTCAGGCGCTGTAATGATGAATACGAATTACCCAGAATACATTTTGGCCGATATTAATAGCGACCTGATCGATACATACCAGAGTATTTTTAAGTCGCCTGAAAAGGTACTTTCTGAGCTTAAACGCCTTTACTGTCTCGGGCGTTCTGAGGACGCCTATTATGAGCTGCGAAGCCAGTTCAATAATCATGATAGTGCAAGTGACACTCAAGCTGCTCTGTTTATCTATCTGAATAGGTTTGGCCATCGCGGACTATGCCGATACAACCGGAAAGGCATCTTTAACGTCCCCTGGGGTTATTACGCCAACCCCTATCTCCCAGAGACAGAGTTATACGCAATGGCTGAGAAAATGTCCTCAGCAACTTTACTTTGCGCCAGCTTCCAGACCACGCTATCAATGGCCCGCCCGGGTGATGTGGTGTATTGCGACCCACCATATGTTAATCCCGGCAGATTCACGGCTTACCATGCCAGCGGTTTTACACCCGCTATGCAGATTGAGCTTACCAAACTGCTCCAGTTGCTGCCTGAACGCGGGGTTCATGTCATCGCATCATGCCACGATGCGCCTGATATTCGTGAGCTTTATCAAGCCTTCGCTATTCATGGTGTGACTGCCCGGAGAAGCATATTTAAAGGCAGCGGGGATGGGAAAAAAGCTTCAGAAATCTTCGCGGTCAAATTAGCGGATAACTCGAAAAAGGGAGCTGCGGCATGAAACGCTTCCATTGTTCTGAAAAGCTGCATAACCCAGAGACTGAGAAATTTTGTCAGGATATCGCCGAACAATATCGGACAGCACCTGATATTGCCGTGGCGCAGTTTAAACAAGTGCTGAGCTCTAAGCCTCTAACTTACTGGGAGTGTGTCGTGATCCGCGAGCGTGTCTCTGACCTTATTAAAATTAATCAAGCAACAGCTGAGGGCCACGATGAGCCAATTTAAACCCAAAAGCCTTGTAGTCTACCGCATCCAAAAAGCTCTGGAATTAGACAAGCTGGATGAACAGTTAAGTGAGTTGAAATACACTCCCTGCGGGCCTAATGATATGGCACGGTCAGGATGGATCCCGCCATTGGGTGAAGATGTCGAGCTGTTAAAGCATGAGTCGAATAATCTCATTCTTCTGACTGTTAAGCACGAATCGAAAATACTTCCTCCCGCGACCATCAAAGAAATTGTGCGAACCCGGGTTCAGAAACTGGAGAAAGAGCAAAACCGCAGACTAAAGAAAATGGAGATCCAGGCCGTCAACGATGCCGTGCTCGCTGAGCTCATACCAAAGGCTTTCAGCAAATACAGCACTACAAACATTTGGGTGGATACTAAATCACGTCTACTGCTTGTTGAGACCACCAGCCATAAAAAAGCAGATGATGTAACAGCTTTGCTACGTAAAACTATTGGCTCACTTCCAATTATCCCATTCACGCTGGAAACGCCGGTAGAACTGACGTTAACAGAGTGGGTCAAAACAGGAAGTCTGCCGCCTGGCCTAGCTTTATGCGACGAAGCCACGCTCAAAGATGTGCTCGAAAACGGGGGGGTCGTTACAACAAAACGCCAGGATTTGATATGTGATGAGATCGCTCATCACATCGAGGCCGGAAAGCTTGTGACAAAGGTTGCACTGGGCTGGATGAACCAGATGTTTTTCATCCTGAATGACAATTTCATCTTTTCACGACTGACCTTTACGGAAGAACTTATTGAACAGAACGATGACATTTCGCCAGAAGATCACGCCCAAAGATTTGATGCCGATTTCGTTTTGTTTACCTCTGTTGTTATGGAGGTTCTGGACACAATGATAAAAGCCCTCGGGGGTGAAAGCCCAGGACTCATCACAACGCCGTCAGACGAACAACAAGGTGTCGCGGCAGAAGCCAAACAACCAGAAAAAACCTTCCATTAAAGGGCTGAGAGATGATTACAGCTACAGAACTCCAAGAGTTATCACGCCAGGTTGAAAATGCTAACATTGCCCGAGCCCTGGCAGTTAAAGAGTTGGTTAAAGAGACAAGAGATCGTCAGTTTTCATTGTGGGCGCTATTTATTGGTCTCTTCAGAGAGACACCGGCGCGAAAAAAGCTGAACGAATGTGAATTGCATCTTAACCTGCTGCTGCCAAAATGCAGGAGCATCTTTCTTCAATACGTAGTTATGTCCTCGTTGGAAGAAATTTCGAAATCACCAGATTGTGAGATTTATCAGCATCTAGTCAACTGCTGGAAAGAAGCTCAGATAAAATATAACGAGTCAGGCAGACGACTCAAACTTGCAGAAAATGCCCGTGAACTATTAAAAACAGCAAAGGATGAATGTAATAGTGCTTCCACAACTGAATTTCTGGATATGGTTACTACCAGTAAAGCAATATCCATACTTTCAGCAATAGACACATCCTCTGCGAGTAGTTCGTTAAAGAGAGCTATGGGTGCGCTTAAGCGATTAGCAGATGTGACCTGCTCCCCGTTGATTAGTACACCCCGATGTTAGTAATGTCTTCATAAGCCACATGAGGACATCCCCATGAAG
>NZ_JASEYI010000037.1:0-22238 GCF_035064085.1 Enterobacter sp. R-1.6.2
AAAGCGTGCGTATTGCCTGAAAACACAACCCGCTACGGGGGAGACTTACCCGAAATCTGATTTATTCAACAAAGCCGCCATGCGCTTCAAATCCTTCCAGCAACAGTTCTTCAAACACAAAAGGATCAATTTTCCTCAGGTAGTTAATTTTTTGTGGGAAGCCCGGCAACGTCTTTATGCGCTCCAGCACCCGCCGCGCACTTTGCTGCTTCCTTTTGTGTCGTCGGTTGCGTACTGAACGCCGGAAGAATACAACGGCAAACAGTGCGATGGCGCTGCAAGCCCATAGAATAAGGTTTTCTGTAGTGGGGAAGGGGAACATGGTGATAGTGTGCTTTCTGTGGGTAAAGAAAAGGGCGGTTAAACCGCCCTGGTGTTTAGCGACGGCTGTAAACCTGCCACGAAGCGCTGCCTGACTGATTTTGGCAAATCCGCCCGTAAAGTACGGTGCCGGTCGAGTAGCGGGCGCCATTCAGATAGCAATAGCCGCTGGATTGCAGCAGTTCGTTGCGCAGCTTTTCTTCCTGCTTTGATAGCCGGGACTCCGCAGACTGCAAACGAACGGATAATTCGTTAATCTGGCGTTGCTGGTTATTCATCTGGCTCTGCATCGCATTACCTTTATCTTGGCTGACGCAACCAGTTAAGAGAGCTGTACAGGCTAATGCACTTAATATAATTTTTTTCACGTTGGCTCCTTAAATTGAGATTATTCCTAGCCCGCCTATAAGCGAACTTTCCCGTATTTACTTATGATCTGGCTTATCATCGACTGGTTACTTCCACCTTCGCCATTATCCGGGCATTCATTAAGAAAAGCCTTCCTGGCATCCCTCGTGTGGTTGGGTAAAAAGCCGTGCTTGTTCTTTTTAACGATATTGAAGAAAGCAGCTTCAGCACTGTTACACTCGCTTCCGCCGCTATCGCCGGTGAGCTTGCCCGCCATGCACATAATAACTTTGCAGGGATCTTCAGCATGGCTGGCAGGAAGATAAAGCAGACTACCAGCTGCTATCAGAGGGATTAAGAGTTTCTTCATTGTTTTGTCCTTAACAGTTTGTTCAGATATACACCCGCCAGAATGTTGATAACGGTAAGTAATATTAATAATAACGCAGAGTTATAAATAGATTTGTAACCTATATCGCCTGCGATATATTCGACAATAAAAACGAAAATCGTTAACATTGCGAACAACTTAATTAACTTTCCTGTAATTTTCTTAACGATATAAGCAACTGAATAAGAGCCGGATTTGATGATGCTGGCGAGTAACCTGATAGCATGGACTCGGAATTTTCTTAAAATGGGCGGAATGGAAAATGCCTTTTTCTTCCTTCTGCCTTTTTGCTTTTCCGCAAAATCAATAACATCGCCCATTTTTATACTCTCCGGTTATATCTTTAGATCATCAAGTGATAAACCACTATCAAGCAGCTCTTTGAGCCATGTTGGTCGGCGGCCAGTCCCGGACCAGGTATTTTCTGCGTTCCTGGGGTCGCGGTATTTTACTTGTCTATGTTCTCTGGGGTTGGCAACGCCCTGCATTTTCATGGCTTCCAGGCTAATGCCAGCGTCCAATTTTGCAGTTAGCCAGGCCGGGCGCTTCCCTATACCAGTCCACGTATTAAAAGGGTTATCCGGGTCACGATACATGGGTTCACCTTTGGGGCGTTTTTCTGATTTCAGGGGAACCAGCATTACCTTCCTTCCTTCAGAGGTTTTCTTTTCGTTTCTTCTTGACACGATCTCATTAGCCCTTATCATAAACATAAGTCGTCGAAATTACAATTACGCGGTGAAACGTAAATGAGTAAACATCCAAAACTTCTGGTTCTCGCTCTGGCCTGCCTTGCTTGTGCTGGCCGTGCCAGTGCTGCGCCTGCCTCAGATGAAGTTGCCAGGCTTGCGCAGAGATGTGCGCCTGATGTTTCACCCTTAACAATGGCGTACATCGTCGGCCATGAGTCCTCAAATGGGCCGTACAGGATCAATATTAACGGTGGTAGTACCCAGTTAAAACAGCAACCACGTACTGAAGCTGAGGCCGTCAGCGTTTCGAAAGTTCTGCTGAAGGATAATAAAAGTTTTGATATGGGCCTTGCACAAATTAACTCAAATAATTTAGTGGGCCTGGGTCTTTCGGTTGACGATATTTTCAAGCCCTGCATCAACCTGCGGGCGAGCCAGACCATCCTTAAAGCCTGTTATGATAGCGCCCTGAAATCCTATCCAGCCGGGCAGGTTGCGCTGAGACACGCGCTTTCCTGCTACAACACCGGCTCACTCATAAACGGGATTTCTAACGGGTATGTCACGAAAGTTATCAACGTGGCGCGTCAATCAACTGATTTGAAAATCCCTACGCTGCTACCTGATGGCCAGACCAGTGAGGACAGCACCGCGACTGAGCCTCAGCAGGCAAAAAGTACGGCCACGCAGTATGACGGTGAACAAGATGTTTTTGGTTCGGGTGATGGCGATGCCTTCAGCCGAAATAATACGGATGCCTTTTTAACCAAACAGGAAACAGCGAAGGGGGAGTGAGGTTATGGATGGAACGTTTGTACCTTGTATTGCAATCACAGATCCTGGAGCTATTTGAAACAGGAAAAGTGAAGGAGGTAACGATAAAACGGGTTTCATTAAAGACGTGGTATCCCGTTTTTCAGATAGACGATGAACAGTTGGGCCAGATCGCATGTTCCATTCGGGTTAACAAAGAGCATGAACTACGAACCTGGGCTGATTTAAGGCTACTGGCAGAGTTTTTGAAAGATAAGTGTGGCGTTGAAGAATGCCGGTTAAATCTGCAATCAACAGAAGATAGTGAGTAAGGAGAAAGTATGACCACGTTGTTTAAGAAGTATGGCCCTGCGGTAGTTATGGGCGTTTTGTCCATTGCCCTGCCGCAAATTGCGCTGGCCGCTGGCACCGATACTGGTGAATCAACCGCTACATCAATCCAGACGTGGTTGAGCACATGGATTCCAATTGGTTGTGCTATTGCGATCATGGTTAGTTGCTTTATGTGGATGCTTCACGTAATCCCAGCCAGCTTTATTCCTCGTATCGTAATCTCGCTGATTGGTATTGGTTCTGCATCATTTCTGGTTTCCCTGACGGGCGTAGGAAGCTGAACAACGCGAAAAGGGGGGGACTTTTGTCCCCCAAAGTGAGGACTACAAAGATGTTCGTTGACGGGAAAAGACCGCTTTTCAAAGGTGCGACTCGCTTACCTCGCGCGCTGGGTGTACCACGTAATGTAGCTATGATGATATTCATGATTTCTGCCTCGCTTTTTATGATTATTCATATGTGGGCGATCCTGGTGTTCGTCTTTTTGTGGATTCCTTCAGCTGCATTAACAAAATATGACGACCGCATGTTTCGAATTATGGGCCTGTGGTTGAAAACCAAATTCAGTAATTGGTTTGATTCTCCGTTTAAGCAGTGGGGAGGATCGTCTTATTCCTCTGTTGACTACAAACGTAAGGGTTTAAAATAATGAGAGCTGCCACCGCTACGAAGCCAAAAAAAATTGATGCCTACCGTAAGGAGCCATCAGTAAATAAAAAGTATTTGCCCTATTCTTATCACCTCAATGATTACGTGATTTCGATGGAAAACGGCGATCTGATGGCTTTTTTCAAGCTGGATGGCCGCACACATGACTGCGCATCAGATCGGGAACTGGTCACCTGGCATAAAGACCTTAATACGCTGGTCAAGAGCTTCGGAACAGACCATGTAGAGCTGTGGACGCATGAATATCACCATGAGGCTAAAGAGTACCCGGATGGTGAGTATGACCATTTTTTCCCTGCTTATGTTGATCAATATAACCGTAAGCTGCACGGTGATTCCAAGCAGCTGATTAATGACCTTTATCTGACCGTTATTTACAAACAGGTAGGGGATAAAACACAGAAGTTTCTGGCGAAATTTGAAAAGCCGACTCGTGACGAAATTCAGCGAATGCAGAATGAGGCGCTTGAAGGTCTGGAAGATATTTCTGAACAAATCCTGGAAGCAATGAAGCCGTATGGCATTCAGCAGTTGGGTATCTATTATCGTGACAAACGCGGTGTTGAAATTCCTGCGCCTGATAAAAAAGAACGTGAAGAACTTGCTGAAGTCGATGAATCAGACATTTTTGACGAAGCCATTGTTATCGAACGCAACGAGCCTGAACCTTCGCAGGCTCACGCTTATTCAAAAGCGCTGGAGTTCCTTTATTTCCTCGCAAATATGGAATGGGCCATCGTGCCTGTTTGCCGTGATCGTATCCGTGAGTACATCATGGACAACCGCCCTGTTAGCTCACTGTGGGGGGATGTTGTCCAGATCAGAACGGTAGATCACAACTTCTATACCACCGGCATTGAATTTCGTGAATACGAAGAAGATACAGAGCCAGGCCAGCTTAACATGCTTAAAGAAGCCGATTTTGAATACCTTCTGACGCAGAGTTTTTCTTGCCTCTCTGAATCTTCAGCTAAAACGTTTCTGACGCATCAGGAAAAATCTTTGCAGGAAACGCGCGACCGTGCGCAAAGCCAGCTGGCACAGCTTGGTACCGCGCTCGATATGCTGACGTCCAGAGAGTTCGTGATGGGCTACCATCATGGAACCGTGCATGTCTGGGATAATGACCAAAACGCGGTACAGCGCAAAGCGCGTCGTGTGAAGGTTATGCTAACCGGCTGTGGCGTGGTTGGCGGGACTCTCAGCCTGGCCTCTGAGGCTGCATATTATGCGAGACTGCCTGGCAACCAGAAATGGGCGCCGCGCCCGGTTCCGATAAACTCATGGAACTTCCTGCACTTCAGCCCGTTCCACAATTTTATGCGTGGCAAGCCTGACAATAACCCGTGGGGGCCAGCGCTGACCATGTTCCGCACGATCAGCGGTACGCCACTCTATTTTAATTTCCATGTGACCCCGCTTGAAGAACTTTCCTACGGTAAACGCCCGCTGGGCCATGCGTTAATAACGGGTATGTCGGGGGAAGGTAAAACCACGCTGCTTAACTTCCTGCTGGCGCAGTCAATGAAGTACAACCCGCGGCTTTTTGTTTATGACCGTGACCGCGGTATGGAGCCGTTCATTCGAAGCGTTGGTGGCTACTATAAAGTTCTGCAACAGGGTATGCCGTCCGGGTTTGCCCCGCTTCAGATTGAACCGACCAAACGCAATATTGCCCTCATTAAAAACCTGTTCCGCATTTGTGTGGAAACCACCAATAACGGGCCTATCAGCGCAACGATGGCTACCGAACTGGCTGAAGGCGTTGATGCGGTTATGGGGGAAGGCTCACTTATTCCACGCGAGGCGCGCACCGTTACTATCCTGGACGGGTACGTGAATGAAGTTGTGGAAAATGGCGTATCACTGAAAGGGCTGCTGCGCGAATGGACGCGCGAAGGCCAGTATGGCTGGCTGTTTGACAATGATAAAGACAGCCTGGATCTCAGCGCGAATGATATTTTTGGCTTCGATTTATCCGAGTTTATCGCAGCCAAAGAGGAAGTATCCAGCCCGGCCCGTACTCCGCTCATGATGTACCTTCTGTACCGGGTACGTGACTCCATCGACGGCAAACGCCGCGTCATTCAGTGCTTTGACGAGTTCCACGCCTACCTTGACGATCCGGTTATCGAGCGTGAAGTTAAGCGTGGTATCAAAACTGACCGTAAGAAAGACGCTATCTATGTGTTTGCCACGCAGGAGCCGAACGATGCGCTGTCCAGCCGTATTGGCCGCACGATCATGTCGCAGACCGTCACAAAAATCTGCCTGCGCGATCCGGAAGCTATCCGAGAGGATTATGCCTTCCTTACTGATGCTGAATACGACGCGCTGATGTCGATTACCGAACACTCCAGACAGTTCCTGGTTAAACAAGGGCAACAGTCTGCGATTGCTTCTTTCAATCTCTACCCTCGCAACAGCGACGATATTGATGCAGATATTAAGACAATGGACAACGTTCTTAGCGTGTTGTCCGGTGAACCACAAAACGCCGAAATTGCGCATGAGCTGGTTGAACGGCTCGGTAATGACCCTGAAGTATGGCTCAAAGAATACTGGCGCCTGACGGCTTAACAACGAGGCAAAACACCATGAAAAAAACACTGACGGCAGTATTGCTGACCACCGGCCTGATACTGGGAGGCGCGCAAAGCGCTTCCGCAGGCATCATCGTGA
Source organism: Enterobacter sp. R-1.6.2 (assembly GCF_035064085.1). Classification (NCBI taxonomy): domain Bacteria; kingdom Pseudomonadati; phylum Pseudomonadota; class Gammaproteobacteria; order Enterobacterales; family Enterobacteriaceae; genus Enterobacter; species Enterobacter sp. R-1.6.2. The sequence goes on from NZ_JASEYI010000037.1 coordinate 6,211, forward strand.
CCAACCCTACTGAGCTGGCTAAACAGGTCGAGCAGCTTCAGCAAATGGCGCAGCAGCTGGAGCAGCTTAAAAGCCAGCTGCAAACGCAGAAAAATATGTATGAGTCGATGGCAAAGACAACCAACCTGGGCGATCTGCTGGGGACGTCTACCAGCACGCTGGCAAATAATTTGCCGGACAACTGGAAGGAGATCTACAGCGACGCCATGAACTCCAGTTCTTCCGTCACGCCTTCAGTTAACAGCATGATGGGCCAGTTTAATGCGGAAGTTGACGACATGACGCCCAGCGAAGCAATTACCTACATGAACAAAAAGCTGGCTGAAAAAGGCGCTTATGACCGTGTTATGGCAGAAAAAGCCTACAACAACCAGATGCAGGAACTAACCGATATGCAGGAGCTGACGGAGCAGATTAAAACGACTCCAGACCTGAAATCGATTGCTGACTTACAGGCCCGTATCCAGACGTCACAGGGTGCTATTCAGGGTGAGCAGGCGAAGCTGAATCTGATGAACATGTTGCAGCAGTCACAGGACAAGCTATTACGTGCGCAGAAAGAACGTGCCACCCACAATTTTGTTTTTGGAACCGGCGGGGACGTTACCGCGTCACCTTCAATTAACTGAGGTAATTATGAAAAAACTACTGCTTGTTATCCCTTTCCTCCTAGTGGCCTGCGATGCCTCGCATGACGTGGAGTGGTACAAAAAACATGAGAAAGAGCGCAAGGCAACAATTCAGGAATGCAAGAAAGACGCGGATGAACTTCAGAAACCTGATTGCAAAAACGCGCGCGAAGCCGATCGTCAGCTGTTTGTGTTCGGCAAAAAAGACGGCGAAATCAATTCACCGAAAATTTAGGAGTAAGGAGGCAATATGGCATTCACCCTAGTCGCAGACATTTTCGCAAAAGTAGACGGGGCGATTACGTCAATGGTGAGCGCCAATGTTGCCACCATTATCTCTGATGTAACGCCTCTGATTGCCACCTGTCTGACAATCAAGCTGATGGTTCAGGGGATGTACTCAGCGTTTAATCCGGGGGCGGGCGACAGCCTGAGTTCGCTGATTAAAGAGTATCTTTCCATAGCCCTTATCCTGAGCTTTGCAACGGCGGGCGGCTGGTATCAACAGGAACTGGTCAACGTGGCGCTTCACCTGCCGGATGATTTTGCCGGGATACTGTCTGCCCCTAATAAAGTCGGTGCAAGTGGCGTACCGGCGATTATTGATAGCGGTATTGAAAAAGGTATCAAGATCGTCAACACCGCATGGGAAGCCGCAGACGTGTTTTCATCGAGCGGCCTGGCCGCGTATGCCATTGGCGGCATTATGATGATTGCTACCGTTGTGCTGGGCGGCCTCGGTGCGGGCTTTGTGATCATGGCTAAGATCCTTCTGGCCGTTACGCTTTGTTTTGGCCCGATTGCAATCTTCTGCCTGCTGTGGGGAGCGACAAAAAACATCTTTGCTCGCTGGCTGGCGTCGGTCATTAACTATGGCCTTGTCGTCGTCATTCTTGCGCTCGTGTTTGGTTTCATCATGCAGATGTTCGACAACCTCCTGTCCTCGATGAACTCTGATGCCGCTTACTCATCAATCACTGGTTCTATCTCCGCCTTATTACTGACGGTCATTTCCGTTTTCGTTCTGTTCCAGATTCCGCAAATTGCCGCCAGCTGGGGTAGCGGTATCAGCGCCGGAGTTGCTGACGCCGCACGCTCTACGGGTTCTTCCATGCAGGCGCTTGGCAATATGGGCAGCCACGGCATGTTTGGCGGTAATGCGTTCAGAGGCGGTAACAGTGGCGGCGGCCAGCAATCGGCAGGTGGAGGAAGTGGCAGCAACAGCGGAGGAAGCAGTGGTTCTAATTTAAGTGGTAAGGCAAGGGGCAGTCGCGGGAAGAAGGCTGCATAAAATTAAAACAAAAGTCGTTGAAATTGCAATTTCGACGACTTATTATAATTAGTACGTTCAACAACCGATAATGGATGCCGTAATGCGCAGCTTATTGCTTATGGGAGTTCTTCTGATTAGCGCCTGTTCCAGCGGGCATAAACCGCCACCGGAGCCGGACTGGAGCAACACCGTTCCAGTAAACAAAACAATCCCGGTTGATACGCAAGGTGGTGCAAATGAAAGCTAATAAAAAAACAGGGCTTACACGTGAAGCCATTAAAGAGTTCAACGAAAGCCGTAAAGGGCTTGAAGTTGATCTGATGGATGAAGTGCTGAAGTCCCGGCGTACCGCCTGGATGGTTGCCACCGGTTCAGCGGTGGTAACTGTTTTTGCACTCTCTTTAGTTGGTTACGTGGTGCATAAGTACAGCCAGCCAATCCCCGCACATCTGCTAACGCTCAACGAGGCCACTCACGAAGTACAGCAGGTCAAGCTGACCCGCGACCAGACCTCTTATGGTGACGAAATTGATAAGTTCTGGCTGACACAATATGTCATTCACCGTGAGAGCTATGACTTCTATTCAGTTCAGGTCGACTATACGGCCGTTGGCTTAATGTCCACGCCGAACGTGGCAGAGTCTTACCAGAGCAAGTTCAAGGGCCGCAACGGTCTTGATAAGGTTCTGGGCGACAGTGAAACGACCCGCGTGAAGATTAACTCTGTGATCCTCGATAAACCGCACGGCGTAGCAACGATACGCTTTACTACGGTTCGCCGCGTGCGCAGCAATCCCGTTGATGATCAGCCGCAGCGCTGGATTGCCATTATGGGGTATGAATATAAATCGCTGGCGATGAATGCTGAGCAGCGTTATGTCAACCCGCTGGGTTTCCGCGTGACGAGTTATCGCGTCAACCCTGAAGTTAACTGAGGGCTGCCCCATGAAAAAACTACTTCTTTCAGCAGTCGTTTTGTCAGTCCTGGGAGGCGCGGCCACTAACGTTATGGCGCTTGAGGTTGGCCGCAATTCTCCTTATGACTATCGCATTAAAAGCGTTGTTTATAACCCTGTTAATGTGGTCAAAATTGACGCTATCGCCGGTGTGGCTACCCACATTGTTGTCGCGCCTGACGAAACCTATATCACTCATGCTTTTGGCGATTCTGAAAGCTGGACGTTTGCGCACAAAATGAACCATTTTTTTGTGAAGCCGAAACAGGCCATGAGTGATACCAACCTGGTGATCGTCACCGATAAGCGCACCTATAACATCGTCCTCCATTTCATCGGTGAAGAAACGAAGAAAAATGCAGACGGTACGGTATCAAAATCCTTTATTGAAACGCCGTGGGCTGTGCGCCAGGCCGTTCTTCAGCTGACCTATGAATATCCGTTTGAGCAGCAGGAAAAAGCCAAAAGCGCGGCTGATAAAAAACGCATTACGCAGAAGCTGAAGCAGACGGCTTTTGCGGGGGCGAAGAACTATCAGTACGTAATGAGCGAACAGCCTGAAATGCGCAGCATCCAGCCGGTTCACGTCTGGGATAACTACCGCTTTACCCGGTTTGAGTTTCCGGCCAATGCGGAGTTACCGCAGGTCTACATGATTTCGGCCAGTGGCAAAGAAACGCTGCCTAACTCTCATGTTGTGGGTGAGAACCGCAACATCATCGAGGTGGAAACCGTCGCTAAAGAGTGGCGTATTCGTCTGGGCGATAAAGTCGTTGGCGTTCGTAATAATAATTTCGCGCCGGGCGCCGGTGCGGTAGCAACCGGTACGGCTTCCCCGGATGTGCGCAGGGTTCAAATTGGGGAGGATAACTGATGGCCCGTAAAAGTGTCGATGTAGATCAGGAACTCGATGAAAACACCGGAGACGGTGAATTCGAAAGCGAGCGTGGCGGATTTAAAGGCAGTAACCGCCGTTCGGCTCCTGGTATGAAAGCCTTTGTCATACTGATGGCGCTGCTTGCTTTGGTATTCATCGGGATTACGGTCATGGGTAAAATTCGCACCCCGGCTAAAGCTGAAGCTGATAAAGACGGTGGTAAAGCGCAACAGGCCAATACACTGCCAAACTACAGCTTTAACAGCGATCCTGATGTTAATAAACCTGCAACTGCGCAGAATAGCGCCACTGATGCCCGTGCTGTGCAGGCTGCCGCACAGGCAGATGCAGATGCGGGCAGCAGCAATACCGCCGCGCGTACCTCTAATAAGCGTAAAGAACCTTCGCCTGAAGAACTGGCTATGCAGCGTCGTCTGGGCGGCGAGCTGGCCCAGACTAATCAGGCGGCTACAAGCAATAGTCCCGGAGTGCAGCCCCAGGACAACGAAACAAGCGAAGGTAGTTCAGCACTCGCTAAAAACCTGACTCCTGCAAGGCTGAAGGCTAGCCGCGCTGGAGTCATGGCTAATCCCAGCCTGACTGTTCCGAAAGGCAAAATGATCCCCTGTGGTACCGGCACCGAGCTGGATACCACTGTTCCGGGTCAGGTTTCCTGCCGGGTTTCACAGGACGTTTACTCAGCTGATGGACTCGTTAGGCTGATTGATAAAGGCTCATGGGTTGACGGGCAGATTACCGGTGGTATCAAAGACGGCCAGGCGCGCGTGTTTGTTCTCTGGGAGCGTATCCGCAATGACCAGGACGGGACAATCGTTAATATTGACAGTGCCGGAACGAACTCACTCGGCAGCGCGGGGATTCCGGGCCAGGTGGATACCCATATGTGGGAGCGTCTGCGTGGTGCGATCATGATTTCGTTGTTCTCTGACACCTTAACGGCGCTGGTTAACCAGACGCAGAGTAATAACATTCAGTACAACAGCACAGAAAACAGCGGTGAGCAGCTGGCGTCTGAAGCACTCCGCTCTTACATGTCTATCCCCCCTACCCTCTACGATCAGCAGGGTGATGCGGTGAGCATTTTTGTTGCCCGCGACCTCGATTTCAGCGGCGTTTATACGCTCGCAGACAACTAAAAAAGTGGGCGCTTAGCGCCCGCTTTTCTTCAGGAGTAATCATGACTGATGCAGCTTTCTATCAACTTGGCCCACTGCGCGAGTATTTAGAAGATCCTACTGTTTTTGAAATTCGCATTAACTGCTTTCAGGAAGTTATCTGTGATACGTTCAGCGGCCGCAGGGTTGTGCAGAACGCGGCAATTACGGCAGATTTTATTAGGAACCTTGCTAAATCGTTGGTGAGCAGCAACAAGCTGACCATGCAGGCCATTAATGACGTGATCCTGCCTGGCGGGATCAGGGGCGTTATCTGTCTGCCCCCTGCGGTGATTGACGGTACAACGGCCGTAGCGTTTCGTAAGGATTTGGCGGCCGATAAAAATCTGGAGCAGCTGACCCGCGAGGGGATTTTCAGTGACTGCCGGAAGATTACCGGCAGCAAGCAAAGCCTAACGGATGATGATTTTTTCCTTAAAGAGCTGCACAGCAGCGAAAAATGGCCCGCATTCCTGCAAACCGCCGTTGAGAAGAAACGCACTATCGTGATCTGCGGTGAAACCGGGTCGGGGAAAACGGTACTCACGCGCGCGCTGTTAAAATCGCTACATAAAGACGAGCGTGTAATTATTTTAGAGGACGTTCACGAAGTCACGGTCGATCACGTTGTAGAAGCCGTTTATATGATGTACGGCGATGCAGGAAAGATCGGCCGCGTCAGCGCCACTGATGCCCTGCGAGCCTGTATGCGTCTGACACCGGGCCGTATCATCATGACTGAGCTTAGGGATGATGCTGCGTGGGATTATCTTAAAGCACTTAATACCGGCCATCCAGGCGGTGTTATGTCAACGCACGCTAACTCTGCGCGCGATGCCTTTAACCGTATTGGGCTGCTTATCAAGGCGACCCCTATCGGCCGTATGCTCGATATGAGCGATATTATGCGAATGCTCTACTCCACCATTGACGTTGTGGTGCATATGGAAAAGCGGAAAATCAAAGAAATTTATTTTGACCCTGAATATAAAATGCAGTGTGTGAACGGGAGCCTGTAATGAAAAACTTAGCAACCTGGCTTCTGGCCGCAGCATTTACGACAGCCGCCCTGCCCGCCTTTGCGGTGGAACCATCCGTTCAGGTTGGCTACTCGCCTGAAGGGGGGGTAAGCGGGAACCCCAGAAAATTCCGCCATTCCGCATTGTGGAATTTTTTGGGGGGGTGGTCCGCGGCATGACGACCCGCCAAAGGCTACCGCATCTATCTGAGGCGCTGTGGCGCGACGCTGAAACCCCGGGGAATTCCGCTACTCCAGTTCCAGGTCCGCAATAGTTCGTCCAGGTCGGGTGGCGTACGCCGGAAACGCCGATTTTTCCGCAACCGTTTCTGCGTTGTCGGCAAGGTGGTCTCAGAGAGCGCTCAAGAAGCGGTTTTTCTCGTATGTTTAGCTACGGTGGCCTAGGAGCCTGCGCGGCAGAAGCCAAATCGGCGGAAGATCGAGGACGATACGGGGATGGCTGCCAGTTACCTTCCTTACCGACCCGACCAATCCTATCTGCTGCCCCCTTCTCTGGGAGAGTGGCTACCTGAAGGGCATCTTGCCTACTTCATCAGCGAGACTGTCGATACGCTGGACTTGAGCGCATTCCACGCCCGGTATGCCGGCGGTGGTCCGGGCAATCAGCCGTTTCATCCGGCGATGATGGTCAAAGTGCTGATCTATGGTTACGCGAGCGGCGTCTTCTCTTCGCGCAAACTAGCCAGGAAGCTGTACGAGGATGTCGCGTTGCGTGTGCTGGCCGCTGGAAACTTCCCGGCCCACCGCACGCTGAGTGACTTCCGTGCCCTACACCTGACCGAGCTTGAGAATTTGTTCGTTCAGGTGGTGCAACTGGCGCGCGAATGTGGGCTGGTGAAGCTTGGCACGATCGCGGTCGACGGCACCAAGGTAAAAGCCAACGCCAGCCGCCACAAGGCGATGAGCTATAAGCGCATGAAGCCGGCCGAGGACGAATTGCATTGCGAGATCAAGGCGCTGCTTGATCGCGCCAAGGCTACCGACGACCAGGAGCGTAACGAGCCGGAGCTGGACATTCCTGCCGAGATTTCTCGCCGCGAGAAGCGCCTGGAGGCGATCCAGGCGGCAAAGGCGCGCCTGGAAGCGCGCCAGCGTGAAGCGGACCAGGCCCGGGGGCGCAGCGAAGACGATGGCCGCCGGCCTCGCCATCCGGATGGCTCGGACAAGGGCGGTGGCTCGTACAAACGCGAGTTTGGTGTGCCGGATGACCGTGATCAGGAAAGCTTCACCGATCCGGACAGCCGGATCATGAAACACGCCGGTGGTGGCTCCGAGCAGAGCTACAACGGGTACACAGCGGTCGATGCCGAGCACCAGATCATCGTGGCGGCGGAGTTGACCAACTGCGCCGCGGACAGTCAGGCGCTGCTGGGCATGCTGGCAGCAGTTCAGGCCAACACCGGAGAAATGCCGGCCCAGACGCTGGCGGATGCGGGATTCCGTAGTGAGGCTGTTCTGGCAAAGGTCGCCGATCACCACGGCGATGTCATCGTTGCCCTCGGCCGCGAGGGACGTGAAGATGCCAAGGTCAATGCCAAGACCCATCCGCATACGGCGGCGATTGCGGCGAAATTGAAAACGGAGCAAGGCGATGCAGCTTACCGCCGGCGCAAGTCGATCGTGGAGGCTCCGAATGGTTGGATCAAGGCGGTGATGGGATTGCGTCAGTTCAGCATGAGGGGCCTGGACAAGGTGCAAGCCGAGTGGAAGCTCGTCTGCATGGCGCTAAATCTGAGGCGAATGGCGTATCTGTGAGGGCGAAGGTTAAATGGGGCGGCTCAAATGCACCCCAGTCGTCATAACACGCCGCGCGCCGCAAGATTGGTATCCTTGGCGCCGACGCCTTGCCAATTGCAGAGAGCGCCGCCGCCATCGTCAGTGCTCTACAGAAAACCGGTCACACGGCTCTGCCGCGCAGACTCCTAGCCTAAATGTGACAGTGGTTGGTAATCCATGCCGCCCGCAAGGGCGGCGGTGGTGGGCCAATAGATGATTTTCAGAGCCTTACTGCCCGTTGACGCCCAATCCCTCGAGCGCGAGTCTAGCCGCAGCGGCGATGACGGCCTCGCTGTGCTTGTCATCCTTGTTAGGCGCCCGGGTGTAGACGGCCAACACAATAGGTGCGCGCCCAGTGGGCCAGACGACGGCATAGTCATTTGCCGTGCCATACACTCCGCAGGTTCCGGTTTTGTCTCCGACTGCCCAGTCTGCCGGCACCGCCGCGCGGATGCGGTGGTTGCCGGTCGTGTTTCCCTTTAGCCAATCAACAAACTGCTGCCGCTGCGGCGCAGCCAGTGCAGAGCCCAGTGTCAGTTTTTGTAAGCTTTCCGTCACGGCGCGCGGCGATGAGGTATCGCGCGCATCGCCTGGGATGGCGGAGTTCAGCTCCAGCTCCCAGCGGTCCAGACGGAACGTGGTATCGCCGATAGAGCGCATGAAGGCCGTCAGCCCGGCCGGGCCGCCCAACTCCTTCAGCAACAAATTGGCGGCGGCGTTATCACTGTATTGCACGGCGGCCGCGGACAGCTCCGCCACCGTCATGCCTGTTGTCAGATATTTTTCCGAGATGGGTGACCACGGAACCAGCGCATTTTTGCCGTAACGGATGGGTGTGTCCAGCAAGCCGGCCTGCTGCTGGCTGCGAGCCAGCACAGCGGCAGCAAGAAAGCCCTTGAATGAGCTGCACAGTGGGAAGCGCTCCTCAGCGCGGTAACTTACAGTTGCGCCTGAGCCGGTATCCATCGCGTACACACCGATGGAGCCGCCAAAGTCCTGTTCGAGTTTAGCGAATGGTTCCGCGACGAGGTTGGTCAGCGCGGTGGCAGAAAAGCCAGCCAGCGGCCATGAGAGACAAGACAGCAGAACTAGACGGCGATACAGTGACATCAACGATATTCCTTGTTTGAAGGTGGAGTTACGGACGGCCTCAGGAAGTCCTGGCCAAGCCCCGACTATTGGGGCGCGAAGATAGCACCGAGGGTACGCCGGTGTCAACACGGGGTCTGACGCTCAGTGGAACGAAAACTCACGTTAAGGGATTTTGGTCATGAGATTATCAAAAAGGATCTTCACCTAGATCCTTTTAAATTAAAAATGAAGTTTTAAATCAATCTAAAGTATATATGAGTAAACTTGGTCTGACAGTTACCAATGCTTAATCAGTGAGGCACCTATCTCAGCGATCTGTCTATTTCGTTCATCCATAGTTGCCTGACTCCCCGTCGTGTAGATAACTACGATACGGGAGGGCTTACCATCTGGCCCCAGTGCTGCAATGATACCGCGAGACCCACGCTCACCGGCTCCAGATTTATCAGCAATAAACCAGCCAGCCGGAAGGGCCGAGCGCAGAAGTGGTCCTGCAACTTTATCCGCCTCCATCCAGTCTATTAATTGTTGCCGGGAAGCTAGAGTAAGTAGTTCGCCAGTTAATAGTTTGCGCAACGTTGTTGCCATTGCTGCAGGCATCGTGGTGTCACGCTCGTCGTTTGGTATGGCTTCATTCAGCTCCGGTTCCCAACGATCAAGGCGAGTTACATGATCCCCCATGTTGTGCAAAAAAGCGGTTAGCTCCTTCGGTCCTCCGATCGTTGTCAGAAGTAAGTTGGCAGCAGTGTTATCACTCATGGTTATGGCAGCACTGCATAATTCTCTTACTGTCATGCCATCCGTAAGATGCTTTTCTGTGACTGGTGAGTACTCAACCAAGTCATTCTGAGAATAGTGTATGCGGCGACCGAGTTGCTCTTGCCCGGCGTCAACACGGGATAATACCGCACCACATAGCAGAACTTTAAAAGTGCTCATCATTGGAAAACGTTCTTCGGGGCGAAAACTCTCAAGGATCTTACCGCTGTTGAGATCCAGTTCGATGTAACCCACTCGTGCACCCAACTGATCTTCAGCATCTTTTACTTTCACCAGCGTTTCTGGGTGAGCAAAAACAGGAAGGCAAAATGCCGCAAAAAAGGGAATAAGGGCGACACGAAAATGTTGAATACTCATACTCTTCCTTTTTCAATATTATTGAAGCATTTACCAGGGTTATTGTCTCATGAGCGGATACATATTTGAATGTATTTAGAAAAATAAACAAATAGGGGTTCCGCGCACATTTCCCCGAAAAGTGCCACCTGACGTCTAAGAAACCATTATTATCATGACATTAACCTATAAAAATAGGCGTATCACGAGGCCTGTGGGAGGAAAATAAAGTGTCATCCTAACTACAGGACCCTGCAACGTAGCAATTCCTGCAAAAATCCATTTAAAACAATGACTTATTTCAATTCTGCCATCTGCAAGCGTTTTGTGGGGATGGAGGCCGGAATCATTAAAGTATCATCCTAATTTTCGCTCAACCTTGGAAAATGCTGAGAATCGTAAAAATAAAGTTTCATCCTTTCCGCTACTAGTTCAAGGCTTTCTTCCGGCCGCCGGCAACAACGCTGCTTGGCTGAGGCGATCCACTTGCGCTACCGCTCACTGATCAGATCGAACTTGAACTCGACGAGCAGCCAACCATCAGGCCGAGCGTGATCGCCAAAAAAAACGGATCATGCGAAATCCTTCGTTGAGTTTGGCGCGGGTTTTAGCAAATCAGCTGGCCCGCGATCCGGTTGAGAGTGATCCGAAGCGGTCCTTGACGACCGGCACAAATCGGCCGATTCTGTTGAAAAAGTAGCTTTAGCGGCAGCCTGCCGATCAGGTGTGCCTGCTGTCGAAGTGGCTGCAAGCCACTTCAAGTTGCCTTCCGGCGTTTCACTGAGCGTCCTTGCTCAGGTTTAAGGGTTAATTTGAGGGTTTCTGCTCGTAGCAGGCATACCTATCCCGTCAGCGGTGGCCCTTGAGGCAAAAGCTTGGCCATGCGGCGCAGGTTCTGCACCATCGCAGCCAAGGTGAATTCGTCAGTGGCACCCGTTAGGCCACGCAGTCGTAAACGGTCGAGTTTCATGATCCGTTTGAGGTGGGCGAAAAGCATCTCCACCTTCTTTCGTTCGCAGCGAGAGACGAGGTACTCCGGTGTCTTGGCGATGCGTCGAGCCACGTCGCGGGCAGCCTCATGGATGCTGCGGACGATCTTCCGATTCGGCGTGTTGGGGCAGCATTTCGCTTTCAACGGGCAGGTGGCGCAGTCGGTTTGGCTGGAGCGGTAAATGACGGTTTTGGCCTTAGTTACCCGCGACCTTTGCTGGGTGAAGGCGCGCCATTCACTGCGTAGCGGTTTGCCGGCTGGGCAGCGATATTCATTGGCGTCCTGACTCCAGTGAAAGTCGTTACTGGAGAGGCTGTCGTCCTTGCGCTCGGTCTTGTCCCACACCGGCACATGCGGTTCGATGTCCTTTTCTTCGACCATCCAGGCCAGCATCGGGGCGGTGCCATAAGCGGTATCGCCGATAAGGCGTTCCGGTGTGAGATCGAACTGCGCCTCGACACGCTCGACCATCGTCCTAGTCGAATCGACTTCGGCGGTACGGTGCGCCGGGGTAGCTTCCACGTCCATGATCACACCGTGCTCAGTGTCGATCAGGTAATTCGTGGAGTAGGCAAAAAAGGCCGGGCCACCTGGCGCTGCTGTCCAACGGGACTGAGGATCAGTGAGCGAAATTTTCTTGGGAAGAGCCTCAGCCAGCGCCTCTTCATCAAGGGCTTCGAGGTACTCGCGCACTGCGCGGCTGCTGAGCTTTGGATCGTTCCAATCGACCTCATCTCCCGCCACCCCACGTTGCCGGCTGGCATCCGCCTTAATGATGCTGGCGTCGACGGCGAAACCTTCACCCTTGACTAGGCCGGCTGCCATGCAGCGCCGCAGCACCTCATTGAATAACCAGCGGAATAGATCGCTGTCACGAAAACGCCCATGGCGATTCTTCGAGAAGGTCGAGTGATTGGGGACTTCGTCTTCCAGACCCAACCGGCAGAACCAGCGATAGGCCAGGTTCAGGTGCACCTCTTCGCACAATCGCCGCTCGGAACGAATGCCATAGCAGTAGCCGACGACCAGCATGCGCACCATCAACTCCGGGTCAATCGAGGGACGCCCGATGGGGCTATAGAAATCTGCCAGGTAGGCACGTAGATCACTGAGATCCAAGCACTGGTCGATGCTGCGCAGGAGATGTTGGGCCGGGACGTGATCTTCCAGATTGAACGAGTAGAACAGGCGCTGCTGTCCTCCCGGTAACTGTCCCATCATGCTGTTCGCCCCCACGCTCGCTGACAAAGCAATTTTGCCAACGGCATGGGGAGGCCGCTACTTTTTCAACAGAATCGGCCGCACACAGCCATTCGGCTCAACAGAACCCTGCCTTTACCCCACCAAACTCCGGAAACTCGCCCGGTAGTCCGTCGGCTTGAGATGCACATGTTGGCTGAGGTCGCCGGGTAGCGTGAACAGGCGCGGACCGTCCCGAAACTGGAACACGCGATACAGATGGAATTGATCGCCCGCCTCCTTGGAGAATTCGAGTTCGTTGTGGCTGACCAAGAAAGACGAGCCTACCCCGCCATTGGTGGTTTTCACCTCGATGAAGCGCTCATGGGCGTCCTCTTCGAACGACAGGATGTCGAACCCCGCACCGTCTCCCTGGGTGTCGGACACCCAATCCAGCCGCTGAAAAAGCTCTGGGTGGCCGAGCTCGGTCAGGCGTTGCTGTTCGTAGCCAATCACCCACTGCTCCCCTGCCCGGCCCAGCTTGCGGTTGGCTTCATCGCGAGCGGCATAATCGAACTTTCGCGGTAGGCGTTGCCGTAGAGATGCCGGGGTACGCACAAGCACTTCACGGGCGGGTGGTTCTACCAAAGCCGCTCGGTAGGTTTTGTCACCCGGAAGTTTTACCTCCTCCAGGGCATCGACAAGAGCGCCGACCGTCTGCTGATGTTCCAGAACGTAGGCGTGTACGGATTTACGCAGCAGCAGTTGGCTGTTGCCGCGTGGCTTGTAGCCGTTGATATAGGGCAGGCCCAGGGCATCGAGTACGGCGCTAATGTTCTGGTGCTTGAGCTCGACTGAAGACTTGCTGCGACCGTTCAGCAGTTGGCGCAGTGCCTGGTTGTGCTCGGACTTGTGGTACGGCTCCCCAGCCGCCTCGGCACGCAGCATGTCGAAATAGTCTTCGACCGTGGCCAGGACCTCTTCTTCGGACCAGTCTTCGCCGATGCGAATGATGCGAAACCCGAGCCGCGTCAGCGCCGGAACGACGGTCGTCTCGCCACCGGAGAAGCTGTCAGCAGTGAGCGGGCCCTGCTCGGGAAATTGCTTGCCGAAGGCCACACCGGCGATGGCCTTGGAATCGCAATCGGTGCCGGTCTTCGGATCACGTACCAGGAAGTCGCGGGACTTGCCGTAGCCGTGGCGCGCCAGGAATTTCGTGCGGCCCAGTTGCACGAACTCATCGATGGCAGCCTGCACGGCGGCGGGGCTTCGAAGCTGGGAGAGTTGAGACACAGGGTCCTTCCTTACTGTCATGGTGTGCCGGGAACCGCCGAGCCACGAGATTATGAGTAGCCCCTGAACAGAAACGTCACGATAAAAGCCGTGAACGCCACCAGGCCCATTAAATCCCTTGCGTATTTGCAGCCCGTGCTGTCCAAACCTGTACCAGGTCCGATCAACACGCTCCAACCATTGAGGTACGAAAACACCGCCTGACCGAACAAAAAATGCGTGATAGCCGCCGCAGCCATGACGCCGGAATCGTCAGACAGGCTGTAGCTGTTGACCATTGCCCTGTACGCCTGCATCTGAAATGGCTATTGCCCTGATGGGAGCCGGCTTTTCAGCCACCGACACCAGCGATGCCGTCAATATTCTTTACCCGATAACCATGACCGTACAAGCTAACAAGGCCTGGCAAGCCAGCGGACTTAAAAAGTCTTTTTTTCTACCATCCCACAAAAAAGTTCGTGGTGGAGAAAAGATAAGCTATGCAAGGCTTTAGGAGACGTGGTTTTTCAGGATGACGAAGAACGATTCGGCGCTAGGTGCAACATAGGTGCATCGCACGAGCGCTAGGAACGGCGAAAAAAGGCGGACGTGGCGAAATCGGTAGACGCAGCAGACTTTAAAATTGGAGTGCCCGCGGGGAAATCCGCGGAGTAGAACCGCTCAAAGTCGGGGAACGCTAACGGGCAATACCCTAAGCCAATCCCGAGCCAAGCCCCTTCGGGGGAAGGTGTAGAGACTGGACGGGCGGCGCCTAAAGCCTTCGGGCAATGGCGAAGGGACAGTCCAGACCACGAACGTCATCAGACGGCGGCGAAAGTCGAGGTGGTACGAAAATCTGCTTCTCTGTGAGAGTACGGGTTCGAGTCCCGTCGTCCGCACCACAAAGCCAAACATCCCTGCGATGATCGACCTCTGGGCGTTTGGTCGTGAGCCCGCCACCCTCGCGCTACGCTTTGCGCAGGCGTCGAAGGCGATCAGGTGCGCCCATCGATTCCGTCGAGCACCATCGCTGCGAGTTCATCGCTGGTGTGTGCACCACTATCGAGAACACGGGTTGTGCATGGAAGCCGTTCCCTTGCGGCCAAGCATCGGGCGACATTCGCTAATCGCCACTCTCGAATCTCCGCATTTCGATTCGGGTCAGGATGCATGGTCTGGTTCGCGATCCGGTGACGCAATAGGTCCTCGTTGAGCGTCAGAAAGATGTGCAGCAGCTGATCGTCGATCCGCCTTACCCCGTCGAGTATCTCAGTCAGATAGTCCGGGTGCACGAGCGTCATTGGGATGATGATGTCCTGCGAGTAATTCCTTCGAATCTCCCTGACCGCCGCGATCGTAAGTCCCCTCCACAAGGGGAGATCCTGATAGTCTCCGCTCGCTGGCATGGGGACCGTTTCTTTCACCACGAACCCGATTTCCTCGGGGTCAAAGATCAGCGATTTGGAACGCCGATCGCGCAGCCGCTTAGCGAGCGTCGTCTTTCCGGCGCCGAAAGGTCCGTTGATCCAGATTATCATTGTCGACGGCCTCTAACCTGAAGGCTCGCAAGAGCGCTCGACGGCCTCGTGCGGAGGCACGATCGGAGTGGTTCCGAAATGCTTCTCAAGATAGGTGACGCCGAACGTCACGATGTCCTGCGCGTCGAACAGGTAGCACTGAGCAAAGCCCACGACACCTTCTCGATGGCGACCGAGCTTCACGTAAGCATTTGCTATAGTTTCAACCGCATCCGGCTTTCCTTCGATAGCAAAGCAATCGAGAATGCCGTTTGAATCGTAATCCGATGCCGTTTTCCAGGCGACTTCACCGTCTCTTCCAAGCATCGGCATCTCATACGTCACCCACCGTTTGTTGGGGATATCGGCAACCGCCTCGGCGTAGTGCAATGCGGTAACGGAGTTTAGCGGCGCACCCAACAGCAGGGCCTTCCCGCCAAGGCGAACGAACCGCTCGACGGGCGATCCTTCCCCCAAGGCGTGACCGAGTTCGTGAGGCTCCGTCAGCGTTTCAGCCAGCGGACCAACCGCGACCATCGATGCATCGGGGTGCGCGCTGCGCCGCGCGCCGGGGGCTTGAACCAGAAATTGATTCAGCAGGCCGAACCCACGGTAAGTCCCGGCTGTTGCGGGATCGAACGGCAGCCAGGTACGGCGGGCTTCGTCATCCAGCCGAGCGCCATTCAGAGTCTCCTCGTAGGGTGATCGGTCCCACGACGCGTATCCCATCACAGTGCCAGTCGGCCCAACCGCGGAGCGTAACGCGGCAACGACCGTCTCCGCTCCTCCTTCGACCGGACCAATCGCTTTAAGTGAGGCATGCACCATCAAGAGGTCACCGGTTTGGACTCCGAGTTTTTGAAGCGCCTCCGTTATTGCCTTCCGCGTATGCATCGCGATATCTCCTCTAAACTGCAAAACACTATACGGGGTCTGACGCTCAGTGGAACGAAAACTCACGTTAAGGGATTTTGGTCATGAGATTATCAAAAAGGATCTTCACCTAGATCCTTTTAAATTAAAAATGAAGTTTTAAATCAATCTAAAGTATATATGAGTAAACGGCACTGTTGCAAATAGTCGGTGGTGATAAACTTATCATCCCCTTTTGCTGATGGAGCTGCACATGAACCCAT
>NZ_JASEYI010000038.1:0-21326 GCF_035064085.1 Enterobacter sp. R-1.6.2
GAGCCGTATGAGGGGAAACTCTCACGTACGGTTCTTAGGGGGGGATGGGTCAGCAATGGCCTGTTCCTACCCGATGACCTGGATCTCCATGATTACTGCATACGGCACCCAAGCGCGACTTACTATCTCCGTGCCAGCGGTGACAGCATGTCCGACGGCAGCCTTTACAATGGCGATCTGCTGGTTGTGGACAGTGCAGAGAAGCCCCGGCACGGCGATATTGTTGTGGCCAGTGTGCAGGGGGAGTTTACGGTTAAACGGCTTCTGCTGACGCCACGACTGACGCTGCAGCCAATGAACGCCGCCTGGCCGCCGATTTATCCCGACCCGGACGATCTGGATATCTTTGGCGTCGTCACGCACATCATCCACCGCCCGAGGGAGATGTACTGATGTTTGCCCTGGCCGATGTGAACAGCTTTTATGCCAGCTGCGAACGTGTTTTCCGCCCGGATTTGAAAGGAAAGCCGGTTGTGGTGCTCAGTAATAACGATGGCTGCGTAATCGCAAGAAGTGCCGAGGCGAAGCCCTGGATCAAAATGGGCACGCCGTGGTTTCAGATGAAAAACGAAAGATACCCGGAAAAAATATACGCGTTCTCAAGCAACTATGAACTTTATGCCTCGATGTCAGCGCGCGTGATGAGCTGCCTGGAGGAGCTGGCCCCAAGGGTGGAACAGTATTCGATTGACGAGATGTTCCTCGACCTGACCGGCGTTGAGCACTGCATGGACCTGGAGGACTTCGGCCGGCAGCTGCGCCAGCACGTGTATGACTGTACCCGTCTGACCATCGGCGTGGGTGCCGGGCCGACGAAAACCCTGGCAAAATCTGCCCAGTGGGCCTCAAAGGAGTGGAAACAGTTTCGTGGTGTGCTCGCCCTGACCAGGGGGAATCCTCAGCGAACGCGGAAACTGCTTTCACTGCAGCCGGTCGAAGAGATCTGGGGCGTGGGAAACCGTATTGCACGCAAACTTAATGTACTGGGTATCAGGACCGCGCTCGATCTGGCCCTGACGAACCCGGCCTTTATACGCAAAAATTTCTCCGTCGTTCTCGAGCGAACAGTACGCGAACTGAACGGGGAAAGCTGCATGTCGCTTGAGGAAGCACCACCGACGAAACAGCAGATCGTCTGCAGCCGCAGCTTTGGAGAGAAAATCACGGAGTACGATTCGCTCCGCCAGGCTGTCTGTCAGTACGCAGAACGGGCCTCTGAAAAGCTGCGGAAAGAGCGCCAGTACTGCCGGCATATTTCCGTTTTCATCAAAACGT
The DNA here is from genome assembly GCF_035064085.1 of Enterobacter sp. R-1.6.2. Lineage (NCBI taxonomy): Bacteria > Pseudomonadati > Pseudomonadota > Gammaproteobacteria > Enterobacterales > Enterobacteriaceae > Enterobacter > Enterobacter sp. R-1.6.2. The sequence continues at coordinate 1,276 of NZ_JASEYI010000038.1, forward strand.
CTCCGTTCGCCGTTAAAGAGCCTTACTACGGCAACGTGGCCACGGAGAAACTGCTTACACCCACTCAGGACACCCGGGACATTATTGCGGCCGCCACAACGGCTCTGGAGCGTATCTGGAAGGATGGACACCGGTATGCCAAAGCCGGTGTGATGCTGAATGACTTCACCGGCTCCGGCGTTTCGCAGCTGCAGCTGTTCGACGAACGTCCGCCACGTCCTCACAGCGCTGAGCTGATGAAGGTTCTCGATGGCATTAATCATTCCGGTCTGGGACAGATCTGGTTTGCCGGGCGAGGGATAGCGCCATCATGGCAAATGAAACGCGATATGCTCTCCCCTGCGTACACCACCCGCTGGAAAGATATTCCCGTTGCGAGGATCAGATAAATTCTGCTTTTCTGAGAGAGCCAGTAGTGCTCGCCGCAGCCGAACGACAGGGTGAAGCCCGCGAGTGAGCGAGGAAGCACCAGGGAACAAAACGAACATAATCTTCTTACGCACCTAATACAGGAATCACAGTAACAATCTCAAAATCTGTATTGTGATAGAAACAGCTGAATAGAGTGGGACCATGGTCCCAGTTAAATCCGGCGTGTGGAATCGATATTCCAGGCGGGGTTGAAGGATGAGTTCTGACACGCAAGTAGGAGGTGGGACCGTGGTCCCAGTTAAATCCGGCGTGTGGAATCGATATTCCAAGCGGGCTTGACGGGTGAGTTCTGACACGCAAGTAGGAAGTGGGACCGTGGTCCCAGTTAATCTGGTGTATGAAATCAGTATTCCGGGATGGGTTACCGTCTGAGTTCTGATATGCAGGTTGAGGGGTGAACTGCGGAACTAGTTAAGGAAAACTAGAAAAAACTGGATCTTTAGATTGTGGTAACAATCAGGTTGGGAGAAGTAAACAGATCTTTTTTACAACACTGGGCTATAGTGCAGAAAATAACTGCTTCGGATGTATATATTCCGAAGCAGCATGTAACGCATTAAGGATATTGGAAATTAATGAAGACTCTCGCGTGTATCATTAAACAGGCTAAACTTTTTGTAAGTCGCGCAGTATGGTTTCTATCTTCTCGATACACTCGGCAGGCAAACGAGATTTATCGAGATTAAAAATCACCTTATCGCCTTTGTATAGGGCTGTCGCACCAGGTACAAATTGATGACGGGTATTAAGGTTTACTTTTTTACCTGATGGCTCTTTCAGAACATCCGTCAGTAAACCAATAACTTCCTCGGATTCAAAGATAACTCCCGCTTTCTTTTGCTCATGAAGCTGTTGTGTCCGTTGCAACAATAAAGCTTCTTTTCCCGAAAATGCTTTGTACAGCGTCTCCCCTGAGCGGGCGGAAAGTTCACCAGGATGAGTAAACAGGGCAACCACTGATTTTGGCAAATGGGCCGTGTTGATGCAACGCGTGATGATTTTACGGGAAATATTCTCAGCTTCAGCCAGAGCAGAGATATTGCCGTTAAAATCATTTTCCAACCGCTGTGCATAACGGTTGCCCCGTTCATAAGCGCTGACAGGACGATAATCATTACCCAGCCGTGATAAAGCCATCATCTGTTCGTCATCGAGATCCCCGACGAGAACACGATAATCTGATGATGTCAGTATGGCGGCTTTACGACGGCGACTACCATCAGCAATTTCAATGACACCTTCTACCCTTCGTCCGAACGCAGGCGTCTGTTGACCACTCAGCATAAAAGAGGGAATCAGATCATCAAGCGCGTCTTCGGTCAGTAGTTCCTGGTCACGTTCATTACCTGACCAGACTCTTGATGCCGTCTCAACACTCTCGCCCGGGATCGCTTCCAGAATAAATTTCACTTCCCGGCCACAAACCGGAAGCAGAATGGTATTCCCGCGGGCCATGGCTCCAACCCGTGCAATTAATGAATCAACCATCGGTGCAGCGGGTGCCGCTGAAGGTTCAGTTTCGGGGCGGATATCTTTTACGGTATGTTTTGGAATGACTGGTGCACGTTTCATTATCTGATCTCCCAGCGAGGTTTAATCAGGCGATCAAAAATTTCATTACAGACAGGCTCCCAGATAGACAGCGCATTTCGCCAGGCTCCTGTAGATGAGCGCTGATCGATAGCCTGCTCAAACACCGTTCTCATACGGATCTGACCTTTACCGACTTCGTCGGTCTCGCGAACAACGTTTTTCAGTACCATGCTTCCCCAGGCATCGCGGATCTGTTCTTCCATCCAGGGTGACTGTGAGCCATTGTTATTGCTGTACTTGGTCAGAAGAATTCTAACGTCAGGTTCAAAACCCTGCAGGTCCACGTTTTTTAACAGGTCGCGCAGCATGTCAAAAAACTGAAGGGCAGAGGTGTAATCAAATAACTCTGCTGGCGTTGGCACGATGAGTACATCTGCAGCACAGACGACATTGATGGTACCAATACCGAGGTTCGGTGCACTGTCGATAACAATGACATCATAATCATGGGCCACTGTTTCGATGGCCAGGCGAAGCATCATATGAGGTTCTGTCGGCAGTTTCCCGTTGTCAAACCTTCCCATTAGTTCTGTCTCAATGCGGTGCAGAGCCAGGCATGAAGGTATGATGTCGAGACCCGGCCAGCAGGTGGCTTTGACGGCATAGGCTGCATCATCGCGCTCACCAAGATAAAAAGGCAGCAGTGTGTCTTCGGCATGGATATGCAAATCAGGGACCCAGCCGTGGTACATGGAGGCTGTGCCTTGAGGATCGTTCCCTTCGACAAGCAGTACTCGCAGCCCTTTCAGCGCCAGGTCCTGTGCCAAATGTACAGATACAGATGTCTTATAGACACCCCCTTTATGTGCTGCCACCGCGATGACGGGCGGAACGCTGTCATCAGGACGGCGCAGACGGGTGCCAAATACATCCCGCATATGGTTGATTTGTTCAATGGTGTAGCCCACCCGCTGCTCTACACGTCCACGCATTTCCATATCAGGATGGGGAAGGCGTCCTGCTTTTTCTGCATCACGGATTGCCTGAGAAGAAACGCCAATCAGATCGGCGGCCTCACCCACACGCCAGCGACGGGTAATTTTCCTGGCTTCCGGGCTATCATCGTTAAACTGTGCAATCGCGATAGCTTTCGTCATTTCATGACCGGCCGTAATGCACTGGTCAAGCGTTTCCATCAGTCCCATTCTTTGTTCCTTATTATTATCTTTGCATTAATCTATTAAATCTTGGTAAAAGGCGCAAAGCAACATTAAAGTTGCAAACCGTCTTAAATATTGCAAAGCCGATCAAAATATAGTCTTGTTCAGTTCAGCATCCGCCTGAAAGGCTGCCGCATGCTTCAGTCAATATCATCCGCTCGCCGCAGAAAGTATGCGCGCGTAGGCGCATGCGTCGAGGAAGCGGAATTACTCCGTACTAACAAGGTGTGGCTGACGCTCTGAAGCTAACGAAGCTCCACTGGAAGGAACTGAATGGTAAGGAATTGACTATAGTATGCAGATTATTGACTGCGGTATGAAGCTGAATAGGAATAGGGAAGAGTAATGACATGCATTTTTCTGCATATCACAGTCAAGACTATTGCCTTTCCTGGTGTTGTATTACTGGGTTGTTGTACCAAGATTCACATTGTGTCATGTCAGTGGTCCATATGTATTGGATGCTGGCTGTTATTCCATATTTCGATCCAGTAATTGATCCTTAAGGAGATCATGTTGAGATCAAAAAGAGATCCCCGGATCGTTTAGCGCCCCGCTACGCCTGATCCTGGAGACTATCTTCATTAACTGTGGTGTGTGGTATGTTGACTGTTGTGTGCGAGATCAACTATTGCGGTATGCAATTGTATTAACTGGGGTATGTATTTCCGTTGACTGTGATATGCGTATATACTTTCGTTTGTGGATAACCGCGGGTTAATAAAATGGCTATGGAAAATAATGAGTTACCCCTGAATCTTCAGGAGGTCAATAAGACAACGGGTGAAGTTGTTAAGCTGGATGTCAACAGCGCCAGTACTGTTCAGCCTGTTGCGCTCATGAGGCTTGGTCTGTTCGTTCCTACCCTCAAATCGACCTCTAGGAGTAAGACGAACCGCAAAAACGTCACGGATGCGACTGAGGAGCTCGTACAGCTGTCCATTGCCCGGAGTGAAGGGTATACCGATGTCAGGATCACCGGATCGCGCCTCGATATGGATACGGACTTCAAAGTCTGGCTTGGAATCATCCGTTCAATGTATGATTTTGGCGTTAAGGATGACACGCTCAAGCTGTCTTTTGTTGAGTTTGTTAAAATGTGTGGCTTTGACTCCCGGCGCTCTAACAAGAAAATGCGTGACAGGATAAGCAACTCCCTGTTCAAGCTGGCATCCGTAACCCTCAAGTTTCAGAGTGAAACGAAAGGGTGGACTACGCACCTGGTTCAGTCTGCCTATTACGACATCACTGCCGATGTCGTGGAGATCAGGGCAGAGCCCAAGCTCTTTGAGCTTTATCAGATGGACAGGCGGGTCCTGTTGCGTCTGAAAGCCATTGATGCCCTGCAGCGCAAGGAGTCCGCACAGGCACTCTATACCTACATTGAAAGTCTGCCACAGAATCCGGCCCCCATCTCCATGAAGCGTATGCGAGACAGACTCAACCTGACGTCTAACCTCTACACGCAGAACCACACGGTGCGCAAAGCCATGGCGCAGCTGAAGGATATCGGCTATCTGGATTACACCGAATTCAAACGCGGCCGGGCCACCTACTTCAGCGTGCATTACCGTAATCCGAAACTCATCAGTAGCAAGGTCGTTGTTCCCCGTGAGCCGGAAGAGGAAGTACCTGAGCAGAACTATGACGAAGTTATTAAAGCCCTGAAGGCTGCAGGTATTGATCCTCAGAAACTAGCAAAAGCGCTCGCCAGCGTGAAACCGGGAAATGACTGAGGAATGCCGTTTTAGAGTTTGTTGACTGTGGTATGCAGAGCGCATACCACAGTCAATTTATACTGATTCATCATTCCGTTTAGGTTTTGCTTGCCTTGACTGCGATATGTGGATAGGCCTACCAGAGTATTGATATTGACTGCGGTGTGTGGAAGAGCGGGCAGTCTGCTCAACATCTTCACTGCGATATGTTTACTTTCATCACTTAGTCAATATTGTTCGTCAGGGCGGATGCCCTTAGCCCAGTACTTTCACAAAGGGTCTTAACCCACCGAGATCAAAGGATTCCGGGGGCAGCGTCCGGGATTCACTGATCCGCACTCCCGTGTTCCAGAAAGTAGAGAACAGCATTTAATGGTGAAGATCCGGCATATAGAAGAGTAGGGCTCTCACTTCGGGGACGAGTAGGTACGCCAGGGTGGCGCCGGTTAAAGTGGCCATCCTTCTGAGTGCGGCCGCGGTCGCAAAGTCGACCCCATGGGCTTTCGGCAACAGTGAAATGCGTTATGAAGAAAAGGGGGCAATGCAGGGATGAACAGGATCGGAACGAAAAGGTAAGTAATGAAGAAGACGTAAAGTGCGTTACGTGAATTCCGGCCTGGTACAGCCTGGACCCCTGTCAGTTTTCACGTAACGCAAGATTAATTTATTATCGAATAAGTGGATGTCATTACAACTGTCTGTAAATTTTGACAAATTTAGTTATCTTTTTTTCAGCATGGCAACAGCATCAGCCTCTGCCATTGAAAATTGCACACGATGCCTTGCAGCAACATCGAGAGCAAATACCTTTGTATAGACTTCCGTCGAGCTGATCGACTTGTGCCCCATCAGGCTCTGCAGCACCTTCAGCGGAATTCCGGCATACAGCATGTGCATGGCGTAGGAGTGGCGGAACGTGTGTGGCGTCACCGGCACGGAGAACGTCACCCCGTCGGCGGCTGCCGCTTTAACAGCTTCGCCCAGCCAGGTGCGAACGGTACGGTCGGTGATCTCCCAGATGCGCACCTTTTCCGTTCTGCCGGTGCGCTTATTCCGGCGTTCCAGCGGTATTTTCAGGGTGGCCACCATCATTTCCAGCTGGCGGGCATACTGCGGATCGGAAAGCGGAACGTTACGATGAGGCTGGCTGCCGGCCGGAGCACGGCCGGCCGTTCGGGCCGCTTTCTCCACCCGCTGTTTGAGGGTTGCCAGTTGCACGAACGGGTAGGGCGGGGCCAGGGAAAAATCACTCCGGGTCAGGGCCAGTGCTTCGTTAATACGGGCGCCGGTGTTCCACAGGGTGGTCAGCAGCATCTTACGGTGAAGATCGGGCACGTAGTGGAGCAGGGCGCTCACTTCCGGCGCCAGCAGGTATTTCGGCAGTTCGTCCTGAACGAGCGCCATCTGGCGCAGTGCCAGCGCGGCCGGGTAATCGATGGCCACCGGCAGCTGAGCAGAGGAAAAAGCCCCGCTATGGCCTGGCAGTGCTGGCATCATGTTATGTCACCATTGTCATTAGAGTGTGCAGTGCATCACCGGTGCATCCGGGGATGCCGGACCCGGCAGGATCAGATACTCGGTAGCAGATTTGACACGGTAATTGGTGTAATCTTCAAACGAAACCGGGCTTGCTTTCATCCCCGCGAGAAAAGTTTCTTCAAGACCGCGGGCACGCGGAAGCGATAGTTCTATCGTCTCAGGATCGATGGCCATTTTCTGGCGGGTGGCTTCCAGCTCAGTGGTCAGCCGGTATTTTTCCGTACGAAAAGGAATACTCTCTTCAGCGTTTCGCTGTGTATAGGTCACGTCAAACATCATGCGATCACCGTCGTTCTGCAGTACCACGCCCCTGAGGAGACTTTCTATACGAACGGGGGATTCACCTTTCTGCGGAATCTCCGAGGTCCGGCTGCAGATAATCACCATCCCGGGTTTCTGACTGGCATTAACCATCCGCATTTCACTGAGCGTTGCCGCCCCTGCATCCCGTGCAGTCACACCCAGCAGGATCGTCAGCCCCATTATAAAACCGGTCAGTTTACACATCGTTCCTGTATCCTTTACGTTAATGTCTGGATCATCTTCAGGGAGAAATCCCGCCGGACTACACTATCGAGTGACATGTGGCCGCCAGAGGGTGTCCAGCCGACCACTCATTAAATGCTGCTGTCGGCTATCAGTAGCGACCAAGAGTCATTAACTGGAAGCATTTTTCCTCGGAGAGCTCTCCTTCTTTCTTTGGGAGAGGGCCAAGGAAAGGAGTTATCACATCGACTTCTGTGGACAGATACCATGTGTCATCAGCATCATCCCACCAGGCAACTGTGCGATCGTCCCAAGTGTGTATCTCACGGTAGCAGCCGTATCCGTATATGTGCTCAAACTCCGATTCTTCCATCCAGACTCTGTCATGCCCAAGGATTATGAGAGCCTCAAATAAAACACTCAGTGTAATTTTCATATTCATAATCAACTTCCTTATTATTTAATATCTATTAGTTCTATTTATTTATCATCGCCAGCAGAACATTCCGTTGCCCGCCCGCAGTGATTAGCAGAATAACAGTCACCGCCCGCAATTACCGGATCTCACTCTTTTTGACTTCCGAAAAATTCATAATAGCAAAGTTTTCGGAAGCGATGATGAACAGATTAACAGGATTTACTCGTCAGGTCGGTCTGATGCGGAGAGGGTGAAAGTTATCTAACTACTTAAAGTGTAGCACATTTTTAATTTTCGTTTCACAAATCAGCGCAGAAAATCGCCGTGATCCGGAACTAGCTTTTTTCGGATCTCAGCAGAAAAAGAGAGAACTATGTATAGGTTTAACATATCCATATGCCCCACATCTGCATAGGCCTGACATACGCATATCCTCACCATCTGCATATGCCGCATCTATACATATGCTGAGCATCTGCCTATACTGAACATATGCACACACCCGGTGCAATCAACCTCATTCCGGATATGCATCACATATCCACACTTACCCGGGAGAGAATCATGAGAACCGTATCTATTTTTAAAAACGGCAACAACCGCGCCATCCGCCTTCCCCGCGATCTGGATTTTGAGGGGGTGAGCGAGCTGGAGATCGTCCGGGAAGGGGACAGCATCATCCTGCGTCCCGTCCGGCCGACCTGGGGGTCGTTCGCGCAGCTCGAAAAAGCCGATCCGGACTTTATGGCGGAGCGCGAGGACGTTGTCAGCGACGAAGGAAGATTTAACCTGTGAACAAGATCTATATGCTCGACACCAACATCTGCTCGTTCATCATGCGCGAGCAGCCTGAAGCGGTGCTGAAGCGCCTGGAGCAGGCGGTGCTGCGTGGCCACCGTATCGTGGTCTCGGCCATCACTTATTCTGAAATGCGCTTCGGTGCCACCGGCCCGAAGGCCTCGCCGCGCCACGTCCAGCTGGTCGACGCGTTCTGCGCCCGCCTCGATGCCATCCTGCCCTGGGACCGCGCTGCGGTGGACGCCACCACGGAGATTAAGGTGGCGCTGCGCCTCGCCGGAACGCCGATAGGCCCGAACGACACGGCGATCGCCGGGCATGCCATTGCGGCCGGCGCCGTACTGGTGACAAATAATGTGCGGGAGTTTGAGCGGGTGCCGGATCTGGTGCTGGAAGACTGGGTAAGATAACGTTGTAAAACAATGCGGTGCAGGTGAAAAATCCGGTCAGATACCGGACCAGGGTGCAGTCTCTCCTGTACAGGGCAATCACTCTCACCGGCCCCGTTCAGCTCTCTGTCTGCTTCAGGCGGAACTCGCCAAGGGTAAGGTCTGCAACGCGTTTAAAGAACTTTGAGAAATGTGTGGTTTCTTCAAATCCGAGCGTCTGTGCAATGGTCCCTACGGGTAAACCGGTATGCGCCAGCATTCGTTTTGCTTCAAGAACGATCCGGGCAGCTATAAACGCTTTTGCCGGCATACCGGCAGCCTCAAGGGTGGCGCGGGAAAGGCTTTTTTCTGAACATCCGAGCGCTTTACTGTAGTCCGCTAACTGATGCCAGCGGGCATACTGCTTCTCCACCATGGCACTGAACTGTCTGAATCGCCTCCGGGTCGCATCTGAGCAGCCCTTTTCTGGTAAGGCCCGGGCATAATGAATGCTGACGAATTTAAGAAGTAAAAGGATCTGGTAACGGGGTTTGAAGCCCAATGGAGCGGAAATGTACGCTAAGAACCTAACTGCATGATTTTAGGTCTATAAAGTCGTGGCGTTGTTCGTCAGGTTTACGTTGATTTGATTACCGGGTTTATTAACACTGAAAGTACCTGAAACCGCATGGCTACTGGCATCAACGAAAAGAGTAAACAAAATCCTCGTTTTCTTTACTCGTCTGACCGCTCAAAAAATGTACTTCGCGTACGTTCTCGTCCGGTTGGCCTTCAACCCCCACCGATAAATAACCGTCAATACGGCGCTCACTTAACGCTTACCTGATTTTATGGCGTGCCGATTACGGATTTTGTTGCTAACCTGCTTTGGCTTTTAACCTCAAACACAGCTCTTATTTGAAAAAGGAATATTATGATGGATTTTGTATATGCCCATAACACTGCAATTGGCTTTTTGCTGTTGTTTGTCAGCTTAGTCTCGCTAGTCACTGTTGTTGCTGGGGAGCATGAAACTAAGCCTGCCATCAGTCTATATTGCGCTTTTTTCGTCTTTTTAGTGGCTGGCATTCTTCTGGTTTGGCGTTAAGCTCGACATTAGCATCATAGCCTGATCGTGATGGTTGATTGACGTGGCGGGGATGTGCAGCGTATCTTCTTTCCCTAAACGAAAAAACCCGCGTTCTCAGGCGCGGGCTTTGACGGGCTAACCAGTTTTCTCAGGACTGATTAGCCAGGTAGCGTGTTCTAGGGGAACAACGTCACCAAATCAGTGATCTCAGTGTAGCCGCAGTTAGGCGCATACTTCAAGACCTCTCGACCTATTCCCCTGCATGAACACGCTACCGCATAGGCTGTTGCCTTTTAGCGGCGCTTTGCCGTGTCTGACGAACTGGAAGCATGAGTTTGTCATAGTCGGGGTTTGAAGCCCAATGGAGCGGAAATGTACGCTAAGAACCTAACTGCATGATTTTAGGTCTATGAAGTCGTGGCGTTGTTCGTCAGGTTTACGTTGATTTGATTACCGGGTTTATTAACACTGAAAGTACCTGAAACCGCATGGCTACTGGCATCAACGAAAAGAGTAAACAAAATCCTCGTTTTCTTTACTCGTCTGACCGCTCAAAAAATGTACTTCGCGTGCGTTCTCGTCCGGTTGGCCTTCAACCCCCGCTAACGGCCAGTACCATTTCAACTGAGGTTGGTGACGGGAAGCAGTACGGTAGTAGTCGTGATTTTACTGCGGCAACAGGGCTGGTACCCGTCAGTACAGCACTGGTGGCCGGACAACATTGCTGGGCATCAGCAAACGAGGTAACAAAAAGATTCGAACATTGCTTTTAGTCAAAAAAATGCAGACTCAGCTGCATTTTGCGCATGCGCAAAACATTTAGTTCCTGTGCTGATATCGCGTACCTGGATATTCCGTTCCCCTTAATTGCCGTGAGTAGAAGTTATCGAGGTTGTTAACCGCCTTTCGCGGATCTAAATCAGGTACATTATTCCAGTCAACGGAATGGCTAACGCCAGCCACATCATCATCATTGAGGTTTTTTTTAGCATTAGTTTCAGCAATATCCCGCCTGAATTCCCGCCAGATATGCTTCATGTCATCAATAAAGTTTCTGGTCCAGTTTTTCATTGTGACCTCCCGTACACAATGGTTTGTCTCTCAGATTTTAATTCTCCAATCATAAAATATCCCTACACTTCGTATATCACTTAACTGTTACATACCTGATGGTGGCATTCAGCGCTTATAGAGCCTAATCCAATCGATGGTCTCGATAAACTGGTCGTTATCCAGTTCCGCGCAGTTCGCAAAAATTGCTTCAGCTACGCGTCCCTGACACTTTTCAGTTTTCAGCCGATACCTGCTACGCAACCCATACCTTGCTGGCCGTTGTCGGTAAGCACCTGTCGTCCCGTTGATGTGACAAACTGTTGAGCCTTGATTTCCTTCGTTGTATCCCTGTATTAACGCCTGGCGGTTGTCTCAATATACCAGGTCATATCCCGTGCAGCCAGCAGAACTGGACCGCAACTGCGATATCGCAAGGGCGTTAAATTAAAAGCGATAGCCTCTGACGCAAAATCATTCCGTTACGCCTCGCGATCGGTTAAATAATACGTTTAACGTAAAAAAACTCCGGTCTCCAAACTGCCCCCTGTATCTTCAGATAAATTTAAGTCCCATAACGGGACAAAAAACTTGAAGTAGTCCTAAAATGGGACTATCATCATGACATGAAGATAATCGCTATCAAGACACTGAGGGATTTCTGGACGGCGAATCCCGATGCAGAGCAGCCGCTAAAAGCCTGGGTAGATGAGGCCAGTAAAGCTGAATGGAAAACTCCGGCAGAAATCAGGTAATGCTGCCAACTTACTGATTTAGTGTATGATGGTGATTTTAAGGTGCTTGCGTGGCTTCCATTTCCATCAGATGTCCCACTTGTTCAGCTACCGAAGGCGTCGTGCGTAACGGTAAAAGCACTGCCGGACATCAGCGCTATCTCTGCTCTCACTGCCGTAAAACATGGCAAATCAGCTTCACTTACACCGCCTCTCAACCCGGTACACATCAGAAAATCATTGATATGGCTATGAATGGGGTTGGGTGCCGTGCCAGTGCCCGCATTATGGGCGTTGGCCTCAACACGATTTTACGGCACTTAAAAAACTCAGGCCGGAGCCGGTAACATCGCGCATACAACCGGGCAGTGACGTCATTGTCTGCGCGGAAATGGACGAACAGTGGGGATACGTCGGGGCTAAATCACGTCAGCGCTGGCTGTTTTACGCGTATGACAGGCTCCGGAAGACGGTTGTTGCGCACGTATTCGGTGAACGCACTCTGGCCACACTGGAGCGTCTTCTGGAGCTGCTGTCGGTCTTTGATGTGGTGGTATGGATGACGGATGGCTGGCCGCTTTATGAATCACGCCTGAAGGGAAAGCTGCACGTTATCAGCAAGCGTTACACTCAGCGCATTGAGCGACATAACCTGAATCTGAGACAACATCTGGCAAGGCTGGGACGGAAGTCACTGTCGTTCTCAAAATCGCTGGAGCTGCATGACAAGGTCATCGGGCATTATCTGAACATAAAACACTATCAGTAAGTTGGAGTCATTACCCTGAAGGCGCTGCAGGATCACGCAGCTTTTATAGAGTTTTCAACAGATGGCGTCATTTATGACGTAAATAAAAAATTTCTTGATGTTGTTGGTTATGAAAGAGACGAATTGATTGGACAGCACCATCGCATATTTTGTGATGAAGACTATGTAAAAAGTACAGATTATGAGTCTTTTTGGCTAAAACTTTCTGCCGGGTACTCGTTTTCTGACAAGTTCATGCGTTATAAAAAAGATGGCTCGATAATATGGCTTGAAGCTAACTACATCCCTATTAAAAGCAGGGGGGGTAAAGTAAAAAGCATCATAAAAATAGCCAGTGATATAACAGAGCGTATTGTCATAGCTCTTGAAAAGGATGCGTTATTAAAAGCTGCAAGTCTTTCTATGGGAATGATCACATTTTATCCATCGGGACACATTATCACAGCTAATGATAATTTTTTAAATGCTGCAGGATATAGCCTGGCAGATATCCAGGGTAAACACCATTCATTATTTTGCGATAAAACTTTCAGTACATCTGCTGAGTATGCACTTTTTTGGGAAAGATTAAGTTGTGGTGAAACGCTGACCGGTGTATACCGGCGCATCACGAAACACGGTGCGGATTTGTGGCTACAGGCCAGTTACTGTCCTGTTTTTGATTTTAACGGAAAGGTAATGAAGGTTGTCAAATATGCTCAGGATATTACAAAACAGAAGTTAAAAAATGAGTTTGAAGCACAGGCGGCGCATAAGGCATATGATGTGTCATCTTTAACTGCGGAGCAGACATCACATGTCAGTGCAGCAATTGCAGAAACGTCTGTTGCTCTTGAAGACGCAATTACCACTACCACGGTGCTGAATGGGTATATTCAGCAATTATCACAGCGCTCCGCAGAAATAACTGAAATATCAAATACTATCCATGATATCGCCGTCCAGACAAAAATGCTTTCACTGAATGCCACAATCGAAGCTGCTCGGGCTGGAATTCATGGTCGGGGATTTTCTGTTGTGGCTGCTGAAGTACGTCTTCTGGCGGACAGGATAGATTCCGCTACGAAACAAATTTCGGGTATTACTGAGCAGAACAGCGAACTCTGTAAAAAGTCCGTAGTGAAAATACGTGAGAGTAATGATGCGATCATAAAATCTGTCAATACGGCAGAAAAGACCGCAGAAATAATCTCGCAAATCAGTATGAATGCCTCGGCCATGATGGCGGTTGTTGAAGAGATAAATACTGCTGTACAGGCTGAATCATAGCCCCCTGCTTTCAACTGGTATTTTTTGTGTCTGAAACTAGAGTCAGTATTTTTAACTTAAATGTCATTACATAAAAAATTGACAAAGTAGTGGACGATGAAAAATATCAGTTTTTCACTCATGCCTCCTTCCAATTTCATGCCTCCGAAATACGAAAAGCAACCTTAACGAATGGAAGGGACTTGCCATGGATGGTTATTCGATTAAGGTCAAATCCCCTGAAAATGGCGTATAGCGCAGGAGTACACCTTATCGCTATAGGTGAGCCTTTTCAAAAAACAGGCTTACCGTACAATAATTCTCTATATCCAAACTGACCCCATTATGCTTACGCCGGCCACCTGGGGATTATTGGTCTGGTACAGTCTGCTTTTGGCTTACTTAGGATGACGTGATGGCTATCAGTGAGAAAGAACTGATAGCCCGTAACCACCTGACAGGTTATCGGTCGGGCTTAACTGGTTATTAGCGCAGGGCATGTTAAACTTCCCGCAGGGAAAAGGAGAGAAGCATGAACCATGAAAGTGATCTGACGAACCACGGCTTCAGTGAAGAGGACATTGTCCGGCTGCAGGCCAGTTCAGCTAAAACGGGTACGGAGATGGATACCCTCCTGAACGATCTGGCAAACCGTTTTAAGGCCCTGATATGGGTGCTGTCAGTCATGTTACTGATTTTTGTGGTCACACTTTTGGCGGGCTCGAGGATGCATGCCATTTCCTTTGGCGTGGCTATTCTTGTTCTTGGCACTCTGTTTACGATTACCATGCCTTTGAAGCTGGCCTATAAATCATGGCATTACCGCCGGAATCTCATTTCCCAGCGTCATCAGAAGTGATCAGATCGAAAACAACCTTAGCCTTTACCCCCCATCCCACAATTTTCATTGTCAGTTTGCCCCGGGACATGGTGTCGATTTTTCGGTAAAAATCGGTGCTGATATAGTTAAACAGACGCCATGTTCCAGGTCTGGCCATTAATCCATAGACACTGTAGATATTTCCTGCAAGCGCGATCCCGTTGTATATCCCCAATCCTGTTGATCGTTCAAATCCCATGAATTTAGCGATGTTCATGGCACCATCACCAAAAATACCCTGCGTGTCAGGTTCATTCAGGAACTGACGACCAACCTCACGGGTTATCGTGTTGGCCGAGTCGACAATCAGAATAGCCCCGGCAAGAACGCCAACGGGGGTCATTGAGGAAGTCAGCACGAAGCCAAATGCGCCCTGCATACCTGCCAGCACCACTTTAATTCCTGAGATGACATAACCGACCATCCGGTCTTCATCCCTGACGTATTTGATCTGGGCATATAGTTTCGCATAACCGGTCTGGATCTGACGGCTCTGCTCAAGCAGACTGGTGTTTTCGCCCTGCAGGTTACGCAGGCAGGTCATGCACTCTTCGTCAGACTTTGCCCGCCGGGCACGCTCAAATTCGCCATTAATGACAGATTTAATTTCATCGATGAATTTGAGACGCGTCAATCCATCCCCCAGATGTCGGGCGCCAACAATATTAGCGGTATCGACGAGTTTGCGGGCCTCCAGATTAATCATGGTTTCTGCCCAGACTCGTGCCTGGCTTTTGTTTCCCGGAAGAATTATATCCATGTTTCTCATCCTGATTGAAAATCACCCGTTAAAGCTAATCGCGCTCCCGGATTTAGGCAACCCTGCTTTAAAGGGTAAATGTATGCCGCGAAGCGGCATGGAGACGCCAGCTGGAGCTGAACCGGGTGATTCTGGTGAGGGGCGTCGTAACCGGCATCAGCCGTTACGGATTGATAGGTTCTGCCAATCCCATCCCTTTCCCTGCAAAGCCATACCCGCTTAAAGCTTTCTGATTGCTAATGTGCGCGGTCGGAGTGAGTCCGTCAAGGCCTCTGGCCGCTGACGGGCTGTATCTCCGCGTTAGCGCCGTGAGGCGCTTACGAGCGTGTACAGCGGGCTTGCCGCGACGCTAACTGCAGCAGCTCTTACTTCTAGTTACAACATCCCTCTTAAAGCGATGGTGTTCCGGCCCGCGGGCCGGGGCGGCGTCGGTTTAGCAGGGGTCAGGTATGTATGCGGCGCCCGGTTCTGGCGAGAACGGTGCCCGGCGCTTGCGACGGGAGGTACTTTTTATTTCCTTCTGAGCGCGCGGCCGTGAGGCCGCTGCATGCGAAGGCATTTTTCGTTATCCACAGAGTGACTGCAGACAAAGATCTACTCTGGAATGAAATGAACAGAGAGATAAAAACGGTGAAGTAAGACTGTTTTGCGGAATGTCTTTTATTCGTTTCCGGGTTACTTCACTTATTCGTTTGCGGATTTCTGTGTAAAAAAACGAGACAGTGGCCACTGCGGGCCATAACGACACGCAGTACGTCATGGTGACCGGAATGAGAACGGAGTGAAGGTTGAAAAATGAGCAGAGTGGCCGAAAAAATCCAGCACGAAAAGCCCCGGTGAGGGGCCTTTAAACAGGAAGACTGTTGTGTCGTCTGTGGCTAGTCCGGTGGAGAAAGCGCCAGATCCAGCTGGTAAAGATGCTGGATGGCCAGCGCCTTCAGGCGCTCAGATGTGCACCAGTACGCTTCATCAGGCGGCAGGGTGCGATAAATCCATTCAGACATTGCATGGAGTCGTTCATCTGCCGGCAGCTTAATCAGATTGTTGGCACGTTTACGCTCCGCGCCTTTTTTGCGGCGGTAAACGAGTGCCTCCTGACGCTTACGGCCAGACCAGCATTTCCGCGCAGAGTGGGCCTGAACATCATCATGTTCGCTCATCACTCCTTCCCGGATCAGCTGCTCACGCTCGGCGCTCTGACGGAGCTTCTTCTCCTGCTCTTTAAACAGCTTGTCCATATCGACGCCCAGCATCTGGAATCCCACGGGGGTTATATAGACATACGTTGGCAACCAGGTGCGGGATTCACGATCCCAGGCGCGTTCTTCTGCGAGGCCCAGAACGCCAAACCGTACCTGTTCCTCAATAAGCCGTGAAAGGCGTGACACCGTCACCTCCGTTTCAGGAATGACATTGCCTTTTGCGTCCTTTGCACTGAGTTCTTTTGCAAGACGGGAGATACACATGCCGACGGTATGCTTGCCGGCATCACAGAAGCTGATGAGCACTGGCCAGAGCGCATCGAGCAGGCGCTGACGTTCCGGACGGAAGCCATATTTACGTCCCGCCTTACGGCGGCCGGCGACATAGAGAGGGTGACGAGAAACATGCATGCGCAGGCTGACCTGCCCGGTTTCTTTGTCTTTTTTCACCAGGCGATTGTAGGCATGACCGAGCTGTCCGGAGAGCTTTTTATAATGCTCCGGGCGATACCAGGCCGGGTTCTCACATTTGGCTTTTGTGGAATGCTCACCGCGTTTGCGGCGGGTCAATTTTTTGACCGGTGCAATGAGGAAATTACCCTGAGTGCCGGCATCGACATCCTGGCAGAAACGGGTTAGCTCATCTTTCGGTAGATCTGACCAGTGAACAGAAATCTGATTGTCATTCACGGCGGCCTGTTCTTATGGCGGCCGGGTGTTGTGTTATGTGGTGCATGCGTTATAATCCTTCACAGGCCACGCGCCTGCTTTTGGACCCCCTGATATCTGTGTCTTCCGCCAAGATGATGACAGATGTCGGGGGGTTTGTGCATTCAGGCTCCGGGAAATCCCGTTACCTGCTCCTGAACGTTTTACTGGACACGTCCTGTCCCTGTCTGTTTCCGGAAGTCCGCATTTCTTCCGTAAAACCATCTTTTGCCACCCGCCTGCCTCACCACAAAGCAGTCAAACCGTCAGTTTGAGTTAGGACACAAAAGTAATCTGAATCAACAATCTGTCCCACCACAAGACGATCGCTGACGATCCGAATACTACCTTCTCATCAGTAACTTTTCCAGATGTTAGACCAGATAACAATCCATAGTTTTCATGCTAATTGTCCGGATGAGACTGCTAGCAAGCATCGCACGCAGTAAATTCAGGGCGTTGGGTTTGATTTGGTAGGCCAGAGCAAGGAAAATAATTTAGAGGAAGAGCTTTACCTAATAGTTGCAAGTTGACTCTTTCGTATGTTCACTGCACTTAAAAAACCGTATAGCTTTTGCTATACAGAATCCATATGATATGCTTGTAAAGCAATCGCTATACAAGGAGCGCACTCATGAAATCAGATGTTCAGCTCAACCTTAGAGCTAAAGAATCTCAAAGAGCACTTATTGATGCTGCAGCAGAGATTCTCCATAAATCACGCACGGACTTCATCCTGGAAATGGCATGTCAGGCTGCGGAGAATGTGATCCTCGATCGTCGCGTATTTAATTTTAACGATGAGCAGTATGCAGAGTTTATCGATATGCTCGATGCACCGGTTTCGGATGAGGCGGCTATTGATAAACTTCTGGCAAGGAAACCTCAGTGGGACGTGTAACAGCACCAGAACCATTATCCAGCTCCCATCAACTAGCAGAGTTCGTCAGTGGTGAGGCAGTACTTGATGACTGGCTTAAACAGAGGGGATTAAAAAACCAAGCTCTTGGTGCAGCACGAACGTTCGTCGTTTGTAAAAGAGACACTAAACAGGTTGTCGGTTTTTACTCTCTGGCCACCGGCAGCGTTAACCACGTGGAAGCAATGGGAAGCCTCAGGCGCAATATGCCAGATCCAATTCCCGTAATCATACTTGCTCGCCTGGCAGTTGATGTTTCATACCGTGGCCAAGGGCTCGGGGCCGATTTACTGCATGATGCAGTTCTGCGCTGTTACCGTGTAGCTGAGAATATTGGAGTCCGTGCGATTATGGTTCATGCACTGACTGAAGAAGCCAAAAACTTTTATCTTCACCATGGCTTTAAGGCATCACAAACTCAGGAACGGACATTGTTTTTAAAGTTACCACAGTGAGGTTTGAGGAAGAAAGGGGCTTGTTCTATATTTAAGATATTGATTTATAATGATTTTACCATTGAATTTAACATAATCTTTGTTATGCGAACCGGCTTTGTAACTGCAATATTCTGATGTCACTTTTAACCCATTTAGTGATGTCACTTTTTCTGGCATAAAGGATCCAATCCTCAGGCCATGGAGACATCAGGATGCTTGTGACCATGTCAGATAAAGAACTCAGCCGGATCAACGTCATTCAGTCAGTTGTTGATAAACGCATGCGCCGTCGTGATGCTGCTCATCAGCTTGCTCTGACCGAACGTCAGACACAGCGGTTAATGAACCGTTTTCGTGAGTCTGGTGCCGCAGGTCTGGCAAACCTTCGGCGTGGACACCCCGGTAATCACAGGCTTCCTGAGTCACTGAAGCTGCGTGTACTTTCTTTACTTCACGATAACTACAGCGACTTTGGACCAACGCTTGCCGCAGGAAAATTGCGCGAACGCCATAACATCACGGTGTCTGTTGAAACGCTCAGAAAATGGATGACGGCTGAGGACTCTGGGTCCCATACTCACGTCGCAGGCCACGTGTTCATCAACCCAGATACCGGCGTGACTGCCTCGGAGAACTTGTTCAGATCGATGGTTCCCCGCATGACTGGTTTGAAGGACGTGCCCCCAAATGCTGCCTGCTCGTCTTTATTGATGACGCGACTGGTCGCCTGATGCACCTTCGCTTTGGTGAGACTGAATCAGCCTTTGATTACATGATGGCCACCCGCGAGTATCTCGAGCAACACGGCAAGCCCCTTGCGTTCTACAGCGACAAGCACGGCATTTTCAGGGTCAATAATGGTGGTTCAACCACAACCGGTGTTACCCAGTTTGGCCGCGTGCTTTCTGAACTGGGGATCGAACTGATTTGTGCCAACAGTCCGCAGGCTAAAGGCCGCGTAGAGCGAGCAAATCAGACACTTCAGGATCGGCTTATCAAGGATATGTGTCTCGAGGGAATCAGCAGTATTGAAGCAGCCAACGCCTGGCTGGATACCTTCATTGCCGACTTCAATCGTCGCTTCGCAAGACCAGCAAAATACCCCAAAGATCTGCACCGAACCGTGGCTGAAAGCAACGAAGAGCTGGATGATATCTTTGCCTGGCAGTAACTGCGTAAGCTGTCTAAAACGCTGACATTCCGCTATGACAAAATGATATATCTGGTTGAACCTAGTGAAGAAAATACTCGCATCGCTGGCGAAAAAATAACAGTCTTCGACTATCCGGACGGCACGCTGGCATTCAAATACGGTTACCGTTCACTCAAATATCAGGTGTTCGACAAACTGGAATGTGTCGACCAGGGGCAAATCGTTGATAACAAGCGTCTTGGGGCTGTTCTGAAACTCGCTCAGGACAAGATGGACGAACTGGAGCGGGACGGGAAACGGGACCGTAGCAAGAAGATGCCTAAAAGGCGGGCACAGGCCCGGGTGCAGGAACAAGTAAGAGCTATCAATCCGGTGCTGGCAAACCCAGCGGAATTCAGGGCCAGCCTGAAACGTTAGTCCCCTGCTCTTTTTGGGCTTATGTAGCGAATTTAACCACCGCTATGTGATGAAGTGCAAACTTCTGAAAAGACGCCGGTTGGTTTTATGACTGGTAACGAAGCAAACCGGAACCATAGGTACCTGTGCACTCAACACCAATTCGCTTTAATGTCCCAAACGAGGTCATCCA
>NZ_JASEYI010000039.1:0-20812 GCF_035064085.1 Enterobacter sp. R-1.6.2
TGAACATCGTCGTTAACGTAGAGAATTAACTCATTCTGTATAGCTGATAATACAAGGATGTCAGTGCCTTCCGCTTTTATCCGCCGCCGCCCTCCGGGCTACGTCGGGACAATGAAACTCCCCTGAAGCTCCGTGCGGTGACGGCATGCGCCGTGACTTCACTGTAGCCCGGCCGCATCGGCCACAAGGGTTCGCTGACGCCTCCGTCCTCACCCGTTCGCACCCTTCACGGTGCATTCAGCCCGTGAAGGCTTTGCGCTGCGGCTTGCGGCATCGCCCCTGTGTCCTCCGCTTTTCGCCGGTCTGTCGTGTCGTCACGGCGATGCCGGAACCGAGAATATGTTAACCGTGGAGGATCTATGAACCAGACCGTGACCTGTGATGCTGTTCGTCTTGAGGGTGCGCAGCGCCTGACTTTCCTGCCTGATTTGTTTGGGGGCGATTTTATGACGTCCGAGGCATCCGTGTACGCCTACGCCCAGCGTTATTGCCCTGAGTATCAGGGGGGATTCTGGCAGTTTTACCGGCTGCCGGAAGGCGGCGGATATATGGCGCCTGACGTGGAGAGCCTGACCCTGTGCAATCGGGAAAACTGGTTTGAGCAGACTGTCAGCGGGGAAGTGGCGGGGATCATCCTCACGGCGCTGGTACTGAATCACCGGAGCTGGCACCACAGTAACCATGACCATGAGGAGCTGTGCCGCCACTTCTGCCGCCGTTATGAGCAGCTTATGGCATTTGCTGATACCCATCCTGAAAGCGCCACGATCTGGCGTGCCCTTGACTGACTGACAACGGGCGGCGATGCCGCCCGACTAAAGGAGAAAACATGATTGGTACAGCAAAAGAGATCGCCATCGAAATGCTGCGTGATGACGATAATGACGGCGAGAAATTTGTATTCGCCAGCTGGAGCCGGAACGATATTCGCGGTCTCTGCATTGACTGGGATCTCAGTGATGAAGAGATCGACGTGGTGATGGAAAGACTGGAGGCAGAGTTGTATCCCTCCGGATGTGTCCCTCTCATCTACAACATTGTTGAGGTGATGGTGGAAGAAAAACGGAAACACCGTAATGTCACCATTCCGGCAGCGGCGCTTGCGGTGGTGATGCAGCTTGCAGGGAAGGAAATGGAGCGTATCGCCGTATGCGCTGAGGATGGCGGCGGATCGGCAGAAGAAACCCTGAAAGAAGAAAACGACGTCATGTTGAGCCTGCGCGCTGCGCTCGATGCCTGACAGAGAAACCGGAGGCGTTGCCTCCGGAAACTGAAAAAAGGAGAACACCATGCAACTGTCACCGGAAACCCGCAGCATCCTGCGCCAGTATAAAACGCTCATCAACGAGCGACGTCGCGAATCCGGACTCAGCCCCGTAACCACAGCGAAAGTGCTGGACGAGATCTGCGAATCGGCTACCCGCCAGTGTGCCGTCTATCTTTGCGGCCACTTCATTCTCCAGGGCGGTGAGGGGGATGCACAGTAAATAATCCGTGCGGGGCATATGCGCCGCCTGTTTGCGCGCGAAAACACTGTCATCCCTTCGGGCTGACGGGGCGGCAAGGCCAGCGCCTGCGGCGCTGCCCCCTCCCGTCCTGGTGTAAGTCAGGATAAATGCAGAGGAATGCCATTGTGAGAGCAAATTGTCACGGATACGGTCCTGCGTGGCGTGGCGTGGCGTGGCGTGGCGTGGCGTGGCGGCTCTGAAACCCGATCAGCAAATCCTCTGAAAACACCTGAATCCCACTTCTGGCCCCCTTCGGCTCCCGGCCAGCGTTGCTGTCCGGTCGTCGAGCCCCACTCCGCCAGGGCGGCTGCTGCGCACCCGCCGGGCTCCGCCGAACCCGCAAGCGGTTTCGGGCTGACGCTAGGGTCTGATGGCGAAGGTCAAAGGCTGCGGCTTCTCCGGCCGTGCCGTCCGGAACGCCTTCACCGCGCCGGCTGATGCCGTCGCTTTAATGGCGCCACGCCGTTCCGTCGTGTCGGGTGTGTGCATCCTGTTCCCCCGGTGAAGCCATCCCCCGTGCGTCCTCACGCGGAGGGCTTGTCGTAGCACCGTCAGTTCGTCATCCGAAGGGTGAAATGCACTCCGCCAAAACTTTTTGCGTGCCGCCAAAACTTTCGTCTCCGCCCTTCTCCTGCCGCCCTGCCGTTGCTCCTTTGCCCTTTGCCGCGAGAGAACTCACCAGGGAGATGGACAACCATCACCACAGGAGAAAACCAGGATGCACACACGAAACGTCAACGTCAAAACCGCCGCTCAAGAATCTTCCAGCAAGATGGGGGAAGAACAAAGCCCTGTTTCTGTCGCACGGGAATGGGTGGCTCAGGCCACTTCGCTGAAGGCGGGGGTCACCGTCACCCTGTCCGACGTGTCCCGATACGGCGACGTGCAGGTGGAGATCAGAACCTACGGAACGCTTAACTGGCGCGCCTGGTCATTTGACCCGGATTTTCTTTTGGAACTGAAACGCAATCTGCAGTACGTGCAGCTTTAACCGGAGGCCGGATGTCCGGCCTTAACCCAGAGAAGGAGGAAACATGCAGAACCTTAACACCCGTCCGGCGACCCGTAAGGTCGGGCAGAGCACCGAAATCGTGAAGCTGCTGCGCATTCAGGCCAGCGACACCCACGTGGTCGAGTTTGACAACGTGGACACCCGATTTAATGACTGCAACAACTGGCAGGTGATGGCAGGAGGGAAACGTGTCCTGTTCAGCAACCGCATGTATGAGCGTTTTTCAGATGTGAAATCGGGGATCGTGGCAACGATCAACGTGTGTGAAAACAGCGGCAGCGTAACGGATAAAGCGATGCTGGAAGGGGCAAAAGTCATGATGCAGGTTCTTGATGGCTATCCGTCCTTTGCAGCACTGGCAGCACACCCGAAACGCATTACTGATTAACCGAGTGCCGTGACCGGAGGGCAATCCGGCCACGGCTAACCACAACTATCACTGAGAGGTAAAAATCATGGTCGCCACCAATACTACGGCAAAAAAACCAGCTAAGACCACCCGTCAGACAAAATCTGCGGAAAAAAAAGCGCAGTCTACCGAGCAGAAGCTCGTCCAGCTGCTCGCTGATACGCCCGTGCAAATCTTCCCGTACTCCCGCCTGTCACACACGGGCTTAAACACGCGCATCATCCCGCATACCGATCGGGAAGTGGAAGAGATGGCAGACAGCATTCAGGCAATGGGCATCCTCCAGAACCTGATCGGTGCAGAACTGCCGGACGGTACGATCGGCATTGTCGGCGGGGAAGGTCGCCGCAGAGGCACAGGCATTCTGGTGATGCGCGGTGTGCTCGATGCAGACACGCCGTTTGTTCCGGTGAAAGTCCTGCCCGTGGAGATGGCTGTGGCGGCCTCGCTGATTGAGAACGGCAGACGCAAGAACATGCACCCTGCCGAGCAGATTATAGGTTTTCGCACCCTTGAGCAGGAAGGTAAAACCGCCTCACAGATTGGCGCCCTGATGGGCTACCACCCGCGCCACGTTCAGCGCTGCCTGAAGCTGGCGAATCTTGCCCCCTCCCTGCTGGACGCGCTGGCGCGGGATGAAATCTCCCTTGAACAGTGTGAAGTCCTGACACTTGCTGATACCCATGAGCGTCAGGAGCAGGTCTGGAAAGAGGCTGTTGAAAAGTGGCGCGATCCTGCCGTACAGACTCTGCGCAAAATGGTGACTGACGACAAGATGGCCATCAGTCACCCTATGTTTGAGTATGTGGGCGAGGAAGCTTATACCGCCGCTGGCGGTACGCTTACCGCCGACCTGTTCAGCGACAAGGACAGCACCTTTGCCGATGCGGCGCTGGTGAAATCTCTGCTGGCTGGCAAGCTCACCGTGCTCGCCGCCCGCGTTAAGCAGGAGCAGGGCTGGGGCTGGGCTGAGTATCGTATGACGGAACTCAGCTTCAGCGGTGAGGACGGTGAACTTTACCGTTTTGCCATGCCGAAAGCTGTCCTGACGGAAGAAGAACAGAAGCGCGTCAGCGAGCTGGAAGAACAAAGGGACGCCACTGAAACCTGCGATGACGAATACGAGCTTCAGCAGCAGATCGATGACATTTACTGCGAGGCAGAGTATCGCGAAGCCACGCCGGAATTTCGCGCCGCCCACGGTATCTGGGTGTCATGGGATGGTAACAATTTTCGGGTTCAGCCAGGTATCCGCAAGCTGACCGACGAAGACCGGGCAGCTGAAGAACAGGCGCGTCAGGAACGTGAAAAGAACGTGATCAGATACACCACGCCTGACATTCCCGCAGACGCCTATCCGGCAACGCTGGTTAAGGCCATGTCAGCCGAACGTACTCTGGCTGTTCAGGCCGAACTGGCGGGTCGTCCTGACGTATCGGTGGCGCTCCTGACGTGGACGCTGTGTCTTGCGCTCTTTGAACGCACCCACGGCAAGCGCAGCCAACCGCTGAAAGCCTCCGTGTCCTCGAATCAGTATCACCTTGCATCACTGGCTCCATCCGGTGACGAAGGGAAGGCGCTGACGGCGCTCAATGCACAGAAAAAGGCGCTTCAGGCAACGCTGCCAGAAAACTGGCATCTCGATTTCACCTGGCTGCTGTCATGGTCAGCAGAGCAGATAAACACCCTGCTGGGATTCTGTGCGGCACACGGTATCAACGGTATTCAGGAGCGTATGTACAACCATACGCAGAAAAGCGAACTGGACGGGCTGGAAGCGGCGCTGGACTTTGACCTGCGCAAATGGTGGCAGCCGGATGCTGAGAGCTACTTCGGTAAGCTCACGATCTCCCAGATTGGCAAAGCCTATGAAGAAGCCGGACTCAGCGCCCGTGCAGGTGAAGTTGTGAAGCTCAAGCGCCGCGATGCGGCGAAGGCCGCCGAACAGGATCTGAATGCTCAGGGCTGGCTGCCTGACTGGATGGTGCGCACAGCGCCAGCCGCTGGGGCTGAAGAAGCCACCGAAACCGACGCTAACACTACTGACCACGCTGCTTAATACCGGAGGCCGCCGCCTTCGGGCGGCGGGAACAGACATGACCATGCAATATGACCTGAACCGAATCAACACCCTGACCGCATCCGACCTGGAGTTTATCCGTCATCAGGGCGAGGACGCGCGCCGCGCCCTCAGCGATGCCGTGACCGGCCTCCTGTCGACACCTGAAGGATGGCGCGTCTGCGCCGAGTTCCGCAGCGAGTTCGGCGGCTTCTTCCCCGTCCAGTGCCGCTTCAGCGAGGACGGCAGTGATGACTGGCATCTGTGCGTGTGCAGCCCCGGCGAAGTCTCGCCGTACTGGCTTCTGGTGCTGCTCTCCTCCGGCGGTGACGTGGTGCGTACCCTTTACCAGAGCGACACGCTCCAGCCTGACCGGATAAACCAGATGGTCGCGCAGCTGGCAGGTATGCGCCGCTTTAACTGCACTGCCAGCACCGTGGTGAAGCTGATGAATGTGGAGGTGACAGCATGATCCCGTCCTCACACGCGCTCGTTTCCCTGAAGCCCGCCCGTCAGGCTGCAATACAGGCTATCAGCCATGTTGAGTCTGCCCGCGAACGCGGCGCACGGCTGCCCGCCATGCCGTATGTCCGTACCTTTCTGCGCCTTCTCACGGGTAGCGGACGTCTCAACGCCACGGTGGCCAATAAAATACCCGGCCTGCACTGGGTGCCAAATAACCGTCATTCAAACCTGAAACAGGTCGAGGAGGCACTTAACACGATGATCGCCACCAGTGGCGAAGCCTGCCCGCTGCCGCTCACGATTGACGTACAGGCCGAACTGTTTCCTGAAGTCATGCACACCCGCACGGGTCGACGGCTGCACAGGTCCGGCATTAAGACCACGCGCCAGCTGCGCCGCCAGTCCCGCGAGTACGAACAGCGCTGGAAACTGCGCCAGAACCTGCTGGAGCAGGCGAAAATCGACCTGAATTTTCAGTCACCGGAAACCGTCTGCGCCTGGTACACCCGGTGGAGCGACGAGTTTGACGCGGCAGAGCTTGCCGGACCGTTCTGGCGCTGGCAGTCGCGGTTCGCGTCGCTGAAGGAACTTGACTGGCTTCGCATCAGCGGTGAGCCGCTGTATACAGTGATGTACGAAATCCCGTTTATCGTGCGGGAAACACCTGGGCATGTTCGTGTTGCTGAACGCTGGCAGGTGCCAAATAAGCTGGCTGATCGGAGCGGTGTATGAAGTGGCGCTATTCCCTGCGCTGGAAATTGCCACACAAGCCCTGCCCTGGCCCACTGGAGCTGGTTTCAGTTGTCGTGGAAGCAGGGCAGGCGGCACCTGAAGAGGTGATGTCACGCTGGGTTGCTGGCTCAGGTTACGCTGTATGCGTGGATTTTCTCGGCCAGAAACAGATCCAACGCTGGAGCGATGAACGAAAAGCAGCGGTGAGAAGGCGCAACATGCAGGCACGGATTAATCGTGTTGCCCCTTTGTTTGCCGATGAGTTAATCGAGCGTGAGCTGGCTGCACGCCCGGCGTATTTCAATGGCAAGTCCGGCCGGTGAATCAGATACAATGCTGTCTGACTGCTCAGATGGCCAAATACAAGGAAAGCGGGAATATGAGGTACTTTTTAATTGTTATATTACTGTATGCGCTGTTCTTTTTAATCGTCAGGCATGCTGCGCCAGAATGGGAAGGCACGACAGGTTATTATGCTGGCCTGTTCATTTGCAGTCTGATAGCGATGGTTATCACATGGCGTGATACGCCAGGCTGGTTCGATAAAGTCCTGCTCGGTGTAATGAAATACGGCGTTCTGAGTGCCGGGATTATCTTCTTTATCTGGGGCGTCGGGTACAAGCTGGCATTCTGGGGGCAAAGTAATTCTGATGCCGTATTTGTAAGTGCCGGGGACGTGATTCTGCCTAATCTTGCGCTTGTCACGGGCGTAGTGATCGCGGGATGGGGATACATGAGATATTTCAGGCGCTAAGCAGAATAAAGCGTGGATATACCTGGTCAGAAATAGCACTTGCCCGGTATAATCGACGTGGCGCTTGAGGCTTTTTGCCTCATGACGTGAAGGTGGTTTGTTGCCGTTGTTGTGTGGCAGAAAGCAGAAAGCCCCGTAGTTAATTTTCATTAACCCACGAGGCCACCTGTATGCCTAGACAACATCAGGATAGCCTCTTAGATGCCGCAAGGCAAGGAGAAGAAGGCCATGTTAACACCAAGCTGTAATGTCCCCTTTGAACCATTCTAAAATGTCCCCAGACAATTCTCTGGGGGATTTTTCATGATCAAAGAGACTGTTACGATGAGTCATAAGGAACTCCACCGACTTCAGATTATTCAGGAGTCAATTAATCGACATATTACTCAGGAACAAGCTGCGGCACGCATTGGCATTTCTATTCGGCAGGTTAAACGTCTGGTGCAACGGTATAGAAATGAAGGGCCTTCTGGTCTGGTTTCCCACCGACGTGGAAAGCGTCCTAATAATTCCTTTTCTACTGAATTCAGAGCAACAGTAATTTCACTCCTCAAAGGCCGTTACGCTGATTTTGGACCTACGTTTGCGTGCGAAAAATTGCGCGAGATACACGGTTTATCTTTATCCGTTGAAACTCTCAGAAAGTGGATGATAGAAGAGGGGTTATGGCGTGAACGCCGTCGTAAAATTGCCCGTATATATCAACGCCGCATGCGACGACCATCTTACGGTGAACTGATCCAGATTGATGGCTCACCTCATGACTGGTTTGAAAATCGAGGCCCCAGATGTACACTGATCGTTTTCATTGATGATGCCACCAGTGCGTTGATGGCGTTGCGTTTTGTGCCTGCTGAAACAACCCGGGCTTACATGGAAACCCTCCGGGGTTACCTTAATGATCATGGCGTACCGCTCGCTCTCTACTCTGATAGACACAGTATATTCAGGGTAAATAACCCAGAGCGGGAAGGTGAGCTGACCCAGTTCACTCGTGCGATAAAGACACTGGGCATCGAGCCAATCCATGCCAACAGCCCGCAGGCAAAAGGGCGGGTAGAGCGCGCCAATCAGACACTACAGGACAGGCTGGTCAAAGAAATGCGGCTTCAGAATATCAGTGATATTGAAACAGCAAATGCATGGTTGCCGACCTTTATTGAAGCCTATAACAACCGGTTCGCTACGTCGCCTCGTACTACTGATAATGCTCATCTTGATGTGCACCATTCTGAAGAGGAACTGGGTTATATCTTCAGCCTACAGGCGAAGCGCGTTCTGTCTAAAAATCTCACTTTCCAGTACAAAAGCAGTGCGTTTCAGGTACGCAGTGAGGGCCGGGGATATCGACTTAGGCATTCGGTTGTTACTGTATGCGAGAACTTTGACGGTGAAATTAACGTTCTGTATGACGGGAAAGCGCTGGGCTGGGAAAAGTATGTTGATGGCCCGGAGCCTATACCACTGGATGATGAAAAGAGTGTCCATGAACGAGTGGATAATGCCCGTATTGATTTACGCTCAAAATACTATGTTAAACCTAAAGCTGACCATCCCTGGCTTACGCGCCGAACGCAAAGTCATCAGCAAGTTAAGCCCCCGAAGTTACCTAAAAAGAAGCCTGATCCCGATAAAAAAGATTGAAACCAAGATCGATTCGGTTGAGTGCATATCCATTCATAGGGTAGATTCTTAAGTCGCGTTTCTGGTGTTCATTTTCGGGTGGTTTGTTACTTGTTTTACCGGGGATATGCCAGAAACGCGCTGAGTCAGTCTGGGCGGTGCGCGTAATGCGGCGTTATGGTAAATAGCCTATGCTAATGTCCGCTAAGAGCGAGAAGCGGACGTTTGGTTGACGAACTATATATATAAAAAAACATAGCCCGTCAGAATTGTGTTTTAGGGTTTGCTGATAACTGCAACATATAAAATTGAACCATCATTTTCATGGCTTACCGGTCCACTGACCCGTACCAGGTCCTGAGCATCGAAGTGCTGCCCGTTCCAGACTTTCTGCGGGATGCGGACTTTGATGGTACCGGTTGGGTCGCGGAACGTATACCACTCGTCCTGCTGCTGGCTGACAACATTGCCTTCCAGTGTGATCCACGCCCCTTCGTGCATTGACGATACGATCTGAATCCGGCTTTGACTATTCTCCTGCTGAACTTTATGACCGGCATACATGTGCTCAGTGACGACAGGCTCTTTCTCTGCGGAGAAGCCACCTTGCGCTGCCAGAGCAGGAATGGCGATGAACGAAGTGAGTAACACTCCGGTGACGAACTGACTGAAATATTGTTTTTGCATAGCAGATTCCATTTATAATTTTACATCCCCCATGGGGGATATTGTCGATGATAAATGAGCGGCTATAAAAGCTCAATTCCTATCCCCGGCAGGGGGATAAAAATATGATGGGCTTCAGAAATATAAAACCCACCGGTTGGTGGGTTCAGGCGTGAGATTCATACAGGAGAAAATCAGCTCGTTACGCCGATCCAGCCGTGATAGCCCATGTAAATGCCGACAAGTGCAATCAGTACGCTTGAGAAGTATGGAGCCCGCCGCGCCAGCGTATCCAGGCCACTCCAGCGTTTGGTTGCCTGACGAACGCTGAAAGCCGCCGCTGCGCCCACTGAAACCAGCGTGATCGCTAAACCGATGCTGAAACACAGTACCAGCGCGGCACCGAGCGTAAATTCCTTCACCTGGATGCAGAGCAGCAAAACGGTAATGGCTGCCGGGCAAGGAATAAGGCCGCCGGTCAGGCCGAACAGGATTATTTGTCCGGTGGTTACGCTGCGATTCGCAAAACGTTTTTTGATGTCGTTCGCATGCGCTTTTTCGTGAGCATCCTGATATTCGCGAGAATTAACATCCAGACCTTCCAGCGAGGAATGATCGTGGTCGTGTTCATGTTCACGGAATTCCACATCATAATCATGCACATGGCCGCGATGGCCTAAAGACAGGCGAACATCAAAGCTGTGTGGCTCCGGGATCGCCAGGGCCGATTCCATAAACCCGTCTTTTTCGACGAAATCAAATACCTGTGAAAATGTCCCTGGACCACGGTTGGTCACCAGAGAAATGTCGCGAGCTTCCCATTTCTTGCCGCTGAGCGAGCGTAAACGCCAGTGAGGGGGTTGTCCTTCTTCGAAAATCGAGAGTTCAACGCTGCCATGGCCCGTATCGATGATGCGGGTTTCGTCATGATCGTGATGACCGTGGCTGTGTTCCTCTTCCTGCTCCATCTTCCACAGCTTTTCGCCGCGCCAGGTTCGCCAGAACATCCATGCCGCCGTACCGAGAATGATGACGGCGGAAATCAGCTGAAACCAGGGTTCGGCTGATTCAGCAGTGAATTTCTGACTGATATACATTCCGCCGAACGCAATGAGCCAGACAACAGACGTATGAGAAATTGTCGCGGCAAGCCCCAGTAATACCGCTTGCTTGACCGTTCCCCGGATGGCCACAATAAAGGCGGCCATCATCGTTTTGGAATGCCCTGGCTCCAGTCCGTGAAGCGCACCGAGCAAAATAGCGCTGGGGATGAACAGCCAGGCATTGGCCACGCCTTGCTGTAAAAGAGTGGAAAAATCAGTCATGTTTCGCTTGCCTTAAAGATATTTAGTTATCTCTTTAAATTCGCTAAGCGTCTTATCAGACTCCGTGTGGTCAGCATGAAGGGCATCCTCCAGGCAGTGATCCAGATGGTCATGAATTAAGGTACGCTTCGCATTCGTTATCGCCTTTTCCACAGCGTGCAGTTGCTGGGCGATATCCAGACATGCTTTCTCATCTTCGAGCATCTGGATGGTACTTTTCAGGTGCCCTGCGGCACGTTTAAGTCTTTTAATAATGTCAGGGTGTGATGCATGAACGGTCATGGTTTATCCTCTCCAGGTGGAAGGGATAAGATAATGTGTATCAACGC
Organism: Enterobacter sp. R-1.6.2; assembly: GCF_035064085.1. Taxonomy (NCBI): domain Bacteria; kingdom Pseudomonadati; phylum Pseudomonadota; class Gammaproteobacteria; order Enterobacterales; family Enterobacteriaceae; genus Enterobacter; species Enterobacter sp. R-1.6.2. Next base: position 10,883 of record NZ_JASEYI010000039.1, read on the forward strand.
CATGGTCACACTTTTTATCGGCTTATCCTCTCCTGATACGTTGTCTTTTTTTGGGAAATTACTTCTCTTTCTTCGGCCAGGACGGATGTTCATCGTCAATGACGAAATCATGCTCATGGGTCGATTCGTTGTTTGTTTCCGGGTCTTTGTGGCTGTGAACCTGAGCGTACACTTCATGCTCAGGACGCCAGATAAGTACGGCGGTGACCAGCGACAATGTTGCCACAACAGTCAGGGCGATGAATGAAGCCTGTGTCCCCCATGCCGCACCAACCCATCCGGCCAGCGGATAAGTCACCAGCCAGCATGAATGTGACAGTGCAAACTGGGCGGCAAACAGCGCCGGTCTGTCTTCCGCTGTTGACGAACGGCGCAGCAGGCGACCACCCGGTGTCTGAGAAAGTGAATAGCCCACCCCCAGCAGTGCCCAGAGCACAACCAGCGTGATGTAATCCTTCAGGAAAATGCCTGACCCCAGGCCAATGACTAAAAGCGCCGTACCTGCAAGCATCGGCATACGGTCGCTCATGTTGTCGAGGAGTCTGGGGAGAACCAGGGCCGATACCATGGACCCCACGCCGAAGAAGGCCAGCGCAATAGCGGTAGACCGCTGTGAGAAACCAAAGTCCGCCTGAACCAGAACGACGGTGTTGACGATAACCATTGCACTCGCTGCCGCTACGGCCATGTTGAGTGCCAGCAGGCCGCGCAGTCTGGGCGTTTTCAGGAAGATGCGCATACCTCGTGTAGTTTTGTCATAGATGCTGCGTTTGACCGTTAACGCTTTCATCTTCGGCAGTGTCACGGAAACAACCAGAGCTGCTGAAGCAAGGAACCCGACTGCCGTACCGGCAAACAGGTTGTGGAAACTCATGACCGTCAGCAGTGCAGCCGCCAGCATAGGGCTGATGACGCTTTCAAGATCGTAGGCCAGACGTGACAGAGACAGCGCCCGGGTATATTCACGTTCGTCAGGAAGAATATCCGGGATAGTTGCCTGGAAAGTAGGCGTAAACGCCGCCGAGGCAGCCTGAAGAATGAAGATCAGGATGTAGATTTCCCATATCTGGGTGACAAAAGGCAGCGTGATAGCCACGAGAGCGCGAACCAGGTCCAGTGTTACCAGCATGGTGCGACGCGGGAATTTATCGGCAAAAGCCGCCGCCACGGGCGCAACAAGAATATAGGCGCTCATTTTGATAGCCAGCGCGGTACCCAGCACTGCCCCGGCTCTGTCACCTGCGAGATCGTAGGCCAGTAACCCTAACGCAACGGTCGCCAGACCGGTGCCAATAAGGGCGATAACCTGTGCCATAAACAGGTGGCGATAGGTACGATTAGAAAGAATGTTGAGCATCAGGAAATCTCTTGGTTTGAAATCACATCCCCCCCAGGGGGATATTCAAAGCATAGAGGGACCTGAAAAAAATGACAAGCTTTATCCGGGTGAGGAGGATACTGATTCGTCTGTTATCTTGGATGTTAAATAAAAAAGCTTCAGGTATCCCAGCGTTATACCTGAAGCAGCATAAAAAGTGTCGAAGGTGTTATCGCCGCTTCCCTGCGCAGCCCCTCCTGACGAGAAGGGAATTAACTCAGTTGTCCCAGACAGGTTTTCAGGCTCAACCGGGTGGCTTCAATATCACTATGGATAATGGTGCACCAGTCATCACGGTTAGCCCGAATGACCTCCAGCCAGTTATTCAGTGCCTGATTAAACGCCATGGTTTTCTCGCGCTGCGGCCAGCTCATCTGGTTAGTGCTGTAAATGTCCTGCCCTGGCTGCGGCATTAGTACGGTTTGCTGCGTCGACATCCGGGAAGTCACCGGCCAGGTATCAGAGTTGCCATCCCAGGAAGGCATCACCGGGAAACCCGCTCCGCGCAAGGCCATATCCCAGGTGGCATCAAACAGGTATGTTTTGCCCTGTAGCTCAAAAGCCACAGTGTCATGAAATCCCTGTGTTTGCGGCAAAATTGCCAGAATATCCGCAGGTACAGGCAAATCAGCCCAGTCAAACCGCACCAGCTTTCGCTTTGCCGTAATGCCACCATCGGTCAGCAGTCGTTCGGCAGCAGCGGCTTTATGACGGCAGTCGCCAAAGCCCTGCTGAAACAGACTCATGCTTTCGCCATTCCATGCACCGAGCTGATAGGGTATCCGCCTGACCAGCTCAAAAATGGCTCTTCGCAGTTCAGTTGAGCCAGGTTTAAGCCCGAGCGACTGCAAAACCCAGCCCGGCGTTATCGCCTCTTGTTGATTGCGGCGGGTGTTTATTTTTTGCCATGTTTCACTGACTTTTTCAGCCAGAGAGGCTGCCAGGGTTTCCCCCGGCAGTAATGTTGTCATCAGCAACGCTCCTGTGGTGGTGAGAAAATGTCTGCGCGTCAACATATCGGGCGTTACACCTCTACGTTGCGACGAAGCGCCGACATAACCAGTGATTCACAGACCACTTCTTCATCCTCTGCCCGCTTTACGCCGGGGAAGACCATCTGACTTACCGGGGACGAACGAAGCCGGTGATAACGGGCAATCGCGCCATTCATTCCTCCCATTTGCTTACGTCTGACCAGCCGCAGTCCGTGCTCCCAGGCGACTTCATCCATCGCGCTCGCCAGAACAGGGTCATGGTTGAAGATCAGGACGCCATCCTCTTTCAGCAGGCGTGCAGCGCTGCGAAGGAAAGCCGTGTAATCCTGTTCGAAATAGGCCGCTGCCTGGGAGTAGATAATATCGACCTCACCTGCCTGAACACCTCTGTTTTCCAGCGCTCCCAGCCCGGCTGCTGTCACGTAAGGATGCTCAGTCACGCCTTTTGGCAGCGATGCATGCCACGGTGTGAGATTAGTGAAGTGCAGGAATACGCTTTCCCCAAGTTGCTCCCTGAACTCCCCGGAAAGCCCGGAAATCGTCGCCTGATGGCCGGCACATTCCTCAGCGCGAAAACCCGCCCAGGCGGCACCAATTTCCAGGAAGGTGACTTTCCCGTTTTTGTGGTGAATGTTTTTCGCATAGTGGGCGATGTCGAACCCAATTTCTCGCGCCAGGCGAAATGAACCGCCGCTGGATGTCCAGGGGCCATCAAAGCCAAAGGCAAGGATCGCTTTGAGCATCGAGCCCGTTTCCTGATGCATCATTTTCAGGAACGGAATGACTTTACGCCGTGAAGGAACCGGGACATTCGGACGCATTTTTTTGGCCTGAAGGTCGCGATTAACGCCCATGCAGAGCGTCTGCCAGTGCAGGGGATCAACACGATAATTGAGTGCAGTGAAATTACGCGCAATCTCTCGACGCGCCTGGATAGAGTCTTTATACATAGCCTCTCCGCTAAATCTGAAGTTGATTAAAGCCGGGCAGCAAAAACTGCCGGTAACAGCGATCAGATCTGGCGGATGCTGGGAGGACGGTAAATGATGTCCGTGGCCTTAACCGGGCTACGAAGATCGGCAAGCGGCAACCATCTGTCTGTTACAGGAGAGAGGGAAATCTCTACAGAGGGCGGCTGCTCAGGGGTTTCATGGAAATGGTCTGTCTGATGATGGCCTGCGTGGCCAGACTGAGGGATATCCGAATCGTGAGAGTGATCCTGCATTGACATGGTGACTTCTGCGTCATGCAGATTCATCTCGTAGCCTGTCAGGCCGTTTGTACCGTGCGACGCAAACGTCACCATCGACGACATCATCATGCCAATGGCCATGATGACGATCATCAGAACATAACGGGGCGAACGTTTAAACATCGGGTACATCGCTGATTGCTTTCCTCAATAGACAATGACAACGGTATAAAAAGATTAGCATCCCCCCGGGGAGGATGTAAGGGCTGGAATGTAAAGTCTTGTATTGGCGATATGAATAAAAAGGCCCGCATAATGCATCAGCGACCGGGGCGACCAGAATATAAGCAAGCATCTTCATTGCCAGCGCCGTTCCCGACTCCCCCTGCCCTGTCGCCCGCCAGCAGGCCCAGTGCAACGGTAGCAAGACCGGTACCGATAAGAGCAATTATGAGCACCATAAAAAGATAGCGATATGTACGGTTAGAAAGACTGAAAATATGTAGCAATCTCTACCATATGTATTAATCTCTACACTATGAAACTACATATCCTTATTCTGACACTGCCCACTGAGCAGGCCACATTACGTATGCGTGTCTGGCGGGCATTAAAAAATACCGGTGCCGCCATGCTGCGCGACGGCGTTTATCTGTTGCCTGAAGCGCAACAGAGCCATGAGATTTTTAACGAGATGAGTCGTGAAATCAGCGGTGAGGGAGGAACGGCCTTTGTTTTTGACGCAGAGACTTCCGACGAAGAGAAAATTCGCCCGTTATTCGATCGCTCTCAGCAGTACCTGATCCTGATGGAGAGCCTTCAGGTTTGTAAAAACGACCTTAATGAGGAAACCGCGGTCAGCCAACTGAAGATGGTAAGAAAACTTCGTCGCGAGCTGGATCGGATTGTGGCGATTGATTTCTTTCCTGGTGAAGCGCAGGCGCAGGCCATTTTTGCCTTGTCAGAACTGGAAGCTGGCATTAACAGGTTCATCTCTCCCGGAGAGCCTCATGCCGTCAGTGGCTTGCTGACACGGCTGAAGCCTGAGGATTTTCATAACAGGATCTGGGCTACGCGTCGCCGGCCATGGATTGACAGGCTTGCCAGCGCCTGGCTTATACGGCGTTTTATCGACCAGGATGCGCAGTTTCTCTGGCTTAAGGATGGCAACGATTGCCCGGAAGAGGCGGTGGGGTTTGATTTTGATGGCGCGACCTTCAGCCACATCGACAATCGTGTGACCTTTGAAGTGCTGATGGTCCGCTTCGGGCTGACGGGGGATGCCCTGAATGGTCTGGGGATGCTTGTGCATTACCTTGATGTTGGCGGGGTTCAGCCCCCCGAAGCCGCTGGCGTTGAAAGTGTACTGGCAGGATTGCGTGAAAGCATTACGGATGATGACACATTACTCACAGCGGCCTGTTCGCTGTTTGACGGTCTGTTAACGACGTTTGAAATGAGGTCCGGCCATGATGAACAAAACGGAGTTGCTGACGCTGGCAGAGGAAAACGTTAAGCCCAAGCCGGTCCCCCTGAAGGAGGCGTTCTGGTTCTGGATGAAGCTGGGTTTTATCAGCTTTGGCGGTCCTGCCGGACAGATTGCGATCATGCATCAGGAACTGGTCGAGAACCGGCGCTGGATTTCCGAGTCCCGTTTTCTCCACGCACTCAATTTCTGTATGGTGCTGCCCGGTCCGGAAGCTCAGCAACTTGCCACCTACATTGGCTGGCTGATGCACAGGACCTTGGGCGGAGTGATAGCGGGTTTGTTATTTATCCTTCCCTCACTTTTTATTCTTATCGCGTTGTCGTGGATCTATATCGCCTGGGGAGACGTTGCCATTATTGCCGGTATCTTTTACGGCATTAAACCCGCCGTGGCGGCAATCGTGCTGCAGGCGGCGCATCGCATCGGCTCCCGTGCGCTGAAACACGGTGCCCACTGGGCCATAGCTGCTGCGGCTTTTGTGGCCGTTTTCGCCCTGAACGTTCCTTTTCCCGTCATCGTTATTTCAGCAGCGATAACTGGCTTTATCGGCGGACGCATCGCGCCGGAAAAATTTCACAGCGGCAGCGGGCATAACAAACAGGAGAAAGCCGCCGTTGATGCTGCGGTTATTGACGATCATACGCCCGTACCGGCGCATGCCCTGTTCAGCTGGGCGAAACTGTTAAGGATTGTGGCAGCGGGTGCACTGCTCTGGCTTATTCCCATGACGGTGCTGACGCTGGGGCTGGGCTGGGCGCATCCGGTGACGCAGATGGGCTGGTTCTTTACCAAGGCTGCGCTCCTTACCTTCGGTGGGGCCTACGCCGTCCTGCCATACGTTTATCAGGGTGCTGTCGTCAATTTTGGCTGGCTGACTGCCGGGCAGATGATGGACGGGCTGGCGCTGGGAGAAACCACGCCCGGCCCGCTGATTATGGTGGTCACGTTTGTCGGATTTGTGGGCGGGTATACCCATGCCGTTTTTGGCGCGGATATGCTGTTTGTCGGCGGCGCCGTTGCCGCCTGCATGGTGACCTGGTTTACCTTTCTCCCGTCCTTCATTTTCGTGCTGGCAGGCGGGCCGTTTATCGAAACGACCCACAACAAGGCGGGTTTCACGGCACCTTTAACCGCCATCACAGCGGCCGTAGTGGGCGTCATTGTTAATCTGGGGCTGTTTTTTATCTGGCATACCGTATGGCCGGAAGGCGCAAAGGGAGGGATCGATATCCCTGCCGCCCTGATTGCCGTCGCCGCTGCGTTTGCGCTTTTCAGATTAAAATGGAAGGTTACGCACGTTATTGCCATGGCGGCTCTCGCCGGGCTGATACTCCGCCTGACCGGGCTGTCAGCTGTGTGAAAAGGGGCAGGTTATCCTGCCCCTGATTTATCAGATAACCCGTTTGATGTTCAGGTAGTCGCCGGTTGTATCAAGCTGGATCGTGATGGTCTCAGAACCACGATTTCGCCAGAACCAGCCATGTTTACCCTCGAACGCGGCCTGTAAAACGCCGTCTCCGGATGTGATCTGCCGGGCTTTACCATAGCCATGGTAGAAGCCTTTCGGGGCGTTGACCGGATCGCCGTGCGCATCCACGTTTACCGGTCCGGAACTTGTCCACTGATAGGTCACGCGGGCATCTTTGCGCATTTCCAGTTTAACTTCAGCAGCTTCGTTAGGCTTCAGGGTGATGAGCATCTGATGACGTTGCGAGCCAGCCGATGGTACTTCCGGCGCGCGCGTGGTCGCCGGAACGCTCAGCTCCGGGTAGGTGTTCTGCGTTATTGCCGGAGGATTATCCGGGATCGGTCGCTCATTAACTGGCGCAGCCAGCTGTCCTTGCTGAACAGCGCTGGCCTGATTATCGGCATCAGCTTCTTCGGCAAGCTGCGTTTTGATTTCTCCCATCTGCTTAAGCCCCAGTAAACGACCCACGCCAGTAGGATCAATGCCGTATTCCGAAGGCATGACGACGGTGATCAGCAGCGTCAGCGCCACGATGGCGGCGAGGATAGTGGACTGCATCAGTTTGATGGCAGAAGGTAATTCTGCGCGTGTTGGTAAATCAGTGTTGTACATTGTTTTGTCTCCCTCAGGCTAAAATGTAGCCACAAAGCTGGTAACTCATTAACAGAAATCCCGCGCTCATCATCACCACATTGGCGGTATAAGCGTGTCGGAAAAAGCTCGCCGTTTGCCGCCAGTAGCTCATAACGATCAGGATGGCGCTCAGCGCGAGCAGCTGGCCGATCTCAACGCCAATGTTGAAGGCAATCAGGTTGACAAACAGGCCATCGGGAGAGATTTCGAATTCCTGGATTTTGGTTGCCAGACCAAAACCGTGGAAGAATCCAAAGATGAGCGTCGCAAGCTTCGTGTTGGGCTGAACGCCAAACCAGCGCTGGAATGCCCCGAGGTTATCAAGCGCTTTATAGACCACGGACAGCCCGATAATGGCGTCAATAAGGTAAGCACTGACGCTGATATCAAAGAAGGTGCCGATGAGCAGCGTCGTTGAATGCCCGATAGCGAACAGGCTAACGTACAGCCCGATATCACGCATTTTGTAGAGAAAGAAAATCACCCCGAACAGAAACAGCAGATGATCGTAACCGGTCACCATGTGCTTCGCGCCAAGGTAGATAAACGGGATGATGTTCACCCCGGTGATTTCCTGGATGTACCCTTTGTCGCCTTCCGCCACGCCGTGCGCATACGCGCCCTGGCTGTAGAAAAGCAGTAACAACAGGAAAAACAGACAAGCCGAACGCGCCTGAGCTGAAAGCAGGCGAGCGCTCAACCGGCCCTGTGTATCAAGGCTGGTATACATAAAAATCCTTACATGTTGAATAATAACGAATTAGCAGAAGTTATTACGCAGACAGGATTCTCGGAGGGCGTTCGGGGGTGGACTGCGGCATTTGCAGTATTTGTTCTGAACTCAACGCATATATCACCCGCATGCCCGGATTCCATGCGTGCAGAGTAGGCAGAGCAAAGAGTTTATTCAGATCGTGGGAATGATCGGCATTGAGGTGATGCACGCTACCGTGGGAGTGAAACAACAATGGATCGTGCTCATTCAGTGGTTCATCGCTGTCGTGTTGATGGTCACTGATGGACGTTGTTTCCTGAACGCTGTATGCAGCCTGTGGCTTTGCCATAAACGAACTGCTCAGCACGGCAACAGCCATGATGATAAGCACGATTCTGGAAATGACTTCACGGCTGATAAACACAGTTAACGGCATCCTGATGATACAAAGTAACAACGTGCGTAATGTATCCGCTATGCTGGCTTGATTTCAATAGTTGTTTTGAGTTTGGTTTTGTCTGAAATGTTCAACAAATCCTGCCGTCCACTTCTGGCACAAAGCGGACAGTGATCACCGTTCTTACGACTACTTTCTGACTTACTTCGTGACTTGCCCTAAGCATGTTGTAGTGCGATACTTGTAATGACATTTGTAATTACAAGGGGTGTAAGACATGGGTAGCATTAACCTACGTATTGACGATGAACTTAAAGCGCGTTCTTACGCCGCGCTTGAAAAAATGGGCGTAACTCCTTCTGAAGCGCTTCGTCTCATGCTCGAGTATATCGCTGACAATGAACGCTTGCCGTTCAAACAGACACTCCTGAGTGATGAAGATGCTGAACTTGTGGAGATAGTGAAAGAACGACTTTGTAATCCTAAGCCAGTACGTGTGACGCTGGATGAACTCTGATGGCGTATTTTCTGGATTTTGACGAGCGGGCACTAAAGGAATGGCGAAAGCTGGGCTCGACGGTACGTGAACAGTTGAAAAAGAAGCTGGTTGAAGTACTTGAGTCACCCCGGATTGAAGCAAACAAGCTCCGTGGTATGCCTGATTGTTACAAGATTAAGCTCCGGTCTTCAGGCTATCGCCTTGTATACCAGGTTATAGACGAGAAAGTTGTCGTTTTCGTGATTTCTGTTGGGAAAAGAGAACGCTCGGAAGTATATAGCGAGGCGGTCAAACGCATTCTCTGAACCAAAGCATGACATCTCTGTTTCGCACCGATGGTGACACTTCTGCTTTGCGTTGACAGGAGAAGAAGGCCATGAAACTGCCGCGAAACACCCTGCTCTGGTGCGTATTAATAGTGTGTCTCACACTGCTGATATTCACTTACCTGACACGGAAATCGCTCTGCGAAATCCGGTACAGGGACACGGACAGGGAGGTGGCGGCTTTTATGGCTTACGAATCCGCTAAGTAGCTAACCCCGGCGGGGGGAAACCCCCGCCATTCAGGGGCTGAGACTGTGTGGACATGCCTGAAGCGCCTTTATGAAGGGGTTGCCGGTTTACCGGTAGCCCCTTTTTCCATCCCGAAGGGTGCAGTCGCATGCATGAACAACCCGGAAGGTCTGTTCCCCTGCGGGGAACGGGGGAAGGGGGACGCGCCTCCGGCGCTGCCCCTCGGCTCCCTCCGTCTTGTCAAAACGCCTGCCCTTCCTGCCTGATTTTGCTGAAGTCAGAGCGCCATGAGTTACCTGCCTGTACCTGGCTTCAGCCTGGTTTTCCCTGTGTTCTTCATCCCGGGCGTCATATCCGTCGTCCTGCTGGTTATCTTTCTCCGCTGCAGCTCCGTGGCCATAACCCGAAAACAGGGCAGGGCGATGGCCCCCTTCGGCTCCCGGCCAGCGCTGCTGTCCGGTCGTCGAGCCCCACTCCGCCAGGGCGGCTGCTGCGCACCCGCCGGGCTCCGCCGAACCCCTTCGGGTTTCGGGCTGACGCTAGGGTCTGATGGCTAAGGTCAAGGGCTGCGGCTTCTCCGGCCGTGCCGTCCGGAACGCCTTCACCGCGCCGGCTGATGCCGTCGCTTTAATGGCGCCACGCCGTTCCG
>NZ_JASEYI010000040.1:0-20551 GCF_035064085.1 Enterobacter sp. R-1.6.2
CTCAGAAGTGAAACGCCGTAGCGCCGATGGTAGTGTGGGGTCTCCCCATGTGAGAGTAGGGAACTGCCAGGCATCAAATAAGTGAAGAGGCCATCCGGAAGGATGGCCTTTTTGCGTTTATAAACTAAAAAAACGGTAGACCGGGTAAGGCAAAGCCGCCACCCGGCAAGTCAGACCGCACTCCACTCCACAATAAACTCCGCAATCCCACCCACATCATTTAAATCCAGCATTGGAACTTCAAGCGGCAATACAACATCACTGGCCACCGCAATCACATGCTCATCCAGCGTTAACTCGCTGAAATCATGCCCGGCATCGCTTCTGAACAGCAGGATCTTAGGCACGGCCTCATGCTTAAATCCCTCAATCAGCACCAGATCCAGCGTGGCGTGATCCATCCGGCTGACCAGATAAGCGAGATCCAGCGGTGCCTCATCCGGCGTTTCTGTCATCAGCGCCCAGCGTTGAGTACTTGCCACCATCGTTTGCGCTGCACCCGCTTTACGCAACGCATAGCTATCTTTGCCCGGTTTATCGACATCCATATTATGGTGGGTATGTTTAATCAATCCTGGACGGATACCTCTGGCACAAAGCGCAGGAATGAGCTTTTTCAGCAGAGTGGTTTTTCCGGTCCCACTCCAGGCAGAAATGGCGACAACAGGTATCATCTTTTCTCCTGCATCATCTGCAAATCGTCAGGCGTATTCACATTCACAAAAGCTGATTTTAAATCGCTAAAATCAACGGGATGACCGCCAGACTCGCGCATAAAAGCCATCACCCTGCGCTCTCCCGCAGCCAGATAGTACTGCAGGGCTGGCGCCAGGGATCGGTGCATCAGTGCGATAGCAGGATGATCACGCTCGCCGTCATGTACCCAAACCACAGGAGCCGTACCCCGAATCAGCAACAAACGTTCGACAAGACAGGACGGAATAAAGGGGGTATCGCAGGGACAGAAGATAAACCACTCTCCGTGAGACTGTTGCATGACCGAAAGCATCCCGGCCAGCGGTCCCGGGTAATCCTCAAGGATATCCTGGTAAACGGCATACCCGCTGAGCTGGTAAGTGTCGATATGCCGGTTAGCACTGATGACCATTGTCGACACCTGGCCTGCGAGCGTATCAGCGACACATTGCCATAAGGGTTTGCCGTTCAGGCGTTGAAGCCCCTTATCTTTTCCCCCCATTCGCGTCGCCCTGCCACCTGCCAGAACGACCCCAATGATTTCCTGGCTAAGATTCACGAATATCGCCTCTTTTATTGTGGGATTGACCCTGCTAACGTGTCACTCTAAATGAAAGGAGCACCACCATGAAATGTAAACGTCTGAATGAAGTTATTGAACTCCTCCAGCCCGCCTGGCAAAAAGAGCCAGAGCTAAATCTGATGCAATTTTTACAGAAATTGGCGAAAGAGTCAGGTTTTGACGGCGATCTGGCAGACCTTTCTGACGACATCCTGATCTATCACCTTAAAATGCGTGACTCTGCCAAAGATGCTGTTATTCCTGGTATTCAGAAAGATTATGAGGAAGATTTTAAGACCGCATTACTGCGCGCCCGAGGCGTAATTAAAGAGTAAAAGCTTGTAAGCGGCGGCACCGAAATCGCCACAAGATGATATCCTGAATCATTCGTATAATTTCCGGATGATCGGATGAACGACCAGGCTTTTACTTTCCAGACATTACACCCGGACACCATTATGGATGCCCTGTTTGAACAGGGTATTCGGGTGGATTCCGGGCTAACACCGTTAAACAGCTATGAAAACCGCGTCTATCAGTTTCAGGATGAGGATCGTCAGCGCTTCGTCGTAAAATTCTATCGTCCTGAACGCTGGTCCGCAGAACAAATTCAGGAAGAGCATCAGTTTGCTCACGATCTGCTGGATGACGATGTTCCCGTTGCCGCGCCGCTAAAATTCAATAACCAAACGCTCCTCACGCACGAAGGGTTTTACTACGCTGTATTCCCGAGCCTGGGTGGCCGCCAGTTTGAAGCGGATAATATCGATCAGATGGAGTGGGTTGCCCGCTATCTTGGGCGCATACACCAGACGGGACGCAAAAAAGCCTTTACTGCCCGCCCGACTATCGGGATTCAGGAATACCTTCTTGAGCCGCGCGGAATATTCGAAACGTCTGCCATGATCCCCACTGCGTTAAAGGATGATTTCCTCAACGCCACCGATAAGCTCATTGCTGCTGTTAAAACCTGCTGGCGCGACGATATTTCTGTCCTGCGCCTGCATGGCGATTGTCATGCCGGAAATATCCTCTGGCGTGATGGCCCGCTTTTTGTCGATCTCGATGATGCGCGTATGGGGCCAGCGGTTCAGGACCTATGGATGCTGCTCAATGGCGACAAAGCCGAGCAACGCATGCAGCTTGAAACCATTATTGAAGCTTATGAAGAATTTAGCCCGTTTAATTCAGACGAAATTGCCCTGATTGAGCCTTTACGTGCGATGCGTTTTGTTTATTATCTCGCATGGTTAATCAGGCGTTGGGACGATCCCGCATTTCCCCGGAATTTCCCGTGGCTTACCGGAGAGGATTACTGGCGTAGCCAGATATCTACATTTACTGAGCAGGTCAAGGTTCTTCAGGAACCCCCTCTGCAATTAACGCCGATGTATTAATTGGACACACCCAGGAGAGAGTTAATCATGAAAAAAATTTGGCTGGCGCTGGCAGGTATGATTCTGGCATTTAGCGCTTCTGCTGCGCAGTTTACCGACGGCAAACAGTTCATCACGCTGGACAAACCGGTCGCTGGCGAGCCACAGGTTCTGGAGTTCTTCTCGTTCTATTGCCCACACTGCTATCAGTTCGAGCAGGTTCTGCATGTTTCTGACAACGTGAAGAAAAAGCTGCCAGAAGGCACCAAAATGACCAAGTACCACGTCGAGTTCCTGGGCCCATTGGGTAAAGACCTGACCCAGGCGTGGGCGGTTGCGATGGCACTGGGCGTGGAAGATAAGATCACTGCGCCAATGTTTGAAGCCGTACAGAAAACCCAGACCGTTCAGACCACTGCGGATATCCGTAAAGTGTTCGTTGATGCCGGCGTGAAAGGGGAAGAGTATGACGCAGCATGGAACAGCTTTGTGGTGAAATCTCTGGTTGCTCAGCAGGAAAAAGCGGCTGCTGACCTCCAGCTTCAGGGCGTTCCGGCGATGTTTGTTAACGGCAAATACCAGCTGAACATGCAGGGCATGGACACCAGCAGCATGGATATCTTCGTACAGCAGTATGCTGATACCGTGAAATACCTGGTTGAGAAGAAGTAATTTCGCGGATGTAAAAACGCCGGTCACTGACCGGCGTTTTTGTATGAAGATTTGATATTGTCTATCTGTTCGTCTTTCTCTTTCCAGAGCGTATTAAGCCACTGCTGGAAACGACGCTTGAAATTCTTATCGTTAACGTAATCACCGTGCAGCCCGGCATCTATCGGAACCAGATCGACACGCACAACAATGCGCGTCAGTTTGCCGCTGAGCATATCGTAGAACGGCGTCTTATCGTTTTCCGGATAGCAGAGCGTGACGTTCAGGAGTTTATCGAACTGTGATCCCAGCACGTTAAGCGCCATCGCAATACCCGCAGCCTTTGGCGGCAGCAAGTGCTGGTAAGGAGAGCGGGTTTGTTGATGCTTCTCCTCCGTAAATCGGGAGCCTTCAACAAAGTTCACGATGGTCGTTGGATGCGCGCGAAACTTTTCGCAGGAACGGCGTGTGGTCTCCACATCTTTGCCGCGACGCTCGGGATGACGAATCAAATAGCTGCGCGAATAGCGTTTCATAAACGGCATATCAAGCGCCCAGCAGGCCAGCCCGATAAAAGGCACCCAGGCGAGCTGCTGTTTCAGAAAGTATTTGTTCATCGGGATGTGTTTGCGAAAAAGTACGCATAACACCACGATGTCCGCCCAGCTGTGGTGATTGCAAATCAGCAGATACCAGTTCTTCTTGTTAAGACTCTCCAGCCCTTTGATATCCCACTTCAGATGCGGGTTCAGGCACAGCAGGATCGCCAGTCCTTCGCACCAGCAGTACATCATGAAGTTACAAAATGCGGACACGGCTCGCCACACCATGGGAACAGGCAGCAGCAGTTTAACGATCCCGGCGATAATGATTGGCACAGAGCAGGCGACAGTCACCAGGATAGTTAAAATGATGCTTAACAGTAATGTTATTGCAGCGAGCAATCTCGACATGATGAGCTTTTTCAAATGGTTAGCTGTAAGTGAGCGGTCGGCTATGCAACGCCGGGCGCTGATTTTACCAGAAAACAGACAAATTAATGGCGATTTGACGTGATGATTTGGCCGCTTTTACCCTGTCGCAGAAGATTTCTCTGTGATTCCGCGCTTAACAAGGCTTATATCCACATAGACTAAATTGCCATCAGGTGACCATATAGAGAAGATCTAATGCGATAACAGCATGATAATTAAGATCTAAAAATTAACTCATATGTATTTTTTACGTCTGTTATTCATATGAAGTGAAAATATACACAAACTTATCCACAGTTTGATTTTTGCGAGCGATCCTCACGATCGCAAAATCTTTTCCTGTATCTGGCGCTAATACCTGATGTTTTCATCCTTCTGTGGCATCCTTTACCCATAAATTGATTAAAGGCACGGACATTATGGTTCAGATCCCAGAAAACCCTCTTATTCTCGTCGATGGCTCTTCTTACCTGTATCGGGCATATCATGCGTTTCCTCCTCTGACCAATAGCGCAGGGGAACCCACCGGCGCAATGTACGGCGTGCTGAACATGCTGCGCAGCCTGATCCTTCAGTATCAGCCAACCCATGCGGCTGTGGTCTTTGATGCGAAAGGTAAAACTTTCCGCGACGAACTGTTTGAGCATTACAAATCTCACCGTCCGCCAATGCCTGACGATCTGCGCGCGCAGATTGAGCCGCTGCACACCATGGTAAAAGCGATGGGGCTGCCGCTGCTGGCCGTCTCTGGCGTTGAAGCCGATGACGTCATCGGCACGCTGGCGCGTGAAGCAGAAAAGATGGGGCGTCCTGTGCTGATCAGCACCGGTGATAAAGATATGGCGCAGCTGGTGACGCCAGGTATTACCCTGATTAACACCATGACCAACACCATTCTGGGGCCAGAAGAAGTGGTCGCAAAGTACGGCGTGCCGCCTGAGCTGATTATCGACTTCCTCGCGTTAATGGGCGACTCCTCGGATAACATCCCGGGTGTCCCTGGCGTCGGTGAAAAAACCGCGCAGGCGCTGCTCCAGGGGCTGGGTGGTCTGGACACGCTCTACGCGGAGTCAGACAAAATCGCCGGGCTCTCCTTCCGTGGTGCAAAAACCATGGCCGGAAAACTGGAAGAGAATAAAGAGGTGGCTTATCTCTCCTATAAGCTGGCCACAATCAAAACCGATGTCGAACTGGAGCTGGGCTGTGAGCAGCTTGAAGTGCAACAGCCTTCCGCTGACGATCTGCTGAGCCTGTTTAAGAAATACGAATTTAAGCGCTGGACGGCTGACGTGGAAGCCGGTAAATGGCTGCAGGCGAAAGGGGCCAAACCTGCTGCAAAGCCGAAGGAGACGATCGTCGTTGACGCAGAAGAGCAGGCGGAAGAAGAAGCCGTGGCGCTTTCCTTCGACAACTACGAAACCATTCTTGAAGAGTCACAGCTAATCGCCTGGATCGAGAAACTGAAAAAGGCGCCCGTCTTTGCCTTTGATACCGAAACCGACAGCCTCGATAACATCTCTGCCAATATGATTGGTCTGTCATTTGCGACAGAGCCTGGTATTGCCGCCTACGTCCCTGTGGCGCACGATTACCTGGATGCGCCGGAGCAGATCTCCCGTGAACGCGTGCTTGAGCTGCTGAAGCCGATCCTGGAAGACGAAAAGGCGCTCAAGGTTGGACAAAACCTCAAGTACGACCGCGGCATTCTGCAAAACTACGGCATTGAACTGCGCGGGATTGCCTTCGACACCATGCTTGAATCCTACATTCTGGACAGCGTCGCGGGCCGCCATGATATGGATTCCTTATCTGACCGCTGGCTCAAGCACAAAACGATCACCTTTGAAGAGATTGCCGGTAAAGGGAAAAATCAGCTCACCTTTAACCAGATTGCTCTGGAAGAAGCGGGGCGCTACGCGGCGGAAGACGCAGATGTCACGCTACAGCTGCACCTGAAGATGTGGCCAAAACTGCAGAAGCATGAAGGTCCGCTGAACGTGTTCCAGCATATCGAGATGCCGCTGGTGCCCGTGCTGTCCCGCATTGAACGCAACGGCGTGAAAATCGACCCAACGGTGCTGCATAACCACTCCGGGGAGCTGGCGCAGCGTCTGACCGAGCTCGAGCAAAAAGCGCATGAGCTTGCAGGCGAGCCGTTTAACCTCTCTTCGCCGAAGCAGCTGCAAACCATTCTGTTTGAAAAGCAGGGCATCAAGCCGCTGAAGAAAACTCCTGGCGGCGCGCCGTCAACCTCTGAAGAGGTGCTGGAAGAGCTGGCGCTGGATTACCCGCTGCCAAAAGTGATTCTTCAGTACCGTGGCCTCGCGAAGCTGAAGTCTACCTACACCGACAAGCTCCCGCTGATGATCAACCCGAAAACGGGTCGTGTGCACACGTCGTACCATCAGGCTGTCGCGGCGACCGGTCGTCTCTCATCAACCGATCCCAACCTGCAGAACATCCCGGTACGTAACGAAGAAGGCCGCCGTATTCGACAGGCTTTCATCGCACCAGAGGATTATCTGATTGTCTCTGCTGACTACTCGCAAATTGAGCTGCGCATTATGGCGCATCTGTCCCGCGACAAAGGCCTGCTGACCGCGTTTGCTGAAGGGAAGGATATCCACCGGGCAACTGCGGCGGAAGTCTTCGGCTTGCCGCTGGACAGCGTGACCAACGAGCAGCGCCGCAGTGCTAAGGCGATCAACTTCGGTCTGATTTACGGCATGAGCGCATTTGGTCTTTCGCGCCAGCTCAACATTCCGCGCAAAGAGTCGCAGAAGTATATGGATCTCTACTTCGAGCGTTATCCGGGCGTGCTGGAATACATGGAACGCACCCGCGCGCAGGCGAAGGAAAAAGGTTACGTCGAAACCCTGGATGGCCGTCGTCTCTACTTACCGGACATCAAATCCAGCAACGCGGCGCGTCGCGCTGGCGCAGAGCGTGCGGCGATCAACGCCCCGATGCAGGGTACCGCGGCGGACATTATTAAGCGTGCAATGATCGCCGTTGATGCCTGGCTGGAAAAAGAGAAGCCTCGCGTGAAGATGATCATGCAGGTACACGATGAACTGGTATTTGAAGTGCACAAAGACGACCTCGACGCCGTGTCGAAGAAGATCCACGAACTGATGGAAAGCAGCATGACGCTTGACGTGCCGTTGCTGGTGGAAGTGGGAAGTGGCGAAAACTGGGATCAGGCTCACTAAGGGTTCTTCGCATAACGCGCTTTTTATGTAAGTTTGCAACATAACAACGCGCGTTTTGTGACAATCATTAGAATTCCCTATGTAAAGAATGAAAAAAAACTACAAAAAGTGCTTTTTCTGCAGCACAAAAAGGGGTAGAGTTGTCGGCGTAGGGTACAGAGGTAAGATGTTCTATCTTTCAGACCTTTTACTTCACGTAATCGGATTTGGCTGAATATTTTAGCCGCCCCAGTCAGTAATGACTGGGGCGTTTTTTATTGCGGCAAAGAAAAATTCAGGCAAAAAAAACGCGGCTATCGCCGCGCTCGGTATTACTCTTCTTCCGCTTCCGTCGCGGGTTCCAGCTCGCTAAACCAGGTATCGAGCTTCTGACGCAGCTTGTCCACGCCCAGCTTTTTCAGCGAGGAGAACGGCTCAACCTGCACATCACCGTTGAACGCCAGCACCGCTTCGCGAACCATATTCACCTGCGCTTTACGCGCGCCGCTCGCCAGCTTATCGGCTTTCGTCAGCAGCACCAGCACGGCGATATCGCTTGCTACAGCCCAGTCGATCATCTGCTGATCCAGATCTTTCAGGGGATGGCGAATATCCATCAGCACCACCAGACCTTTCAGGCACAGGCGTTTTTCCAGGTATTCACCCAGCGCACGCTGCCACTTGATTTTCATCTCTTCCGGTACCTGCGCGTAACCGTAGCCCGGTAAGTCGACCAGGCGTTTGCCCTCTGCGACTTCAAACAGGTTGATCAGCTGGGTACGGCCAGGTGTTTTTGAGGTACGCGCCAGGCTCTTCTGATTGGTCAGCGTATTCAGGGCGCTGGATTTCCCCGCATTGGAGCGGCCAGCAAATGCCACTTCAATACCGGTATCAGAAGGAAGGTGGCGAATATCGGGCGCACTGGTGACAAAATGCGTCTGTTGGTAGTTCCAGGTAGTCACGTGGTCGTCTCCAAAATCGTAATCTGAAGGGGATTATACCCGAATGCAGCCAAAAGGCTTTTCTGATTGCTATGAGCTGTAGGCGAATGCCCCAATCGGTGTGAGAGATCGGCCAGTGATGCTATGGGAGATTTCAGAGAATTCGCAGGCGTCAAAAAAGCCAAACTGTTTTAAATCATAAGCTTATTTCCGGGTAATTGTCTGAAAAATCCTTTTTGTACCGTTTCGTTGCTTGTTAGTTTAACGGAACAAGGTAAAGTGTGCGTCAGGGCGAGGAAGCCAACAGGAAATCGACTTAAGGATTAGGGTCAGGAGCGCCAGGAGGCGAAGACGCAGGATTGTCAGGATGACCAGCGCCTGGAGGCGTTTTAAAAGGAAATGGAACCGTATCACGGACGGTATTAGCCAAGGGATAAACAGGGTTTGTTGTTGGCAAACACGGAATGTCTGACCCGCTAAGGGTTGTGAGTCAGGAAAAAAGGCGACAGATTGCTATGTCGCCTTTTTTCTTTGCTTGCTTTCTGCTAGATTTCGCCGCAATTCTATACTGAAGAAAACGACTTAAAGATAAAACATCATGAAAAAACCAACCTCCGCTGCGGGCGCGAAACGCCCTGCAAAAGCACGCCGCAAAACGCGCGAAGAACTGAACCAGGAAGCGCGCGATCGCAAACGCGACAAAAAACATCGCGGTCACGCTGCGGGTAGCCGTGCCAACGGTGGTGGTGCAGCGGGTGCTTCTGCAAAAGGCAAACAGCAGAAAGACCCTCGTATCGGCAGTAAAACTCCCATTCCACTGGGCGTGACAGACACCCCGGTCACTAAGCAGCACAAACCAAAGAGCGAGAAACCTATGCTTTCACCGCAGGCTGAGCTGGATTTGCTGGAGAACGATGAGCGCCTGGACGCGCTGCTGGAACGTCTTGAAGAGGGTGAAACCCTGACCGCTGAAGAGCAGTCATGGGTGGATGCCAAACTGGATCGTATCGATGAACTGATGCAGAAGCTGGGCCTGTCATACGACGATGACGAAGATGAAGAAGAAGACGAGAAGCAGGAAGATATGATGCGTCTTCTGAAGGGTGGAAACTAACATTTGCACCCGGCAGGCACGATAGTCCTGCTTATAACCCTTCCGGTTATATGTTATCTGGTGTGGTTATTCGTTAAACTACGGCGGTTGTCGCGGCGACAGAAGTGGCTGCGCACCCGAATGATGGCCCGCGATGGGGCCAGAACGGGCCGCCGTATACGAACGCGACACCAACGGAAGGAGTGAGCATGTCAGCACCAACTATCGACTGGGATTTGGCCCTAATCCAGAAATATAACTATTCCGGGCCGCGTTATACGTCATACCCCACCGCGCTGGAGTTCTCCGATGCCTTCGGCGAGGCTGATTTCCAGCAGGCTGTCGCGCGCTATCCTGAGCGTCCGCTGTCGCTCTACGTCCATATTCCGTTCTGCCACAAGCTTTGCTACTTCTGCGGCTGCAATAAAATCGTTACCCGTCAGCAGCACAAAGCCGACCAATATCTTGATGCGCTTGAACAAGAAATTGTCCATCGCGCGCCGCTTTTTGCTGGCCGTCACGTCAGCCAGCTGCACTGGGGCGGCGGGACGCCAACCTATCTGAATAAAGCGCAAATCAGCCGCCTGATGACCCTGCTGCGCGGCAATTTCAGTTTTAACGCCGACGCTGAAATCTCGATCGAAGTCGATCCGCGTGAAATTGAGCTGGATGTACTGGATCACTTACGCGCCGAAGGCTTCAATCGTCTGAGTATGGGCGTGCAGGATTTCAATAAAGAGGTTCAGCGTCTGGTGAACCGCGAGCAGGACGAAGAATTTATCTTTGCCTTACTCAATCACGCGCGCGAGATTGGTTTCACCTCGACCAATATTGACCTGATTTACGGCCTGCCAAAGCAGACGCCGGAAAGCTTCGCCTTCACCCTGAAGCGCGTGGCCGAACTCAACCCGGACCGCCTGAGCGTCTTTAACTATGCGCATCTGCCGACGCTCTTTGCCGCTCAGCGAAAAATCAAAGATGCCGATCTTCCTTCTGCCCAGCAGAAGCTGGATATCCTGCAGGAAACCATTACCTCGCTGACCGAAGCCGGCTATCAGTTTATCGGGATGGATCACTTTGCCCGTCCGGATGACGAGCTGGCGATTGCGCAGCGTGAAGGTGTTCTGCACCGTAACTTCCAGGGCTACACAACCCAGGGCGATACCGATTTGCTGGGGATGGGCGTCTCCGCTATCAGCATGATTGGCGACTGTTACGCGCAGAACCAGAAAGAGCTGAAGCTTTACTACCAGCAGGTTGATGAAATGGGCAACGCGCTGTGGCGCGGCATTGCGTTAACGCGCGACGACTGCATCCGACGCGATGTGATTAAGGCGCTAATCTGCAATTTCCGTCTCGATTTCAGCGACGTTGAGTCGCAGTGGGATCTGCACTTCAGCGATTATTTTGCGGAAGACCTGAAGCTGATTGCACCGCTGGCGAAAGACGGGCTGGTGGATGTGTCGGAGAGCGCGATTGAGGTCACGCCGAAAGGGCGTCTGTTGATCCGTAATATTTGCATGTGCTTTGACGCGTATCTACGTCAGAAAGCGCGACTGCAGCAGTTCTCGCGGGTGATTTAAGGCGCATTGCAAAATGCACAAAACGTAGGCCGGGTAAGGCGAAGCCGCCACCCGGCTTTTACGTTCAACTCGCTAGCTAAACAGCCCCACCAACGCCGCACACAACATAGCCGCAACGGCTGTCTGTGGCGTGTGGCTTTCAGCGGCTCCGCTAGAGAGCATATTTACGATTGTTTTCAGCATGATGTTCACCCCCAATTTCCGGGCACGATCATACAAAACTCATCGGAACAGTAAAGCGCAAAATAACGGCAATTTGCGCTCAATGAATAACCTTTACACAGCGACGTACGATCACTCCATTCCCAGCTCTTTAAGCTTGCGCGTCAGGGTATTACGTCCCCATCCCAGCAGGCGAGCGGCTTCCTGCTTATGGCCCTGCGTATGACGAAGCGCGGTAGTTAACAGCGTACGCTCCATCTCCGGCTGAGCTTCAGAAAGCAGGTTTTGATGACCGGAACGCAGCGCGCGGTCGGCCCACTGCGCCAGCAGCGTCGCCCAGCTGTCCGGCAGCGCGTGCCCGGTACTGCTTTCAGGCGCGGTCGCTTCAAACAGCTCGGCCGGTAAATCCTGAATCAGCACTTCCTGCCCGGCGGCCATCACGGTTAACCAGCGGCAGGTATTTTCCAGCTGACGCACGTTGCCCGGCCATGCCAGACGCGTCAGAGCGGCATCGGTTTCCGGGTGAAGCTGCTTGGCTTCCACGCCCAGCTCGCGGGCGGCTACCTGCAGGAAATGACGCGCCAGGCGGGGAATATCTTCCCGGCGTTCGCGCAGCGGCGGCAGATGAACGCGAATAACGTTCAGACGGTGGAATAAATCCTCACGGAATTTTCCTTCCTGCACGCGTTGCTCCAGGTTCTGGTGGGTCGCGGCGATAATACGCACGTCCACCTTTACCGGCGCATAGCCGCCCACGCGATAAAACTGCCCGTCGGCCAGCACGCGCAGCAGGCGGGTCTGGACATCCAGCGGCATATCGCCGATCTCATCCAGGAACAGCGTGCCGCCGTCAGCCTGTTCAAACCGCCCCTGGCGAATGGTATTGGCACCGGTAAATGCCCCTTTTTCATGGCCGAACAGTTCGGACTCAATCAAATCCTTCGGGATCGCCGCCATATTCAGGGCGATGAACGGCGCTTTTGCCCGCGGGCTGTGGCGGTGCAATGCATGCGCCACAAGCTCTTTACCGGTTCCCGACTCACCGTTAATCAATACGCTGATGGACGAGCGGGACAAACGACCGATAATGCGAAACACGTCCTGCATCGCCGGCGCTTCACCGATGATGTCTGTCGTTGGCCCAAAATCGGGCGCGTGGCGCGGCTGTTGCTGCTCCTGATAGTGGCTAATCGCGCGCTCAACCAGCGCCACCGCTTCGTCGATATCAAAGGGTTTGGGCAGGTAATCAAACGCCCCTTGCTGATAGGCGCTCACTGCGGCATCCAGATCGGAGTGCGCGGTCATTATGATGACCGGAAGCATAGGGTGGCGTTGTTTGATCTGCTTTAACAGCGCCAGCCCGTCCATGCCCGGCATACGGATATCCGAAAGCAAAACATCTGGCGTTTTGGTGGTGAGTGCGTCGAGCACTTCGCTGCCGCTCTCAAACGTCGTGCAGCTTAATCCTGCCCCTGTGAGCGCGCGTTCAAGCACCCAACGGATGGAGCTATCGTCATCGACTACCCAGACTATCCCTCGTTGCATAAACGTCACCTTTATTTTTTAATCGGCAGGAAAACTGAAAACTCGGTATGTCCCGGCCAACTGGTAAATTCAATTTTCCCGGAGTGTTGATCGATCAAACTGCGGGCAATGGATAAGCCCAGGCCGGTACCGCCTTCGCGACCGCTGACCATCGGGTAGAACAGGGTATCCTGCAGATGCGATGGAATGCCGGGCCCGTTATCCTCAACGTCGATTCGGGCCGCCAGCCGGTAGCGCACGCCGTGTAACGTGAGCTGGAAGGCGGTGCGGGTGCGTAAAATAATCTCGCCCCCTTCAGGTCCCAGCGCCTGCAGGGCATTACGCACAATATTCAACAGGACCTGCTCAATCTGGTCCGGGTCATGGGCCAGTTCCGGCAGGCTTGGGTCGTAATCACGTACCAGCGTGACGTTCTCCGGCAGCTCCATTGAGACGAGCTTCACCACCCGCTCAGCCACTTTATGGATGCTTTCAGTGACGTGCATTCCCGGCTGCTGTGGCCCAAGAAGACGGTCTACCAGATTCCGCAGACGGTCCGCCTGCTCAATGATGACGTTGGTATACTCCGCCAGCGCGGGATCGGGCAGCGCCTTGGTCAGAAGCTGCGCCGCGCCGCGTAATCCACCCAGCGGGTTTTTGATTTCATGCGCCAGACCGCGCACCAGGTCACGGGCGGCAATCTGCTGCGCGTGCTGAAGCTGCTCCTGGCTCAGTCGACGCTGATTATCCATCGGCGCCATTTCCAGCAGGATCAGACCTTCGGGAAGACGTTGTGCCGTTAGCGACAGAATGTGCGAGCGCCCGTCGATCACCAGCGTCACTTCGTTATCGGTAAACCCCTGGCCGGCCTGCAAACTTTCCTGCATCAGGCCAATATTCAGTGAAAAATAGCTCAGGAGTTCAGGAAGCGGGGTGCCGAACAGTTTACGTGCGCTTTGGGCGAGCAGCTGCTGCGCGGCCGGGTTGGCGTAATGAACGGCCAGCTCGTCATCGACCAGCAATATGCTGTTAATCAAAGAATTGAGGATCTGCCCAGCATCGGGCAGCGTGCCAGTTGCCATTCAGCAGTCTCCTGGAGTCGTTTGCACTAATTTAGTGCAGTATAGCGTTTTCGGCGTAAAAAGCGCGTGAGATCAGGTTGTTGGTGGAGAAAAAAGCCCATCCGGAGATGGGCTAAAAGTTTCCACGGCAACTACCCCCGGCGCTTATCACGCCGGGTAAAACAACTTTAATTAAACGCTGTAGTACAGCTCGAACTCTACCGGGTGTGGCGTCATACGCACGCGGTCGTTCTCTTCCATACGCAGGGCGATGTAAGCATCGATAGCGTCGTCAGTGAATACGCCACCTGCAGTCAGGAACTCGCGGTCTGCGTCCAGCGCCTGCAGGGCTTCTTCCAGAGAGCCAGCAACCTGTGGGATCTCTTTCGCTTCTTCTGGCGGCAGGTCGTACAGGTTTTTGTCCATCGCTTCGCCCGGGTGGATCTTGTTCTTGATACCGTCCAGACCGGCCATCAGCAGTGCTGCGAAGCACAGGTATGGGTTAGCCGCTGGGTCCGGGAAGCGAACTTCGATACGACGTGCTTTAGGAGAAGCCACCACCGGGATACGGATAGAAGCAGAACGGTTACGTGCAGAGTAGGCCAGCATCACTGGCGCTTCGTAGCCCGGGACCAGACGCTTGTAGGAGTTCGTGGTTGGGTTCGCCAGGGCGTTGATCGCTTTAGCGTGTTTGATAACACCACCGATGTAATACAGCGCCTGCTCGGACAGACCGGCATATTTGTCGCCAGAGAACAGGTTGGTACCGTTCTTGGACAGAGACATGTGGCAGTGCATACCGGAACCGTTATCGCCAAACATTGGTTTTGGCATGAAGGTCGCGGTTTTACCGAAACGGTGCGCAACGTTGTGCACAACGTATTTGTAGATCTGAATTTCGTCCGCTTTTTTGGTCATGGTGTTGAAGCGGGTTGCCACTTCGTTCTGACCAGCAGTCGCCACTTCGTGGTGGTGAGCTTCAACAACCAGGCCCATCTCTTCCATCACCAGACACATGGTAGAACGGATGTCCTGTGCAGAGTCGACCGGAGGAACCGGGAAGTAACCGCCCTTCACGCCAGGACGGTGACCTTTGTTACCGCCTTCGTATTTGGTGGAGGAGTTCCATGCACCTTCGATATCGTCGATAGCCACGTGGGAGCCAGAAATAGAGGCACCGAAGCGGATGTCATCGAACAGGAAGAATTCTGGCTCTGGCCCGAACAGAACGGTGTCTGCGATGCCGGTAGAACGCAGGTACTCTTCAGCGCGTTTCGCGATAGAACGTGGGTCGCGGTCGTAGCCCTGCAGCGTGCCTGGCTCGAGGATGTCGCAACGGATGATCAGGGTTGGTTCTTCGAAGAACGGATCAATGACCGCAGTGGTCGCGTCTGGCATCAGAACCATGTCGGATTCGTTAATGCCTTTCCAGCCACCAATGGAGGAGCCGTCAAACATTTTGCCTTCTTCAAAGAATTCGGCGTTCACCTGATGAGCAGGGATTGTGACGTGCTGTTCTTTACCTTTGGTATCGGTGAAGCGCAGATCAACAAACTTCACTTCATGTTCGTTCAGCATCGTCAAAACGTGTTCAGCGGACATACTTAACTCTCCAGATTGGTCATTGTCGTCGTGGTAACGAGGTCTTCAATTTCTGTTTGTACTGGCTGGTGCCATGTATTTTTTATAAAGCGAAATCTGTGCCAACTTTTAAATCACCCCAAAAAGGCGTTATCATGCGCACCATAGTGCAAAAGGGCTGCACCACAATGGATTAGTTGCACCAGTATAGTGCTTCAATGTGAATATTGAGCACCATATTGGTGCAATTTACGTTAAAGTGCCCTTTTACCGCTCCGTGAAAGCGATCACAAAGCATCTCTGCAATACTTGTTTGCGGGGGATGTTTGTGATCCTGTTTTGTAGTGCGATTAATCCGTGTACAATAACGCGCTATTTCTAAATGCCTGAGGCAAAGTTGTGATCGAAAATTTGCGTAATATCGCCATCATCGCGCACGTTGACCATGGTAAAACTACCCTGGTCGACAAGCTGCTGCAGCAATCCGGTACGTTTGATGCGCGTGCCGAAACCCAAGAACGCGTGATGGACTCCAACGATTTGGAGAAAGAGCGTGGGATTACCATCCTCGCGAAAAACACCGCGATTAAATGGAATGACTACCGTATCAACATCGTTGATACCCCAGGGCACGCCGACTTCGGTGGTGAAGTTGAACGTGTAATGTCCATGGTAGACTCCGTTCTGCTGGTCGTTGACGCAATGGATGGCCCAATGCCACAGACGCGCTTCGTGACCAAAAAAGCTTTTGCCCATGGTCTGAAGCCAATCGTTGTTATCAACAAAGTTGACCGCCCTGGCGCGCGTCCTGACTGGGTTGTTGACCAGGTCTTCGACCTGTTCGTTAACCTCGACGCGACCGACGAGCAGCTGGACTTCCCTATCGTTTACGCCTCTGCGCTGAACGGTATCGCAGGTCTGGACCACGAAGACATGGCTGAAGACATGACCCCGCTGTATCAGGCGATTGTTGACCGTGTTCCTGCACCAAACGTCGATCTCGACGGCACCCTGCAGATGCAGATCTCTCAGCTCGACTACAACAACTACGTTGGCGTAATCGGCATTGGTCGTATCAAGCGCGGTAAAGTGAAGCCTAACCAGCAGGTTACTATCATCGATAGCGAAGGCAAAACCCGTAACGGTAAAGTCGGTAAAGTACTGACTCACCTGGGTCTTGAGCGTATCGAGAGTGACGTTGCGGAAGCGGGCGACATCATCGCTATCACCGGTCTGGGTGAACTGAACATCTCCGACACCATCTGCGATCCGCAGAACGTCGAAGCGCTGCCAGCCCTGTCCGTTGATGAACCAACCGTATCCATGTTCTTCAACGTCAACACCTCTCCGTTCTGTGGTAAAGAAGGTAAATTCGTTACCTCTCGTCAGATCCTTGACCGCCTGAACAAAGAGCTGGTGCACAACGTTGCGCTGCGCGTTGAAGAAACCCAGGATGCCGATGCATTCCGCGTTTCTGGTCGTGGTGAGCTGCACCTGTCTGTACTGATCGAAAACATGCGTCGTGAAGGTTTCGAAATGGCGGTTTCCCGTCCGAAAGTAATCTTCCGCGAAATCGACGGCCGTAAACAAGAGCCGTTCGAAAACGTGACGCTGGACGTTGAAGAGCAGCACCAGGGTTCTGTGATGCAGGCTCTGGGTGAGCGTAAAGGCGACCTGAAAAACATGAATCCAGATGGCAAAGGCCGCGTACGTCTCGACTACGTGATCCCAAGCCGTGGTCTGATCGGCTTCCGTTCAGAGTTCATGACCATGACCTCCGGTACCGGTCTGCTGTACTCCACCTTCAGCCACTACGACGACGTGCGTCCAGGCGAAGTGGGCCAGCGTAACAACGGCGTGCTGATCTCCAACGGTCAGGGTAAAGCGGTTGCGTTTGCGCTGTTCGGTCTGCAGGATCGCGGTAAGCTGTTCCTGGGTCACGGTGCTGAAGTTTATGAAGGCCAGATCATCGGTATTCACAGTCGTTCTAACGACCTGACCGTAAACTGCCTGACCGGTAAGAAACTGACCAACATGCGTGCGTCCGGTACTGACGAAGCAACGGTTCTGGTTCCACCGATCAAGATGACTCTGGAGCAGGCTCTGGAATTCATCGATGATGACGAACTGGTAGAAGTGACTCCACAGTCAATTCGTATCCGTAAACGTCACCTGACCGAGAACGATCGTAAACGTGCTATGCGCGGTGCGAAAGAAGAGTAATACGGTCAATCCGTAGGCCGGGTAAGCGTGAGCGCCACCCGGCAACTAAAAAGCCGCTGATCTCTCAGCGGCTTTTTTATTGTTATTTAAAGCTGTATTTCACCCCCAGCATCCCCTGGGTATCGCTGTAGCCTTTGTCGCCTATCTGCTGAGCCACATTGCCCCAAACGCTAAGCTGAGGTGTAATCTGTCCCTCTACGCCCGTCTTTAACTCGCCGATATTGCGAGCACCGCGCATTTGATTGCTGACGTCATCCATGCGGATGCGCGTGGTCTGGGTATTGTGGATCCAGTTCGCCTCGATAAACGGCTGGAAGGTACGGGATTTACCGTCGTCAATCGCGTTATGTCCGCTGATATAGGCCTTCACGCCGAGACGTGTCATCAGATTCCCCTGAGTCTCGTCTTTCACCCGCGTGCCGTTGCGTTCGCGATGGTCATCAGCCTGCACGTCCATCCAAACGGCCTGCGCTTTCGGCTGGATCCAGTAGCTGTTGCGGCCGCTTTCGCCCATCTTAACGCTATAGCCAGCTTCTACAGAGGCGGTTACGCCGCTGGAGCGATAATTCTCAGTCGCCTGATCCTGCCCCATCACCTTATTGTCGAACCAGTTATACAGCATCCAGCTATCAACGTAGGTTCCACTTTTGTCCGCGTCGTTTGCGTACCAGGTACCGTACAAACCGACGCTATAGCCATTCACTTCGCCACGCGAGTGGTATCCGGTTAGACTGGAAGCACTCCGGCTCTGGCTGTTGCCGTAGCCCGCCATCAGGCCAAGGTGCCAGCGATCCAGGCCGTCGGTGCTCCACTGGGCGACATCACCACCCAGCTGCAGCACGTAGCGGTTGGCGGTCGTTTTTAACTGGCTGCTGCCGTCTCTGAAACGCGTATGGCCGCCGACGTTACGCATCCACAGGCTCGTTACTTTTTGCTCGCCGGTGAGCAGGTCGGTGTACTGCGTTTCACCCAGACGGTCGTGCAGGCGGGTCATAAACAGCGTATTTGCCGCATAGCTGTTCGCCTGATAGCTACCAAATTCAGGGCGATACTGATGCTCGCTTTTCGGTGGTGCAGCAGGGGGGACCGGTTCCTGCGGCGGAATCACCGGGTCGACGGGCGGGTCCACAGGGTCAACAGGTGGGTCTACCGGGTCGACCGGCGGGTCAACGGGCTCAACCAGGCTGGTCAGAAACCAGTTTTTACCTTTTTGCACAACGTTATAGTCATAACCCCCCGCCACGATACGGCTGGCCTTCTCAAACGTCCCGTCAGAGTTGCCGCCAACGCTGACGATTTCAATCCCTTCAATGGTTTGTGCGCCAGTACCGCCAATGTTGTTCACTTCCACCCCGGTATGGCCGGAGGTGTTGCCTTCAACGATCAGTTTGTCCGTTTCCGATGTGTCGTCAAACAGCACGGTATTGAAAACCAGCTTGCCGCCGTTGCCGATAAAATCGTCACTGATGGTCAGGGTTTGCCACGCCGCATCATCAGCATGCTGGAAATTAATCGTACCGCCCGCATTCAGCGTCAGGCTGGTCAGCGTGGAGCTGTCGCGCATATTCCACACGGCATCATTCATCGTAAGCGCGATAGTCCCGGTACCGTTGGCGTTGCTCTCAATGTAAGACGCCCCGTTCCAGAGAGAGTTGTCCTGCATGGTGAGCGCGATCGCGCTGTTTTGCGCTGCGGCAGTGCTGGTGGCCGCGACGCCGCCAGCGGAGAGGATGTCACCGTTGAGGGTGAATTTTCCGCCCGCGGAGGCATCAATCACGCCACCGTTGCTGGCGTTCAGGGCGTAGCTACCGCTGTCGCGCTGGCCTGCGGTGGTAATGGTTGCGCCACCCCCGAGCGTTATCACGCCGCGTGACCAGGCATACATCCCGTGCGGCGCTTGCGCGGAGCTGCTGGTTTTCTCGCTGCTGTTGACCGCAATGGTGACGTTATCACCAAGATTCACCGCGCCTGTGTACGCATAGACGCCATGCGCGCTGGCACCGTTGGTGGTGATGGTCGCGCCTTCATCAAGGGTGATGGTTGACGAGCCGGTAGAATACACCCCGGAGGCGCTGGCCGCGTCGGTGGTAATCGTCGCGTTTTTTCCCAGCTCAATTTTGGATGCAGAGCCTGCATACAGGCCGTAGGCCGATGTGCCGTACGTTTCGATGGTGGCCTCATCCCCCAGACGGACATATGAGCCGCTCTGGTTGGTACGAATCCCCTCTGCGTAGGTACCACGCGTCACAATATGCGCACGATCGCCGACGATAACGTTATTTTTGGCCTTTGAAGCATCATTCAATGCATAGGCGCTAATGCCTCGACCGGTACTGCCGGTGGTTTCGATATAGAGATCGTCACCCACATAAATATTGGCGGAGCCAAGAGAGCCCTGGCTGAAGGAGCTGTACCCGGCATTGATGCCGTCACCGCTTTGGCCATTAACGTAAATGTGGGTGCGGTCTCCGGTAATAATAAACACCGGGTTGTCCGGCGTGTTCATACCATGGGTACGAATGCCGTCGACATCTTTACCATTATTGGCAGCCACTTTTGACTGGGTGCGAATAGTCAGATCGTCACCAAATATTACCCCCGGGCTGCCGGACGTGGAGTTCTGAATAACGGTGACTGAATGCTCAAAGGCTTCCGCCCCCGGTCCTTCGAGGGTGATCCCATCTCCGTAGATTGGGATATTACCCGGGCTGTACTGGTAGACATAGTTAGGATCGCTGGTATTTTTGCTAAAGTTCGCGTTTGCCGTTGCAGGAATCAGCGCCTGTATTTCTGCAGGCAAATCCGTTACTGCTCCGGAGGCGGGTAAATTAGCAAAATCTATTACCGCTGCATTCGGGTAATGACTCCAACTTACTGATAGTGTTTTATGTTCAGATAATGCCCGATGACTTTGTCATGCAGCTCCACCGATT
>NZ_JASEYI010000041.1:0-18678 GCF_035064085.1 Enterobacter sp. R-1.6.2
GATCGAGAAATACACCGGATTCATAGCGATCTCGTCTACCGTGTACCCACTCTCACGGCCGACGAAACGCTTAAAGGAACAATAGCCATACGTTCGCTTCTCACGCTGCAACGTTATCAGGCATGGCGGCAGCTCGTTGCTGAATAGCTTCTCATTGAAAAAATCGTAGGCTCTCTGAAGTTCATCGTAGGTTTCGGGCGTAGGCAAATTCACTGCTAACCTCACATATATGTATTGTGCAATACACATAATTTAGCTGATCTTTTATACAGAGGAAACGGCTTTTACCGAAAACCGCGAAACCGTGCCGAAACTTGTTTCGGCCGGTTGAGGGGTTAACCGGCCCGTGTACGGCGCCGGTAATTATTTGATGGTGGCTATTGGTATTGAGCGCCAGTCTGTCGTGTAATCAGGTGACAACATCTGACGACGCATGGCAAAGGAGTTATCGATGCCCTGGCCTGCAAAAAAAAGCTGGCTCTTTCCACGCCGGTTTATACCATCAAGAACAGCCATTAAAGCCTCGCTGCCAGCTGAAGGCGTAGCAGAGTCGAATAAATCAAGCTGGGCCTCCTTCCCGCTAAAATCTGCCAGCATGACCCCTGCTTTTGCATACGCAATATCTTCCCGCCAGATCCGCGCCAGCGCGGCTTGTGCTGCCTGAATTATCGTGCGGCTGTCCTGGGTTGCCACCGTCAGTTTTTCGGTTGCCTGATTGGCATACTGTGTATCACGCACTGAATAAGGACTGGTACGGATAAAGACGCTTATGACGCGGCAGTATTGCCTCTCATTACGCAGTTTTTCAGCTGCGCGCGCTGCAAATCCGGTGACAGCCTGCTGCATGTCCGTCAGGGTTTCTACGCGTTGGCCGAATGAGCGCGACACAACAATCTGCTGCTTCGCAGGAGGGTTTTCTTCCAGGCTGAAGCAAGCCTCGCCGCGCAACTCCCGTACCGTTCTTTCAAGCACAACGCCGAATGTTTTACGGATTAGGCGCGTATCTGCCCTGGCTAAATCCAGCACCGTTTTGATCCCCATTGTGGCGAGTGCTTTCTCTGTACGATGGCCGACGCCCCAGACTTCCGCAACCGGCAGGATGCTCATTAATTTCTTCAGTCTGGCGCCATCGTCCAGAGCAACCACCCCGCCAGTAGCGGGCCATGTTTTTGCAGCGTGGTTACACAGCTTCGCCAGCGTCTTAGTACGGGCAATACCGACCCCGCATACCAGCGTTGTGTGTCGCCTGACTTCCTCGCGCAGTTGGCGCCCGAAAGCGTCAAGGCTCATGGCGGCCGTTATCCCTTTGCAGTCAACAAAAAGCTCGTCGATTGAATACTGTTCGACGTGGCTTGCAAGGGACTCAACTACGGCCGCGAACCGGGCCGACATGGAGGCATAGAGAGTGTAATTAGAGCTAAAAATAGCGATGTTATGACGCTCGATTATGGGTCTGACTTTGAAGTACGGATCGCCCATTTTCAGGCCCGCTTTCTTCGCCAGGTAATTACGGGCCACAATGTTGCCGTCATTGTTGGATAAAACGGCCACTGCTCGGTTTGCCAGATCTGGCCTAAATGCCTGCTCACAGCTGGCGTACATGCCATTGACATCAATCAGCGCAAACATACCGGATGCTCGATAAGGGAATGCGTAACCACTCCCCAGATTTCAACGCTCTCATTATCCGGGTCAATGTAGTACACAGGAAAATCTTTGTTCATCGGCATCAGGCAGGGTCTGGGCCTCAGCAGTAGCCGCTTCACGGTAAATTCATTATGGATGCAGGCGACTACGATTGAGCCGTGGCTGGCCGTCAGCGAGCGATCCACAACCAGTACGTCACCATCATGGATGCGGCCATCTTCCATTGACGAGCCAGAAACCCGTAGGAAGTAAGTTGCTGAAGGGTGACGAACACAATACTCATGCAGGTTTAACTCCTGCTTTTCATAGCCCTGGGCCGGGCTGGGGAACCCCGCAGAAATTCTTTGCAGATAAAAAGGGATGCTGTGTACCCGGCTGGCGCCGGAGCTTTCAAAAATATCGACCTTCATAGCGATCTTCCAAATCACTGTTTACTTATACAGTATCGCTGTTATGGTCAGGTTGGCAAGTTTTACAGGTACTCTACTATATGTAGTGCTGCTTCAGCTGCCAACGAACGCTATATATAGTGTTTGTTGGCTTTCTGTTTTCTCAGTGTCCCCTGTAACCGGCCGCGTGGCGGCGGGCTAGCAGGGAGGGGGGGTGGCCTGTCGCTCCGGTCAGTCCCGCAGTTTCCGGCGATTTGCCCCCGGTGTCCGGTGGAGTCCGGCGAGGTCGCCTTCCATGCTCTGACGGGCATAAAATTAGGTAAATATAATCCGTACTTATATTGACTTTAACGCCCCATTGTACGATAATTAAAAAGTGGCAGGTGATGTGCCTGCCGCTTAACCATCGCCGGTATCGGCTTTAAGAGGAAGTATCATGGAAACTATCGAAATCACCGCCCGCTACATTTCTGAAAACGCCCGCATGAACTTCATGCCTGCGGCATTTCGTGGCGCTTTCTTCAGCGCAGATCACTTCATTCAGTCCTTTCTGAATCGTTACGCTAAAGACTACCAGGGAGGGTATTGGGAATACCTTCAGGCCTGCAATGGCGCGTTTTTTATGGAAGCGCCCCAACCTCTTTGGCTCTCGTTACCTAACTATTTTGAAGGTGAATGCAGCGCGCGCGAAGTAGGGATTATTGTTTGTCTGTATGCCTACAGTTACTTTTGCGGCCTGGCATATGAAGAAGGCAAAGCCGAACTGAACGAAACGATGGCTAACCGGTATCACCTGTTGCGGGAGTACGTTAATACGCTGGAGAACGAAAGCCAGAATCGTATTTATCGTGCCATTGATTAACTGATAACCAGGCGGGCAAAGCCCGCCTTATCGTGACTGTCACGCTCAGGGGAAACTATGTTAGCGACACTTCAACACCCTACCGCCTGGCAATTGCCAGATCGGTTAATGCTTTTGGAACTGTTAATGTTCGATTACCGTAATTCCGATCAGGAGCGCTACGGCCAGCAAATCTATCACCACTATCGTAAACAGGGTAATCATCGCTGGGATACTTCTGTTCATCAGGATAGCGGCGGCCAATACGCGATTATTTTCCGGCACTCCTTCAGCAAAAAACAGGCTGATGGCGTTAAGCGAACGATGATCCGCGATGAAACCGTTATACGGGCAGGTACGGCGCAGGAGCTGACAGAAGCGACATTTCCCGACTTCCAGGATAGCGATATTCTGAAGGCGTCGGATTTCTTTAAGTCGCTTATCCAGCGCAAAGCGGCAGACGTAACACAAACCGATATTTGAGGATCAGCGATGCTGAACAAAACCGAAAACAACACCAACATTAGTAGTATCAACCCCTGTTCTACAGAGGGCCTAATTGCCGTGACGGGAAATGATGGAGAGACGCATATCATTCAGCGTGAGTTAATATCCCACTCTGTTAAAGGGCATGAAGCCACAATCATTCACCTTGTAACCGGGAAGTGGATAAGGGTTTCTTTGTCATCTGAAATACTGGCAAAAAAACTAGGCATTACCGCGTCTGAATAACGGGTTTTGTAGCTTGTTATAAGGTTTTATCTGTGTGTGGCAGAGTTCTAAAAAGGGAAACGTGAGAGATTATGAATACGATTAGTATAACGGAAATCGTGTTGAGTGTGCTTCTTGCGGGCGCTTTGGGGCCGGTTTTATTACGTCGAAAAAAAGGTCTGCTGTTACTGTTGTTGATTCTGGTCTGCACGATACTTTTGCTTCATGGTGTCACTACGATTTACTGATGTGGTCGAAAATCTTTAAAAGCGAACCCCCGGACGTCACCCCTCCGGGGCCGTTCTGCTGTGCTGCGCATCGAGCCGCTACGCGTCTCGCCCCGCTCACGCGGGCAGCTGCCACTGACGCCTCCGGCCTGCGGCCTCCGCGCTCCGCTTGGCAACCCCTTCCCCTGCTGCCGCTCATTTCCCCTTCAGCCTCCTATCATGATTCGTCTCCTGCATTATCCGTGGATTGTGCAGCTCAGTGGGGCGCTGGCCGTGACGGTGCGGTGTCCCCCGTAACCGGCCGCGCGGCGGCCGCTAACTCGCAGTACGGCGCCGCGACCCGCAGGCGGGCCGCCGTACCCGCGCGCAGGCGCGCGGCGCCCACTGCGCACCCCCGTGGGGGACGTGCGGCAGCTGCGTGGCGGCGGGCTGGGTTATGGCTTAGCAGGGAGGGGGGTTGGCCTGTTGCTCCGGTCAGTCCCGCAGTTTCCGGCGATTTGCGGCCGGTGTCCGGTGGAGTCCGGCGCGGTCGCCTTCCATGCCCTGACGGGCATAAAAACAGGTAAATAAATTCCGTACCTGTATTGACTTTAAAAGCATAATCAACGATAATTAAATCATCGGGAGGCGACACCGCCACCCGAAAAATTGCCGGTATCGGCGCTTACAGGAGTCGTCATGCACTTTACTAACTTCCTTCAGCGTTACTTCGATATAGAGATTGAACATACCTTTGACCCTACCATTCAGGGCAGCAACGAAACGGGTAAAGACGTCACTAAAATCTGGATCTATGAGAAGGGCGAGGATAGCGAACCGCTGCTTACTCTGACAGAAGCATGGTGGTATACCGAGACAAAAACGGCTGGTAACTGGCTTATCGGCAACGTGTATTCAACGCTTGAGCATGGGCGTGAAATTCATGAAAGTGAATTTCGTAAACTGGTAACAGCTGGCAAGGTGATATCAGCATGAGTAAGGGGAATAAAATGCTTATTAATCGGATAGCGGTTATCGGGCTTGCAGTTGTCGCAGCCGCTACGCAGGCAGGTGTGCCGCCGGTTAAGTTTTTTTACCGGGATACAGTCCCGGTAAGCATTACGCTGGACGAACCCGCAACGGGTTGCAGCATGGCCGGTGTGATTGTTCATCCAGTGGATCGGCCAGCGGCAAAAGTGGCATGGTTTAGCGAGCGGATTTGCGGTAAAAAACGTTACCCGGTTAGCTTTATCAGTGATGAAATTAGCGCCCCGCATAACGTGATCCATAAAGGGGAAAAGTTTCACGTTACCCCGGCTCAGGTCAATCTCCTGGACGCGCAAAACCTCTAATTAAATCATCGGGTGGCAATACCGCCGCCCGAACAATCGCCGGTATCGGCAACCATCAAGGAGTTCACATGTATCACTATCTCGTTTTTGTCCCTCTCGCATTAATTATTAGCGCCGCTGCGCTTGCCCTGCCCTGGTTTATCGTTCGTGCGGGATACAGGGATCTGGTGCAGATCACCTGCGCCTGCGTCTCTGTTCTGGGCCTGTGTGCGGCGACAGGGGTTTTCAGCTACTTCGATAATAAGCCGCTTGCGTTTCTGTACGGTTGCGGCGCGCTGGCGTGCTTTTTGTACGCGGTAGACTGCGCGATACCGTTGTATATGACGCGTAAAAAGCCACGTAAGCAGCTGTAAGAAAAAAGGCGGGAATCCCCGCCTTTTTTTAT
Source organism: Enterobacter sp. R-1.6.2 (assembly GCF_035064085.1). Taxonomy (NCBI): domain Bacteria; kingdom Pseudomonadati; phylum Pseudomonadota; class Gammaproteobacteria; order Enterobacterales; family Enterobacteriaceae; genus Enterobacter; species Enterobacter sp. R-1.6.2. The sequence continues at coordinate 5,532 of NZ_JASEYI010000041.1, forward strand.
TGAGGCTGTCAGAAAGCGATTCAGGCACTCTATGAACGCTTTGCAAGATATAAAATTATGCATGCATATTCCGTACTTATATTGACTTTGAGGGCATAATCACCGATAATTAAATCATCGGGAGGCAACACCGTCGCCCGCAAAATTGCCGGTATCGGCGCGCAAAGGAGTACATCATGGATTACCAGACCCGCTTAAATTCTGATATAACCAAAGAGATTGATTATCTGGCATCACTGCGTAAACAACGCATGGTGGCGGATCTGCGCACAGAGCTGGTTTACGGCTCCCTGGAGCGTCTGGCAGATATGATCTGCAACACCGTCACTGACTGGTCGCACCCCTGCCCTGTTCTGCCGCTTTCTTCCGTACAGCAATGGCACAAAGCCCGCGAAATCGTCCTGGCAGATTATGAGGACTTCGGCCACGATGCCTGGGACTTTGCCCGCCACTATATGAAAACAGAGCTTAGCTTCGGTTATGCCTGCTACAAAGACGATATTGCCTGATGATTAACAACATGGGGGGCTAACGCCTCCCTGATAAACTGACCCTTTTAATGGCCTTACCGCCGATTTCAGATGGAACGAGAGATAAACAGCGGCAGACTCCGGGCGTTACCCCTTCGGGGCCGCTCTGCTGTGCTGCGCATCGAGCCGGTTCCCGTCTCGCCCCGCTTACGCGGGCAGCGGCCGCTAACGCCTCCGGCCTCCGGCCTTCGGCCTCCGCGCTCCGCTTGGCCTCCGGGCTTTGCCCTCCGCGCTGGCGCTTGGCGGCTGGCGTCAGCCGCCAGCCAGGTTCGCCGGTATCTCAGCTGCCCGGTCATAAAGCCGTTCCGTTGGCGTGGGTCGTTCCGCCTATGACCGCAGTGAAACCGGGCGCGGCAGGTTGTCAACAGACGCTTCGCTCAAGCTGTTGACAACCTGCCTTATTCGCCCGGTTACAGTGCGGCCGTCGGAAACGACACCCCGCCAACTTCTCTACAGGTGCTATATGACCTCTACCATCCTCGAAAACCTACCGCAAATCATCACCTCGCTGGCCGCTCTGATTACGGCCGTAACCGGCCTAATCAAAGTGCTACGCGACAAAGACAAGTAACAGCCATCGGGGCGGCTGTGCCGCCCCTTTGCTGCTGCTTGCCGGTGATCTCTCCAGTTTATGTTCTGACATTGTGCTAAATCCTGATGCCACACAGGGCGTTACCCCTTCGGGGCCGCTCTGCTGTGCTGCGCATCGAGCCGGTTCCCGTCTCGCCCCGCTTACGCGGGCAGCGGCCGCTAACGCCTCCGGCCTTCGGCCTCCGCGCTCCGCTTGGCAGGCCACACCCTGCGCCGGACTCGCCCGGCCGCAAGCGGCCGCCCCGCCCCTTCGGGGTGCCAACGCCCTTCAGGCGTCGGCATCCTTTGCCAGTGCGCTATTGTGTTATCCGTGGATTGTGCAGCTCAGCGGGGCGCTGGCCGTGACGGTGCGGTGTCCCCCGTAACCGGCCGCGCGGCGGCCGCTAACTCGCAGTACGGCGCCGCGACCCGCAGGCGGGCCGCCGTACCCGCGCGCAGGCGCGCGGCGCCCACTGCGCACCCCCGTGGGGGACGTGCGGCAGCTGCGTGGCGGCGGGCTGGGTTATGGCTTAGCAGGGAGGGGGGTTGGCCTGTTGCTCCGGTCAGTCCCGCAGTTTCCGGCGATTTGCGGCCGGTGTCCGGTGGAGTCCGGCGCGGTCGCCTTCCATGCCCTGACGGGCATAAAAACAGGTAAATAAATTCCGTATCTGTATTGACTTTAAAAGCATAATCAACGATAATTAAATCATCGGGAGGCAATACCGCCGCCCGAAAAATTGCCGGTATCGGCGCTTTAAGGAGTACACCATGACTGATATTACGACCCCTTCTGTTTATGTTGGCACTTACCATAAATACAACTGCGGAAGCATTGCGGGAGCCTGGCTCGATCTGACCGATTTTGATAGCTCAGAGGAGTTTTACGAGCGCTGCCGCGAGTTACACGCAAATGAGGCTGATCCAGAATTTATGTTCCAAGATTGGGAGGGTATTCCGTCTGGTATGGCGTCAGAGTGCCATATCAACTGGGATTTTATTAACGGCTTTAAACAAGCCCGCGAGGAAGGTAACGAAGCGGCGTTTGTGGCCTTTGTTGATCTGTTTAATAGCACTGATTTCGACCTGTTTAGAGATGCCTATATGGGCGAAGCTAAGGACGAAGAAACTTTTGCAGAGGAATACCTGAATGATAGCGGTCTACTGAATGATATTCCGGAATCCGTAGCCCGATATTTTGACATCGTAGCCTATGCGCGGGATCTGTTTATTGGGGATTTCAGTTTACATGATGGACACGTATTTAACATGACTTGCTGAAACCTAGTCCCCCGCAACGCGGGGGATATTAAACACCGCTCTAATTAATCGCCGGTATCGGCAAACAGCCATCGGGGCGGCTGTGCCGCCCCTTTGCTGCTGCTTGCCGGTGATCTCTCCAGCTCATGTTCTGCCATTGCACTAAATCCTGATGCCACACCGGGCGTTACCCCTTCGGGGTCGCTCTGCTGTGCTGCGCATCGAGCCGGTTCCCGTCTCGCCCCGCTTACGCGGGCAGCGGCCGCTAACGCCTCCGGCCTTCGGCCTCCGCGCTCCGCTTGGCAGGCCACACCCTGCGCCGGACTCGCCCGGCCGCAAGCGGCCGCCCCGCCCCTTCGGGGTGCCCACGCCCTTCAGGCGTCGGCATCCTTTGCCAGTGCGCTATTGTGTTATCCGTGGATTGTGCAGCTCAGCGGGGCACTGGCCGTGACTGTGCGGTGTCCCCCGTAACCGGCCGCGCGGCGGCCGCTAACTCGCAGTACGGCGCCGCGACCCGCAGGCGGGCCGCCGTACCCGCGCGCAGGCGCGCGGCGCCCACTGCGCACCCCCGTGGGGGACGTGCGGCAGCTGCGTGGCGGCGGGCTGGGTTATGGCTTAGCAGGGAGGGGGGTTGGCCTGTTGCTCCGGTCAGTCCCGCAGTTTCCGGCGATTTGCGGCCGGTGTCCGGTGGAGTCCGGCGCGGTCGCCTTCCATGCCCTGACGGGCATAAAAACAGGTAAATAAATTCCGTACCTGTATTGACTTTAAAAGCATAATCACCGATAATTAAATCATCGGGAGGCAACACCGCCACCCGAAAAATTGCCGATATCGGCTCACTAAGGAGCAAGCATGACTACAGTTACCACCCCTTCCCAACTGAAAAAAGAAGTCGAATCTCAGAAAGAATTATTGCTGCGCGCCTGCCTCGAAGCGTTCAACCAGCTGCCTAATCAGCGCCTGCAAGGCGCTTTCCAATCGACGTATGCACTGGCGGCAAAATTAAGCCAGCTGCTGCAACAAACTAAATAGCACTGACTGCCCGGCCAAGCCGGGCCTTTAGGCGATTTCTGAGCCGCCTAAAGAAACAAGCCCGGATTGACCGGGCTTGTTTCTTTCCGCTGCGCGGCCGTTCACGTATAGGAAATTGAAAGCCTTTCTTGTCTGCGTTGAATCCCTGAAAGAGAAGAACATGATCCGCAATCCCCGCCCTGAAGGGCGGGGAGCAGTCAAGGTTTCTGGCTTAGGTCTTCCCTGCCTTGCTTTCCGGTCAGTGCCGGTTGCAGAACTTTACCAGGTTTAAGCAGTCAGGCGTATAGCTGGCGCATTCAGTCTACAAAGCAGAACAGCACGCGAACGTCACCCTGCATATTCAGCTTTTTCAGCGCACCCAGGTGCAAAAAGTACCGTTCACCCAGGAATAGCCGTAGGTATCCGGTTCCAGGAATTGCCGGTGGTTTTTGTTTCTGTGTAAATGTGTATTGCACAATACACTACAAATTTAGTTCATTGGCTTCGACGGCAAGCCAGCAGTTAAAGGTTTCGCCTTTCCGTTCACCCTCGCACCCCCCCTCCGCTTTCAGCTTTCCGCAAGCCTGGCATTTTCCCAGCTGTGCCTTCTGCTCCTGCCACTGCTGCCAGTTGCGGATAAGCAGCAGCTGGAAAAATTCGTTCGTTGAATAAGGCGTTCGTCCAGGACGGCGAACCCGGCACAGCTCCTGCAACATTGCTTCTTCCTGTTTTGTTAGCGTGACTGTCACGCTTGTGCCTTCTTCCTTGAGCCGCGCGCGGCGGCGGGCCTGGCGTATACGGGCCAGTTCTCGCTGTCGGTCATTCATTATTTTTCTCCCCGTGATGGTCACGCGCGACTGTCACGATGAATTAAAACGGGCATTGCCCCTGCGGGGCCGTTCTGCCGTGCTGCGCTTCGAGCCGGTTCCCGTCTCGCCCCGCTTACGCGGGCGGCGGCCACTAATGCCTCCGGCCTTCGGCCTCCGCGCTCCGCTTGACAAAAAAACCGGGACACGCCCGGTTTGCTTTATCTCAGTAAAAGTATCGCTATCGCGGCGCCTACTGCGGCGCCCACGATGGTGCAGCCAGCTGTAATAAAAAGGATCTGACGGGTAAACGTCTCAGCACTGGACGCCTGCGCGCGGCGGAATTTAGTTAGAAATTCCTCGCGCGCCTTAGCATCATCACTAATTGCCAGGCTAATTGAACGCTGGTTTTCTACTAAAGCCCGTTTAAAAGAGTCTGCCGTCTCTCCTAAACTTTCGGTGTCTTTTGCCAGCTTTTCCGAAAGCTCAGAAAGTTTCTGCGTCATTTCTTTCTGAGTTGCGGTGATTTCCTTCGCGTCACCTAAAAACCAGTCCATCAGAACTTCTAATTTATCCGGCTGCTTTTCCATTTTATTCTCCCATTAAAGCCGCATATGCTTTATCGAGATTAGCTTTTACCGGAATCGCCTGTTTCATGTATGTATAACGGCGTGCCAGTTTTTTGCGCTCGTCAGCATCGGTTGTTTGTTTTGCACGGGATTTGAATTCTTCTGGATCTTCAGCGGTCAATACTTCGAATGAGATACGGTGAAACGCCAGATATTCGAAAACCTCACTGTTATAAATAACAGCCTTCTTGCTTATTTTGCCAATCTTCGTTTCTTTGACAAACTCAAACACCGGCGCCAGCACATCTTCTACTTCACTGTCTGGACTAATACGGTTTGGAACAAAGATAATTTTCTTGCTGCTCACGCCCGCTTTACTTAACGTGTGTGCCGTTTTCAGGCTTTCATCAATCGCCTTATTATCCGGCGTCACCGGGATTACATATTTATCAAATTCGTTCGCGCCACTGTCAAAGCGAGACATAGCCATCAGGAACGCTTCAACGTTTGACGCGCCAATATCAATAATGCCTGCATCTTCAAAAACAATATCCTCAATCAAACGTGAGAAGTCGTCACCTTTAAAACTGGTCACATTTTCAATACCCAGATCGGAAGCAGACTGGTTGATAGTCTCTACCGCATAGAACTTTGCACCAGTCAGGCGCGGGGCTAACAGGTAAGATGAAATTAATGTTTTACCAACACTGCCACTGTAATTAATTACCGCTACTTTCATAAATCACCTCAGAATTTTTTGTTGAACTTCTTAGGGTTGAAATCCTCACCGATTTTATTGAAGAACTCTTTATCAATAATGCCGGGACTCTCTGCTTTTTCACTTTCCTGCGCTTCAGGCTCAGACGGTTGTGTATTGTGCAATACACTTTCCGCTGCACCCTTCGCGCTACTCTTATCATGTGTATTGTGCAATACATTTTTTCGGTTTTGCCGCGTTCTATACAGTGCCATCTCAAGCCCTTTGGCTGTTACCGAAAAGCTGTATTCGCTGTCGAGGATTTCAGCAATTTCATGCCGCGTTAGCCCTCTGTCCAGCCAGTTCTCGATTTCATTTAGGCGCAATCTGACAGCAGCCGATAAGTTGCGGGGTTTCAGATCTGCTGGTTTATTCATAACCCCCTCCGTTGTATGAAGATGACTCTACAACACTCGTAAGAAGGGGTCAATCCAGTTTTGTAGTTTATTTGTAGTTTTCTTGTAGTCTATTAGTAGTCTGCCACGGTTTTAGTAGTCTATTTGTAGTTTCTTTGTAGTTTCTTTGTAGTTTCTTTGTAGTTTCCTTGTAGTCTATTAGTAGTCTGACAACGCTAAGGTAAATCGTTTTTTGTAGTTTATCTGTAGTTTCTCTGTAGTTTATCTGTAGTTTTTGGTTGCTCAGATGGTCATGCAAGCATGACCATCAAAGAATAGGACGCTTTTTAGCCAAATGACCCTTAACCTACGGAGGTCGCTCCTACCAAAAAAGATGATTTTTTTTCCTTAACCTGCTATACACCTAACGCAGCGCGATAAATCACGCTATCGTACTGATTTAAAAGATAAAAAAATAAATAGCGTCAATATTCGGTAATAATTAGGTATTAAAAACACCCAATAACCCATTGTTTTATAATGAGTTTGCTTTATTACTTTGGTAATACTAAGATTTCAGCTTGTTAGATCCCAATTTTTTGTTTAAGAAATGCACAATGTGAGGACTGAATGCCAATAATAACCGCAAAAGTATCAGATGAACTTTTGGCCTATATAGACCTGGTTTCAGGAGGTAATCGGTCAGATTATCTGCGGCGCTGCATTGAAGCTGGCCCAGGTGATCGGGAGTCCGGGTTGAAAATAGTTGCCGACCGGCTGAGCGACGTAAATCGCAAACTGGATTATCTTTTTGACCGTGCTTCAGATGCGGATTTTGGCCCACTGCGCGATGAGCTGAAGGCAATAACCGAAACGCTATCTGGCGTAAAATTCCCACCGGCAGGACAGATGATGTTGCATGAATCACTCGCTATTGAAACGCTAATCCTCCTGCGCTCGATAGCAGAACCGGGCAAAACCAAAGCGGCAAAAGCAGAGGTTGAACGTAACGGCTACAAAGTCTGGGAACCAAAAAAGGAGCGCTGAAATGGACGATAGAGAAAGAGGCTTAGCATTTTTATTTGCAATTACTTTGCCTCCAGTGATGGTATGGTTTCTAGTTGCAAAATTTACCTACGGTATTGATCCATCCACGGCTAAATACCTGATTCCGTATCTGGTTAAGAATACTTTTTCGCTATGGCCTTTATGGTCAGCTTTAATTGCTGGCTGGTTTATTGGTGTTGGCGGTCTGATCGCTTTTATCATTTATGATAAATCACGCGTGTTTAAAGGCGAAAGATTCAAAAAGATTTATCGTGGTACAGAGCTTGTTCGCGCCAGAACACTCGCTGATAAAACACGCGAAAGAGGTGTCAACCAGTTAACCGTGGCTAATATCCCCATACCTACATACGCTGAGAACTTGCATTTTTCGATTGCCGGTACAACCGGTACTGGTAAAACCACAATTTTCAATGAACTGTTATTTAAGAGCATCATTAGAGGCGGCAAAAATATTGCTTTAGATCCAAATGGGGGGTTCTTAAAGAATTTCTATCGTCCCGGCGATGTTATTTTAAACGCCTATGATAAACGCACTGAAGGCTGGGTGTTTTTCAATGAAATTCGCCGTTCATATGATTACGAGCGTTTAGTGAACTCTATTGTTCAGGAAAGCCCTGATATGGCTACTGAAGAATGGTTCGGCTATGGCCGTCTTATTTTTAGTGAAGTTTCGAAAAAACTTCACAGCCTATACAGCACAGTAACTATGGAAGAAGTTATTCACTGGGCCTGTAACGTTGACCAGAAAAAATTAAAAGAATTTTTAATGGGGACGCCTGCCGAAGCTATTTTTTCCGGGTCTGAAAAAGCAGTTGGAAGCGCGCGATTTGTTCTCAGTAAGAATCTTGCCCCACATTTGAAAATGCCGGAAGGTAATTTTTCCCTGCGTGACTGGCTTGATGATGGAAAGCCGGGAACCCTGTTTATCACCTGGCAGGAAGAAATGAAAAGGTCACTTAATCCGCTAATTTCCTGCTGGCTGGATTCGATTTTTTCTATCGTGCTGGGTATGGGTGAAAAAGAAAGCCGCATTAATGTATTTATTGACGAGCTGGAATCACTCCAGTTTCTGCCAAACCTCAACGATGCACTGACCAAAGGGCGTAAAAGCGGTCTGTGTGTTTATGCTGGCTATCAAACCTATTCTCAGCTGGTTAAGGTTTATGGTCGGGATATGGCTCAGACAATTCTGGCTAACATGCGTTCTAACATCGTGCTGGGCGGCAGCCGTCTCGGTGATGAAACGTTGGATCAAATGTCGCGCTCACTCGGTGAGATAGAAGGCGAAGTTGAGCGTAAAGAATCCGATCCTCAGAAGCCCTGGATTGTCCGTAAACGCCGCGACGTTAAAGTTGTTCGTGCCGTAACGCCTACCGAAATATCAATGTTGCCAAACCTCACCGGCTATCTGGCGTTGCCTGGTGATATGCCCGTCGCTAAGTTCAAGGCTAAACACGTTAAATACCATCGCAAAAACCCTGTTCCTGGCATTGAACTGAGGGAGATCTGATGCTTGATATAACCACGATTACCCGCCAGAACGTCACTAGCGTTGTGGGCTACTACTCTGATGCAAAGGATGATTACTACAGTAAGGATTCATCATTCACGTCCTGGCAGGGAACCGGAGCTGAAGCCCTCGGCTTATCCGGGGACGTTGAATCAGCCCGGTTTAAAGAGCTGCTTGTCGGAGAGATAGATACCTTCACGCATATGCAGCGACACGTGGGTGATGCCAAAAAAGAGCGTCTGGGCTACGACCTGACGTTTTCAGCGCCTAAAGGGGTATCCATGCAGGCGCTGATACACGGCGATAAAACCATTATCGAGGCTCATGAAAAAGCTGTTGCCGCTGCTGTGCGTGAAGCTGAAAAACTCGCGCAGGCCCGGACGACTCGCCAGGGGAAATCAGTAACCCAGAATACCAATAACCTTGTCGTCGCTACTTTCCGCCACGAAACTTCCAGGGCGCTAGATCCTGATTTGCACACACACGCTTTTGTCATGAACATGACCCAGCGCGAGGACGGCCAGTGGCGCGCGCTCAAAAATGATGAGCTGATGCGTAACAAAATGCACCTGGGCGATGTTTACAAACAGGAGCTGGCGTTGGAGTTGACCAAAGCCGGTTATGAGCTGCGTTACAACAGCAAAAATAACACGTTCGATATGGCCCATTTTTCAGATGAACAGATTCGCGCTTTTTCCCGCCGGTCGGAGCAAATTGAAAAGGGACTCGCTGCAATGGGTCTGACGCGGGAAACCGCCGATGCTCAGACGAAAAGCCGCGTCTCGATGGCTACGCGTGAAAAGAAAACAGAGCATTCCCGTGAAGAAATTCACCAGGAATGGGCCAGCCGCGCCAAAACGCTCGGCATTGATTTTGATAACCGTGAATGGCAGGGACACGGTAAACCTCTGGAGGCTGATATAGCGCGCAACATGGCCCCGGATTTTACCAGCCCGGAGGTTAAAGCTGACCGGGCTATCCAGTTTGCAGTTAAGTCGCTGTCAGAGCGCGATGCCAGCTTTGAACGCCAGAAGCTGATTCAAATCGCTAATAAGCAGGTGCTGGGCCATGCCACAATAGCCGATGTTGAAAAAGCGTACCTGAAGGCGGTACAGAAGGGCGCCATCATCGAGGGCGAAGCCCGGTATCAATCAACTCTGAAGGTCGGTGCTTCAGTTATGGCCGAAACTCTGACGCGCAAAGAGTGGATCGACTCGCTGACGAATAGCGGGATGCGTGCGGATAAAGCCCGTTTTGCGGTAGATGATGGTATTAAAAACGGCAGGCTTAAAAAGACCAGCCACCGCGTCACTACCGTGGAGGGTATTCGCCTTGAGCGTTCCATTCTGACTATCGAATCACGCGGCCGGGGGCAGATGCCGCGACAGCTGACCGCAGAGATTGCAGGCCAGCTGCTTGCCGGGAAAACCCTCAAGAAGGAGCAGATGCGCGCGGTTACAGAAATTGTGACGAGCAAAGATCGGTTTGTGGCCGCACATGGTTACGCCGGTACCGGTAAAAGCTATATGACGATGGCCGCTAAAGAGCTGCTGGAGTCACAAGGGCTGAAGGTCACGGCGCTGGCCCCCTATGGGACACAGAAAAAAGCGCTTGAAGATGATGGATTACCGGCCCGCACCGTTGCCGCTTTCCTCAAAGCGAAGGATAAAAAGCTGGATGAAAAATCAGTCGTATTCATTGATGAAGCCGGGGTTATACCCGCCCGACAGATGAAACAGCTGATGGAGGTGATCGAGAAGCATAACGCTCGCGCGGTATTCCTGGGGGATACGTCACAGACGAAAGCGGTAGAAGCCGGTAAGCCTTTTGAGCAGCTGATTAAAGCAGATATGCAGACCAGCTACATGAAAGACATTCAGCGACAGAAGAATGAAGTTTTGCTTGAGGCGGTTAAGTATGCCGCTGAAGGTAATGCCGCGCGCGCCCTGAAAAATATCACCGGCGTGAACGAACTGAAGGAAGAAGCGCCCCGACTCGCTCAACTTGCCGATCGCTACCTGTCTCTGTCCTCAGAACAACAGGATGCCACCCTGATAATCTCTGGTACGAACGCCTCACGCAAAACCCTCAATGACTACATCCGGGGCAATCTGGGGCTTGCCGGAACCGGCGAAACGTTCACGCTACTTGACCGCGTGGATTCGACACAGGCGGAACGCCGCGACAGCCGTTATTTCAGTAAAGGGCAAATCATTATCCCCGAACAGGATTACAAAAATGGTATGAAGCGGGGCGAGTCTTACCAGGTTCTTGATACCGGGCCGGGCAACAAATTGACGGTTGAAAGCAGCAGCGGTGAGCAGATCGCTTTCAGCCCGCGTACACACACCAAGCTGTCTGTATACCAGGCAGTCAGCGCCGAACTGGCGCCGGGCGATAAGGTTATGGTAACGCGTAACGATAAAACGCTGGACGTTGCCAACGGCGACCGCTTCACGGTGAAAACCGTGGAGGGTGAAAAACTGACGCTTGAGGACAAAAAAGGGCGCACGGTTGAGCTGGACAAAAAACAGGCTTCTTATCTTTCCTATGCTTATGCAACCACCGTCCACAAATCCCAAGGGCTTACCTGTGATCGCGTGTTGTTCAACATAGATACCAAATCGCTTACCACTTCTAAGGACGTTTTTTATGTTGGTATTTCGCGTGCGCGTCATGAGGTGGAAATTTTTACCGACGATAAAAAATCTTTGGCATCGAGCGTGAGCCGCGACAGCCCGAAAACCACGGCCGCAGAAATTGACCGTTTCTTTGGGCTTGAGGCCAGGTTTAAGGATATTGGCCGCGATACCAGTTTAGAAACCCGATCAGCTGAAAAAGGTCTGCCAGAAGCCACGGGGGAAAGCATGGCGTTTAACCAGAAACCCGATGAACATAACATGACAACCGGCACTGATTATCAGCCGGTGAGCAACGCAGAGGACGCCTTTCATCTTAAGCAGAACCCTATGGATGATTCCGTTGGCCTGCGGCGTCATGAAGCACAGCAAAATGATGCAGAGCTGGCCCATGATTATGCTGCTGCCGACGATCAGCAGTGGAGCGCGCAGGAGTATGCCGATTACGAGCATTATGCCGAAGCATCAGACTACGACTTTGACAGCAGCATTTACGACGATTACGCCATGCCGCAGACGTCTCAGGCGGAACAGAGCCATACCGGAAAAGAACACACCCATGAGCATGAGCATGAAGAAGGGGGCCATGAAATCTGATGGAGCAGACCGACAAGCGCAAGCAGGATAAACTGAAGTTCGACCGGGTAATTAATCTGGCGCGCAGACTGCCGCAACCGGCGATCCATGACTTACTACGCGCGCTGATACTGCCAATTCAGGCCGATTACTTGCTGGCCGTTGGCACGGAGGGCCAGGACGCGCGCCCGGACATGAACGAGCGCGAGTTCTTCTTCACAAAAATCATCTGGGCGATGGATTACACGCACATGAAATCACTCAGGCTTGCAGCTGAAGATTTTCCCCTGGCGCTTGCGACGGCCAAGATCCTGCCGTGGCCGTGGGGTGAATCAAGCTACCGGAGTGCTTTAGCCGATATAGGCAGCGCTAAGGGCAATCCGTGGGTACAGGATATTAACCACCGCGTTACTTTGTGAGTTCTTGAAATTCTATTCTTGATTGCATATCATCTCAACGAGTTTCGATAAGAAAGGATGCGCATGCGACCGTCTGTTGTGCTTGACATGAAGCGAAGCGCAGTGCGTGAAGCGGTAGGCCGCTTTCGCGCCGCGAACCCGCGCGTCTTCGGCTCGGTGCTGCATGGCACCGACCGGGATGGCAGCGACCTCGACCTGTTGGTCGATGCGCTGCCCGGTGCCACGTTGTTGGACTTGGGCGATTTGGAAGAAGAACTGAAATCGCTGCTCGGCGTTGACGTCGATCTGCTGACTCCCGGCGACCTGCCGCCGAAGTTCCGGGCCAAGGTGCTCGCGGAGGCGCAACCGATATGAGCGAGAACCGCCTGCCCGATTACCTCGACCACATTCAGCAGGCCGCAACCGATGCGCGCAGCTTCGTGGAAGGGATGGCCAAGGACGACTTCTTGGCCGACAAGCGCACCCAGCAGGCCGTCATCATGAGCCTGATCGTCATCGGCGAGGCGGCCACAAAGGTGATGGATGGCTACGTCGAGTTCACCCAGGCGCATGCCGACGTGCCGTGGCGCAGCATGCGCAATATGCGTAATCGCATGGCTCACGGCTATTTCGACATCAACCTCGATGTGGTGTGGGAGACGGTACAGGAATGGCTGCCGGCGTTGCTCCAGCAATTGCCCGCCGTGCGTCAGGATGCCGACGATGAAGACCGTAACGACAACTGTGAAAGAGGGATCTCCGATGACTGTTGAATCGAGAATATTTTCTGTAGCCGAGTATGTTCAGCCGTCCGAAGGCGAGCCTATTCGTTCCGTTGTGCTTGAAACCCGAGACTCAATTATCGTGGTTTGGCATGTCCATCCCGGGCAGGAAATTGCGGCTCACATTCATCCTCACGGCCAAGACACGTGGACTGTTTTGTCGGGAATGGCTGATTACTTTCAGGGCAATGGGATTGTTCGTGCCCTCAGGGAAGGTGAGATAGCCGTGGCAAGACCGGGCCAAGTGCACGGGGCGCGAAATACGGCACTGTTGCAAATAGTCGGTGGTGATAAACTTATCATCCCCTTTTGCTGATGGAGCTGCACATGAACCCATTC